>PBFH01000034.1 GCA_002719885.1 Rhodospirillaceae bacterium | reverse complement strand
TTAAGTCTTTAGCACGTGAACCCACAGCCCTGCTTAATTCTGCGCCTATTGTTCTATTTCTTCGTGGATCATTCAACCAGTGACCATAAACTTTTTGTGTGAAAGCAACGGAGTGATGGCCCATCCAATATTGAATCTCTACGTCTTTTGCCGTCGTTTCATAAATCAGAGTGCTTGCGTAGTAGTGCCTGAGATCATACATCGTTATGCGTTCAACCTCTGCCTTCTCACACGCTGGTGTAATTATTTTTCGATTCCACTTTGTGTTATCGCACACAGCGCCAACGCTGTTTGGAAAAACCAGTCCTTGTGATCTCTCTTCTATTGGCTGAGAAACTTGCCACCGCCGCAGGGCATCCCGTAAATCATCACACAGAGGCACAACCCGACGTGCTGCACCTGTTTTTCCACTTCCGAGTGATCCATCTTTTCGTCTTCCATAAATGACAGCAACGGCCCCTGTTTCGTTATGTCCTCCAAAATCAATTTCATTCCAGTGCAACCCTGCTATTTCACCTGGACGTAACCCTGTCTGACTTGCCGTCTCGACCATCAGTTGCCATTTGGGACTTTTTATATGCTCGACAATTTTATCCAACTCTGAGTTGGGAACCCGCCGCTTTACTGGTTCCTCAAAATCCATTTCTTCAAGATCAATGTATTTACTGACATCAAATTTTAAAATTTTCTGCTTTATTGCCCAGTAAAAAACCATCTTCAAAGATTGCATATATTTGTCGCGGGTACTTTTGCTTCCAATCTTTTTGTTATCGTGAAACCAAACATTTAATGATTTTTCCAAATCAAGACTCTCAAAATCAGCCATCTTTACATTGCCAATTTTTTTCAAAGGAACTTTGCCAACCAGATCATCAGCAACATCAATATAATCGACATTCATTAAATTCTCTAAATGGCTGGCCCTGTCTGTAACCATACTCGGTTGTACTCTCCCTTTCGTGTGACCTTGCGTTTGATATTTTTTAAGGAAACCGGATACAAAAATTTTCTTTTTTGTTTGATGGAAATAGTCCTTGTCGTAAGTTCCAGCACATTCGGCAAAAGTTTTTGCGTTGACGACTTTAACAAAAGTCTTATTTTTAATATCTGCTTCTGCTGAATCATAACATCGCGCAGCTTCCGCTTCTGTTTTGAATAAAGGTCTACCACCTCCAAATTTTTCTAACCGAGCATAATAACGATTGCGCTGCTCTCTAAATCCAACTTTTTTTAAATTTACTTTACTGATCTTACCCATAATTCTCTCCTTTATGGCGTAATGACGATAAATTACTATACGTCAATTTTTGTTACGTTTAAAGCCAAAAAAAAGCCAAAACGACCAACTGACTCTTTTGGTACCAAAAGTAAACCGAGAGAAATTATGCCAAAATTGGTACCAAAGCTGGTACCAAGCCTAGAATTGGCTTTAAGAAATGCGGCTAAGTCATTGAAATCATTGGTGGGCCCGGCAGGATTCGAACCTGCGACCAACTGATTAAAAGTCAGCTGCTCTACCGGGCTGAGCTACGGGCCCACGATAGTAATATTCTAAACGTCCCAGTGGCGGCGAACAATATGAGGCAAGCGACTTACGGTCAATAGAAAGCTTCATAAATTATCCTCTAAGAGAATTTTTTTTTTAACAAACCCTCCACACGAGGTGACACGAACTGTCCCACATCCCCATCTAATTTTGCTATTTCCTTGACTAGCCGTGACGCAATAAATTGATGACGATCGGAAGCCATCAGACAGACTGTCTCTACATCCGGCGCCAACTTTGCGTTCATACTAGACATTTGGAATTCATAATCAAAGTCCGATACGGCACGTAAACCCCTAATTATAACACTCGCATTATAATCACGAGCAAAGTCCACGAGTAAATTATCAAAGCCTTTAACCTCTATGTGCTTTGCAACTTCCTTCATTTCGAAAATTTCGGTACCTACCATCTCGAGCCTTTCCTCGAGAGAAAATAATGGCCCCTTTCCAGCATTTATGGCTACACCAATTACTAGTTTATCTAGCATTCGAGCAGCACGCAGAATTATGTCCATATGCCCATTTGTAACCGGGTCAAATGTACCGGCGTAAATTCCAACAAGAGATCTACCCATTACCCTCTTCGTTCATTGTTTCTTCCATGTTTTCTTCTCCGTTTATTCTAGGTTGTAGATCCTACGCTGATCCGGGGTGGGTCTACTTTATCCTTTGACTAGACTTTTGTGAACGTTTGTTCGTCCTCTTCTTCTACCTCTGGTAGCCGACTTACTGAAACAACACTTTCTTTATTGTTGACCCGAAAAACAATTACACCTCTAGTCGTACGACCGGCAATCCGTATTTCATCAATACCTGTGCGGATCATCTGCCCNTTATCAGTCACAAGTACGAGTTGATCACCTTCAGTAACCGGAAAAGAGGCCACNACCGAATTACTTTTATCAGACCCCAAATTAATATTGGCAATTCCCTGCCCACCTCTATTTCGGACAGTATATTCATAAGATGACGTCCTTTTTCCAAAACCATTTGAGGCCAATGTCAGAATAAACTGATCAAGTTTAAGCATATCTTGATAACGTTTATCGGAGAGATTAACTGTTTCGGCAACTTCATTTACTTGACTAGTTTCATCCGTCGTAGACCCACTCTCTTCCTGGTCTGATTTCTCGGATCGACGGCGGCGTAAATAGGCATCACGTTCTTCAATCGAAAAAGATACATGTTTTAGTGTGGACATTGAGATTACACTATCGCCGTTAGCAAGGCGAATTCCGCGTACGCCGCTCGATGCCCTGCCGGCGAACAATCTTACGCCTGTTATAGGAAAGCGTATGCATTTACCCTTTGCTGTTGAAAGAAGAACATCCTGATCAGATTCACAGACGGTTACATCGACAAGGTGGTCACCATCTCCAAGTTTCATGGCAATCTTTCCGTTTGCCATAACATTGAAAAAATCACTCAACCGATTACGCCTTACGGAGCCCCTCGATGTGGCAAACATTACGTCTAGCTCTTCGCAAGCAGATTCATTTTCTGGTAAGGGCATAAGTGTGGTAATTGTTTCTCCTTCTTTAAGCGGTAGTAGGTTAACTAACGCCTTGCCTCGTGCCTGTGGCGTGCCCAAAGGTAGCTTATAAACTTTTAACTTATAGACCATTCCACGACTGGAAAAAAATAAGACCGGGGTATGTGTATTCACAACATAAACATTGGATACAAAATCNTCATCTCGTGTTGACATTCCCGACCTACCCTTACCACCACGTCTCTGTGANCGATAAGTAGAAACAGGAACACGCTTGATATAGCCGCCATGAGTAACAGTGACGACCATATCTTCTCGCTGAATAAGGTCTTCAATATCAGCTTCAAACTCAGAATCATCTATTGTGGTTCGACGATCATTTGCAAACTTTTCTTTGACCTCGAGAAGTTCTCCTCTGAGAATTGCTCTTACTTTTTCCGACGAAGCTAGGATTGCTAAATATTCTATGATTTGAGATGCTAAATCCTCGAGTTCACCGGCTATTTTATCTCGTTCCAGACCGGTTAACCGTTGCAGCCGTAAATCCAGAATGGCTCTCGCTTGAACTTCGGACAATTGATAAGAGCCCTCTACCACGCCCCTACCTGGTTCATCAATTAGTTCAATAAGGGAAACAACTTCTCCCGCGGGCCAAGTGTTTTTCATGAGCCCTTCCCGAGCGGTAACGGGATCTGGAGCACCTCTTATTAACTCTATAATCTTATCGATATTAGCTACAGCAATGGCAAGGCCAACAAGTACATGTGCCCGATCACGAGCCTTACCCAATTCGTAAACTGTCCTTCGGGTAATGACCTCTTCACGGAAAGAAATAAAGGCAGACAAGACATCTCGAACCGTCATTAGTTCGGGACGACCTCCATTCAACGCTAGTAAATTGACCCCGAAGCTGGTTTGAAGCGGTGTATATTTAAATAATTGATTGAGGACTACCTCAGACATGTGGTCTCTTTTTATCTCTATTACTACGCGTACTCCATCCCGATCTGACTCATCACGAATATCGGATATACCTTCAATCCGTTTGTCTCGTACCATTTCCGCGATGCGCTCTATCATTCTTGCCTTGTTGATCTGATAGGGGACCTCGGTGACAATAATCGCCTCACGATCCTTCCGGACCTCCTCTATATGAGTACGGCCGCGAATTACAACCGAACCTCTCCCGGTATTATAGGCCTGGTTAATTCCNCTACGGCCCATGATTAATCCACCTGTTGGAAAATCAGGACCTGGTATTATTTGGAGCAATTCACCAATAGTAAGATTCGGGTTATCGAGCAACGCACAACAGCCATCGATAACTTCACCAAGATTGTGGGTCGGTATGTTCGTAGCCATGCCAACAGCTATGCCGCCGGCTCCATTTACAAGCAAATTAGGATATTTTGCGGGTAGTACCTTGGGTTCATAGATTGTTTCATCATAATTTGCCTGGAAATCAACGGTTTCCCTGTCGATATCCTCGAGCAATTCTTCGGACAATCGGTGAAGGCGAACTTCTGTGTAACGCATGGCTGCCGCCCGATCGCCATCCATGGAGCCAAAATTTCCCTGACCATCAACCAACATGTGACGCATGGAAAAATCCTGCGCCATTCGAACCATGGCATCATAAATAGCGGTATCACCATGTGGATGATATTTACCCATAACATCACCGACTACTCTAGCAGATTTTCGATAAGCCCGGTTCCAATCGTAGCCTTCTTCTTTCATGCCGTATAAAATTCGACGGTGCACAGGTTTCAAGCCATCCCGAACATCCGGTAAAGCACGGCTCACGATCACACTCATNGCATAATCAAGATACGAAGATTTCATCTCCTCTTCGATAGCAATTGAAGAGATGTCAAATTCGGGAATTACCGGTTCAGATGTCAATTATTAGTACGCCAAATTGTTATAATTGTTTCTCAAAACTAGTTATCTGAGAACCCTGTTCGTAGACTTATATNATTAACAGATAATAGAGAATCAGACAATGAGCACATGATCTAAATAAATAAATTTTTTTCTTTTTTTTTCANTTACTTATATTGTTTTCTTCAATGTTAATAATAATACAATACTATTTGATCAAAATTTAAAATTAAAATTATTTAAAATGGTATTTCATCATCTAATTCTGCGCTTGTACTGTTGCCAACATCATTTGCAGGTGAAGTAGAATTGTCTATTTCGGATGAATTAGAAAAATCTGATTCCCCTCCCNTTTCATTACGACTATCAAGCATCGTCAATTCACCGCGATAGCGTTGGAGCACCACTTCTGTTGTATATTTCTCCATGCCGGACTGATCTGTCCACTTCCGTGTCTGAAGTTGACCTTCTAGATAAANTTTTGACCCCTTNCGCAAATATTTTTGTGCTATTTCGGCTAATTTATCATTAAAAATGACTACACGATGCCACTCTGTTCGTTCCCGCCTCTCACCCGAATTCCTATCCCTCCAACTTTCAGAGGTNGCTATNGATAAATTAACAACAGGGTTACCATCCTGCATCGTCCGACTTTCAGGATCTCGTCCCAGATTTCCAACTAATATAACCTTATTGATACTTCCGGCCATGGTNNCACNCCTCGTAAACTTATTNGAANNTNTATAGTANCCNAAACTTNATCATTGAGCACGTATTCAATNTNTTNAGTGTTTGTATCACTTGCACTCTAAAAANTCATGNTACAGAGTGTAANAAGAGCCCGGAAAAAGGACAATAAGATGAGTGANNCAGGTGTATTAGGAGGCGTTTGTACAACGCACGCCCCGCAGCTTTGGACCCTACCCGATTCGGAGGACCCTATGGTTGTCGAAAGACTTCGAGTTCTTCTCTCAAATATAGGCTCGAAACTAATGGACCTCCAACCAGATATTTGCATTGTCATCGCAAATGATCATGCTCATCAATTTCTACTTCATTGTAACGCTAGTTTTACACTCCATATTGGAGGTGTTGCAGAAGGGAAATTTGCCGGCCGGGATTATAAATACCCAGTCGCCAGCCAAGAGGCCTTAAGCTTAGTAAAATATGCTCAGCGAAATAATTTCGACCCAGCCTTCACAAGTAATGCAAAAATTGATTATGCCTTTGCTATTCCTCTTGACTTCACTGGCATTAAAAGCATTCCCATTTTACCGATTTTTGTAAATGCCTATGTCCCTCCGCAACCTTCTATGGAGCGCTGCTATTCATTTGGAAAAATGCTAAGTGATGGAATTTCAGCCCTTGGCTTAAGGGTTATCGTTATTTGCAGTGGAGGACTTTCTCACTACCCTGGCACAGATAGATATATTGACCCTGGCCCCGATACAGAATTTGACCGAAATTTTATGGATATGATGGAGAAAGGACAACTTCGTTACCTTTTGGCGCTGGACGATCAAACATTAGATGAAACCGGCAATATTGAACTAAGGTGTTGGGGTGTAGCAGCCGGTTTGATAGATCAACGCTCTCCAGATTTTGTAAATTTTGAACCTACCTGGCACCATAATTACGGTACGGTCGCGTGGACAAACACGCGACAACCCGAAAAGTTTGAACCTCATTATCCGCCAATCCACCCTGACAGAGTCATTTTGTCGAATACTCTCCATATATTGGCTAGTAATGAAGTTGAACGAGACAGGTACCTGGCCAACCCTGACGCTTATGCCACGTCCATTGAAGGACTAACGGAAATCGAGCGTCGCGCACTAGTAAATCTAAATCAGTCCGAGATGATCGCATTGGGAATGCATCCATTTGTACCACATAGCTTCAGGCGTGTGTTAGAGCGTTCAGGAGTTTTAAAGGCCGCAGAACCCGAAAAAAAAGACTGACATTTTAGGTACGACTTTCTGACTTATCAAGTTTACGGTTGTGATAGAGCCATAAATTTTCAACAATTCTCGGATAAAGAACGGCCTCATCTTTAAGGCCAGAATTAACTTTCCACTCCCAATTTAGACCTGTCCCATTCATTAATAATTGTTCTTTACATGCTTGCTCTATTGCTATGCCCATAACAACGCAATGTTGAATAGAGTTACCGCAAAAAGTAACCCCATGGTTGCGTAATAATACCGCCCATGCGTCGCCTAGTGCGGTCGCCATTGCCGATGCATCCTCCATATTACGAACTAGAGCCAGTGTCTTTTCAAATACCTTCACCTTTCCTCCAAAGTATGAACCATTATGGCCAATCCCCACTAAATTCTCATTAGTTGCTGAGAAAAGCACACAATGCATTGGGTGTGTATGTCCGACACAATGGACATCCTTTCGGGCCTTATACACCGCAGCGTGAATGGGCCACTCTGAATGCCTGTGCCCCTTGCTTCCCTGTAATACCTTTCCATTCCAATTAATTAAATGGAGGTCATTAGATTCAACTTCATCAAGGCCTCGTTCCTGACATTTCATCCAGAGACCACGTCCCTCGGGATCCCTCCAAGAAAGGTGACCAAGTGTCGCCTCTAAATGCCCATTAGCGGCAACAATGCGGTATCCCCTTGCCAGTTTATTTAATTCAATATCGATATCTATGCCCGAATTATTTGACATTACTTTTGGCTCACTCCTAATACTCATTTAACCGCAATATTAATAACATTAAGTCAGAAGACATAGGGGTTCGATCTGTTAATATAATTTAGTAACCATTTATCAAATTTTTTGGATCACCATTCAAGAATGCAGATACCGCCTCAACATAACCATTATGATAAAATTCATAATTAACCTTTTCAACATAACCCAAGTGAGGTGTAACAATGGTATTATTTAATCCACGTAAGGGGTGGTCATAAGGGAGTGGCTCCTCGCCGTAAACATCTATTCCTGCCCCCCCAATTATTTTATTTTGAAGTACCTCTATTAATGCCTCTTCATTAATAATTGGGCCCCGCGCTGTATTAATGATGTAAGCGGTAGGTTTCATAAGTAACAAGTCTTCCCGCTGGAATAATCCGTGGGTTCTCTCACTTAAGATCAGATGTATCGTCAAAAAGTCAGATTGCTTCATAAGTTCATCCTTGCCAACTAGCAATATACCAAGGTCGTCACATCGATCCTGGGTCAAATTTTGACTCCACCCTATTACCTTCATTCCAAACACTTTTCCAATTTCAGCTACTCGCGAGCCGAGCTTACCTAAACCGGCAATTCCCAATGTTTTTCCCTCTAGTCCTACACCCACGGTATTCTGCCATCCGCCTAAACGAATATTTTTATCTTCTGACGGTATTTGTCTTGCGAGCCCAAGAATTAAACCCCAAGTAAGCTCAGCCGTTGGCATCCCAAAACTTTTTGTCCCGCAAACAATAACGTCATTATCTTTTGCCGCCTGTAAATCAATCCCCAGGTTTCTCATCCCACTTGATACAATCAACTTCAAGTTAGGTAGTTTTTCTATCAAAGTTCTGGGAAAAGGTGTTCGTTCGCGCATAACGCATATGATTGAAAAATCTTGCAGTCTTTTTACTATTTCATTTTCTTCACTAATATGATCAGAAAATACCTTAATTTGGACCTGTTGGGAAATATGCGACCAATCCGCGTATTCACCGGAAATTTCCTGATAATCGTCCAGAATTGCTAATTGCATCACTCGTCTCCATTAAAAATTTCTGGCATGATGATACCCTATTGTAATTGTGACAATGAAGAACGTTCATCCGGGAGAATTTTTATGAAATCTATGAAAGATAAAGTTGTTCTGATAACGGGAGCAGGTTCGGGTTTGGGACGCAACCATGCAATTTATCTCGCCCAGCAGGGGGCTAATGTTATTATACAAGATATAAATGAAGAGGGTGCAAATGGAACCTCCCGAAAACTTCATAAATTTGGCCATACTCATCGGCTTATGATTTGTGATATTAGGAAAACAAAACAATTTCAAAATCTTTTTGAAGATATCGAGAAAAGTTTTGGCAGCGTTGACGTTCTGGTAAACAACGCTGGTATCAGTAGCCAGCAACGCGCTATAGAAGAAATAACGGACGAGATTTTATCAGAGATGTTTGATGTCAATATCAAAGGAGCTTACGTCGCCACCCGTTTGGTTATCCCTGGAATGAAAGCTAAGAAGTTTGGCAGAATAATCAACACAGCATCAATATTCGGTATGGCTGGAACAGATTCAGGATCGCATTATTGTGGGGCAAAGGCCGCCTTAATAGGTTTAACCAAGGCATGGGCTAAAGAACTCGCACCTTGGAATATTCTCGTAAACGCCGTGGCCCCAGGTTTTATTCCTACACCGATGACAAACAGGCCGGGTAAAGAGAAAATCAGGTCAGAGAGAAAACGTTCAATACCACTAGGCCATGAGGGAGAGCCAGCGGATATATCGCACGCAGTAGCATATTTTGCATCCGACGCAAGCAAATACGTGACCGGACAAGTGTTAAGCCCAAATGGTGGCATCGTAATCTAAACGGAGGAATTTAATGATAATTGATACACACATCCATGTTTGGTCCTATCCAGCTTTGTCAGATGCCAGGAACCATATTAGGTCTACCAAAGATTTGGTTAGTTTCAGAAGTCGATGCCCTGATATTTATGACATGACCTTAAACGAGGGCCCTGTTTTTTTATCCTGCTTGAAGACAGTTAAAAATAGCCAATATGTTACTTGAATAATTAATAGGGTTAGTAGGATATTTTTAAAATGAGCGGCAAAATTGTAGTTCGCGGTGCCAGAGAACATAATTTAAAAAATATCAATATCACTCTCCCTAGAGATTCTCTTGTGGTATTAACCGGGGTATCGGGTTCGGGCAAGTCATCACTAGCCTTCGATACTATTTACGCGGAAGGTCAAAGGAGGTATGTGGAAAGCCTTTCTGCTTATGCCCGACAATTTCTGGAAATGATGCAAAAACCAGATGTTGACACTATTGAGGGTTTATCTCCTGCCATTTCGATTGAACAAAAAACAACATCGAAAAACCCACGTTCTACTGTTGGAACGGTAACGGAAATTTATGATTATATGAGGCTTCTTTTTGCAAGAACCGGGGTGCCTTACTCACCAACCACAGGCTTACCAATAGAAAGCCAAACAGTGTCTCAAATGGTAGACCGCATTCTAGAGATGGAGGAAGGTACACGCATATATTTGTTGGCACCCATTGTCAGGGGACGAAAAGGTGAATATCGGAGAGAATTCCAGGAGCTACAAACAAAAGGTTTTCAACGAATTAAAGTTGATGGCGAATTTTATTTAATGGACGAGGTCCCCACTCTCAAAAAAAACTACAAACATGATATAGAAGTCGTCGTAGATCGTTTGATTGTGGGAGACGATCTTGGCAATCGCCTAGCTGATTCACTGGAGACAGCATTGGAACTTGCCGATGGAATTGCAATTACTGAAAATTTTAATAATCATGACCGCATAATCTTCTCGGCCAAGTTTTCCTGTCCTGTTTCTGGATTTACAATAGATGAGATAGAACCACGACTATTTTCTTTCAATTCGCCGTCCGGCGCGTGCCCAGCTTGTGATGGATTAGGTAAATCAAGGTATTTTGATCCAGAACTTATTGTGCCAGATGATAATAAAAGTTTGAAAGAGGATGCTATCCTACCTTGGTCTAATTCTGGGTCACATTACTACTCACAGACACTTAAATCTCTGTCCTTACATTATGATTTTTCTATGGATACCCCTTTTAAAAAATTAAAAAAAAGAGACCAGAAATCAATTCTCTGGGGTTCCGGAGAAGATCCCGTAAAAATAATCTACAGTGATGGTGAAAAAAAATACACTATAGAAAAACCATTTGAAGGCGTTATACCCAACATTGAAAGGCGTTTTAAACAAACAGAAGATTTGCGCCTGCGCGATGATTTGGAGCGTTTTCAAACCGAAAGTGATTGTAATAACTGTGAAGGAATGCGTCTTAGAAAAGAAGCCTTGGCAATAAAAATCAATGGTTTAAATATTAGTGAAATCGCCGACTTTTCTATCATCGAAGCAAAAAGATGGTTTTCGGATTTACCCAAATTTCTAAATACCAAGGAAATAAAAATTTCTGAACGTATCTTAAAAGAAATCAATGAGAGACTTACTTTTCTCGCAGACGTTGGACTCGAATATCTTTGCCTGTCTCGTTCTTCCGGCACTTTATCCGGTGGAGAAAGTCAACGTATCAGGCTTGCATCTCAGATTGGTTCCGGCCTGACTGGTGTTTTGTATGTCTTGGATGAGCCTTCTATTGGATTACACCAAAGAGATAACGCGCGCCTGTTGGAAACGCTTAGACGTTTGCGCGATTTAGGTAATACTGTTTTAATGGTAGAACACGATGAAGATGCAATAAGGTCAGCAGACTATTTGGTGGATCTGGGCCCAAAAGCTGGCCGACATGGTGGCAAAATTGTCGCTAAGGGAACTCCAGGGAAAGTCCTTAGTTCAAAAATAGGTTTAACGGCTCAATATTTAAGTGGTTCAAAATGTATTGCCCTTCCAGAATTTAGGCGCAAACCTAAATCTGGTCAAAAAATTATAGTAAGAGGCGCCTCCGCCAACAACCTAAAAAATATTGACGTAGAAATTCCCGTAGGGACCTTTACAACAGTAACAGGAGTGTCCGGCAGTGGTAAATCCACACTAGTTATAGATACACTATATCGAGCAATTTCTAGAAAGTTACATGGATCACGTGTAATACCTGGAAAATTTCGAGAAATACATGGATTGGAATTTATTGATAAAATTGTAGAAATTAATCAATCCCCCATTGGACGAACTCCGCGATCTAATCCAGCAACATATACTGGAACTTTCACGCCTATTCGTGAATGGTTTGCAGGGCTACCTGAGGCTCGCGCGCGCGGTTATAAACCAGGACGTTTTTCTTTTAATGTTAAGGGTGGGAGGTGTGAAGCCTGCCAAGGGGATGGAGTAATTAAGATAGAAATGCACTTTCTACCGGATGTCTACGTCCAATGTGACATGTGTAAAGGCAGTAGATATAATAGGGAAACCCTAGAAATATTATTTAAAAAAGATTCTATATCTGACGTTCTTAACTTAACCGTTGATGAAGGAGCCGAGTTATTTAAGGCTGTACCATCAATCCGTGACAAACTTGAAATGCTCAAACAAGTGGGCCTTGGCTACATCCAAATTGGCCAACAAGCGACAACACTATCTGGGGGCGAGGCGCAAAGGGTCAAGCTATCGAAAGAATTGGCGCGACGTTCTACCGGTAAAACATTATATATTCTAGACGAGCCAACAACAGGTCTTCATTTTGAAGATGTAAAAAACCTGTTAGAGGTTCTTCACTCTCTGGTAGATCGTGGTAATACCGTAATAGTGATTGAACATAACCTTGAAGTAATTAAAACTGCGGATTGGATCATTGATCTTGGTCCAGAAGGTGGAGACAAGGGTGGAAATCTTCTGACTTGTGGTTTACCAGAGGATGTTATCAAGGTGAAACACAGTTTCACCGGTAATTACTTGGCTCCACACTTGAACGGAAATTAGCGCATAAAAGAACTATAACTAAAAGAACTTGTAGATTTGAATATGTTAAATAACCCTGTTCATGTCATTGGTGGCGGGCTAGCCGGCTCCGAAGCTGCTTGGCAATTAGTGAACAGTAATATCCCTGTAATAATTCACGAAATGCGTCCTATCAAAAACACACAGGCACACCAAACCGACCGATTTGCCGAATTGGTATGCTCTAATTCTTTTCGTTCGGATGAAGCCAAAAAAAGTGCAATTGGCCTCCTTCATGAAGAAATGCGTCGTGCTAGTTCATTAATCCTTAAGTCTGCCGACTTAAACCGTGTGCCCGCTGGCGGAGCTCTGGCAGTTGATAGAGATCATTTTTCGCAGAGAGTTCAAAATTCGCTTGAAAATCATCCACTTGTGACAATAATTCGTGAAGAATTAACATCACTTCCTCCAAAATCTTGGGGATTAACAATTGTAGCCACGGGACCCTTAACATCAGAACCTTTGGCTCAATCAATACAAAAGACAGCGGAAGTAAATTCGTTATCATTCTTTGATGCTATTGCGCCAATAGTTAATCGTGAAAGTATCAACATGAAAAAGGCATGGTTTCAATCACGTTATGATAAAGGAGAAGGTTCTGATTATATAAACTGCCCTCTAAGTGTTGAACAATATGAAAAATTCATAGAGGAATTACTGGAAGCTGACATCGTCGATTTTAAAACATGGGAACAGGATACGCCATATTTTGAAGGTTGCCTGCCTATAGAAGTTATGGCTTTTCGAGGACCACAAACTCTTCGTTATGGGCCTATGAAGCCTGTAGGGCTTACCAACCCTCATAATCCAAATGTAAAACCATACGCAGTCGTTCAGCTTAGACAAGATAACAAATTGGCCACTCTATTTAATCTTGTTGGTTTCCAGACTAAACTTAAACATAAGGAACAGATTAGAATCTTTAGAAGTATTCCTGGCCTTGAAAATGCAACCTTCGAAAGGCTAGGAGGTTTACACAGAAATACATTTATCAATTCACCTCGACTTCTTGATGAGACTCTACGTTTAAAAAATTGTATGCAAATAAGATTTGCTGGACAGATAACGGGTTGCGAAGGCTATGTTGAGAGCGCCGCTATTGGTTTGCTAGCCGGCAGGTTCGCTGCCTCAGAGATGAAGGGCCAAAAAATTGTTCTGCCTCCCAAAAGTACTGCAATGGGATCACTTCTTTTTCATATAACTAGCGGAGCATTTGAACAGACATTTCAGCCCATGAATATTAATTTTGGTTTATTTCCACCACTCCCACAAAAGGTAACCAAGAAAGAACGGAAACCTGCTCAAACGAAACGGGCTCTGGCAGATATCAATGAATGGGTCAACACGACGTCAAAACTAACGTAGAGCAAAAATCCTCATTGCTATAAGGCATTTCCGCCAACCCAAATGCCATTCTCGATCTTCGTAAAAAATTGATTGTTTTTCATTTAGGAACCTTAAATCATAAGAAACTATCCAGTAGCATATCTTGCTAAACGAACTACTGTCAGAAGAAATTTTGGGCAAACACTTTAATATCTCGTTCAACGTTGTCTTATATACATTAACTGCCTTTGCCGATTCTATTTCATTTAACTGTATAGAAGGCAGATAACAACGTCCCTTTAATTGGTCCACTTTTATACTCTTCATTAACTGAACAAGAGCAAAAATAGTTCCCAACTCCAATCCCAATTGCGCGTTGCACTTTATAAAACCCGCGGATAATTTAAATAAATTTCCTCCTGTCCTCTGTCCATGATTATATAGTTGATGAAAGCTTTTTAGCCCCTGTTTTTCAAGCGCCTGTTCTTGGGCATCAATGATTTCCTCTAATGTTGAATGACAAATTGGAAATTTATCTAATATACTTTTTAGCGCTATTAGGACCATATGTTTCCTTGGTTTTCCGTTAAAGACACTTTCCAATCCCTCTCTCCACCATTGGAGTTTAATACGCCCCAAAGTTTCTTCAGAAACTGTGTTGAGTATTCTTTCTATTTCTACATTAAACGCAAATAGCACAATTAGCGCCGCCTGAGTATTTTTTGGGGCTGCCAGTGTAATCAGATATCGATCTGGGTCAAAATTTTTGACCAGACCAACGCAGTATTCTTGTGCTTCTTTAATCACATTAATGGGGTCAGACTGGGAAGAAATTTGTATCAAAAAATTAAAGATCCTTTCTAATATCTAAAATCTATTCTAATTTTATTTTTTTTGACCGTTTTTGAAATTATTTTATCCTTAAATTAGAATTTTTTTGGGAAAAACTTGTGAAAACAAAACAGGATGAAAACTTTCCCGTTGCCAGCTGGTTAATCGCAACATCGTTAAGAAGGCATATAAATACGTTTTATCTCTTTGCTAGGTATGCAGATGACATTGCTGATAGTTCTAATATAAACCCGGAGGAAAAGCTCAATAAATTAAAAGAAGTGGATAAAGCTCTTCTAGAAAAAGTCGATATTAGTGAACATAACAAATACGCTGTCGAACACTTTATTAGTTCAATGGAAACAGGCGTAAGTACCGAACATGCGCGACACCTATTACAAGCCTTTACCATGGATGTTAGAAAATCACGGTATCGAAATTGGTCTGAGCTTCTTAACTATTGCCGTTTCTCAGCTGCTCCTGTAGGGCGTTATATAATAGACCTTCATAATTGCGATGAAAGTGCAAAAAAAGCCACAGATGCGCTTTGTATTGCATTACAAATTCTTAACCACTTGCAGGATTGCAAAAAGGATTACTTAGAATTAAACAGGGTTTATATTCCAGAAACATTCTTTAAGGATAAAGGCGCACGAATAGAAGACCTATCAAATGAAAGAACTTCTAATAAATTAAGAAATGTATTTAATTCTCTTCTAGATAAGGTTGACGAACTAATCCTTATTTCCAATAAAGCTCCAAATTTGATCTCTGTCCTTGGTCTTCAACTAGAAACCGCAATCATTATTGTAATAGCAAAAACATTATCGACTAAACTTAG
The DNA here is from genome assembly GCA_002719885.1 of Rhodospirillaceae bacterium. Classification (GTDB taxonomy): domain Bacteria; phylum Pseudomonadota; class Alphaproteobacteria; order MPNO01; family UBA2964; genus UBA2964. Next base: position 3,003 of record PBFH01000034.1, on the reverse strand, counting down.
ATATCGCGATCCTTTAGCGGGATATATTAGGTTAAATAAATTTCAATATTTTCAATGTATTATCAAAGGTCTTTTATTTAAAATGTACAAGAACTAATGAACACTGTTCACATTATAGGAGCGGGATTAGCTGGATTATCTTGCGCGTTAAAATGCCAAAATGCGCAAAAAAGGGTTGTAATTTATGAAGCATCCCCACAGGCTGGAGGCCGTTGCCGTTCATACTTTGATACCGAATTAGATTTATTGATAGACAATGGTAGTCATATCTTATTAGGAGGAAATTCCGAGACATTGTCCTATTTAAATCAAATAGGATCTCAGGATTTAATTACCGAAATTCGACCAGCTAAATTTCCATTTTTAAATATAAAGGATAACAATTATTGGGAAATTACGCCCCCTAATATTCTTTCAACCAATTGGTGGAAGAATAAAAATTTTAATATGCCCAAAATTAAATTAAAAGATTTTATGTTGTTACTAAAATTAGGGCTCGCCGGAAGGAACGTTACAGTTAGAGATATTTTCTCTGAAAATCATCCTTTATACCCTATTTTATTAGACCCCATTTGCAAAGCAGCTTTGAATACTGCTGCAGTCGACGCATCTGCTCTTTTACTTTGGCAGTTTTTAAAAAATACGTTGTTTAAAGGGGAAAAAGCTTGCAGGCCGATGATATTTGAAAATGGTTTATCTCCAACCTTGATAGATCCAACATTACAATATCTTCAAAAAGGCAGCGCCAAGGTCCTCTTTCAGACGAGGATTAAAAAAATCTTGTATGAAGATAAAAAAGTCAAAGGACTTAATTTTTCAGATAGAAATTTTTCGATACAACCAAATGACGCCGTGGTATTAGCGGTTCCACCAGATACTTGCAGTGAATTATATCCCGAATTAAATTTAAAACTTCAAACCTTACCAATTGTAAATGTTCATTTTCGGATAAATAAAAATATAACATTACCTGGCAACAATTTATTTCTTGGATTAATTGGCTCCAAATCTCAATGGATTTTTATTCGAGATAAACTCCTTTCGGTAACTATTAGTTCAGCAAAATCAATCGTTAGCATGCCTAATAAAGAATTGGCTCAAATGATTTGGGATGAAATCCAATATATATGTAAAATAAATCAAAAAACACCACCTCCATGGAGGGTGATAAAAGAGAAAAAAGCAACTATCGCCCAAACACCCATTGCCTTGGACGGTCGACCGATGGTTCAAACACTCGTCGATAATTTATTTATCGCCGGGGATTGGACAAACACAGGATTACCCGCGACAATTGAAGGAAGTATTTTATCTGGGAATATTGCAGCGAACGAGGTGATTCAAAAAATTAAGTAATTTTTTAAACTAATATTGTAACTGTTGAAAAATAACTCTTTTTTTATAAGGGTTTCGACGATTCAAGCACAATGTTATAAATAAATATCTCATGTTATAAAATTAACAGATATACTTAAGTTCTCTATTTAATGGGGGTGGAGGAAATGGCAAAAATTTTAACGAGTTTAAATAATACGATTATTGCTGGCTTTTTACTAGCAGTCATTTTTGTTTTGATAATGATGCAGTGGCATGACGGAGGGTTTTCCAATGACCAAGCTTGGTGGGCATTTTTCTTCCGTTGGTTGCACGTACTTTCCGGCGTTATGTGGATTGGTCTATTGTACTATTTTAATTTTGTACAAATACCCAATATGCCAAATATTCCAGATGATCAAAAACCCGCCGTAACCAAAGTTATAGCTCCCGAGGCTTTGTTTTGGTTCCGATGGGGGGCCATGTCTACTATTATCACTGGTATCATTCTCGCTTGGCTCAATGGTTATTTACTTGATGCAGTAACAATTGGTTTATTATCTACCGGTACTGCCAAGGCATCAGCAATTGGAATTGGAATGTGGTTGGGAGCCGTAATGTGGTACAACGTCTGGTTCATAATTTGGCCAAATCAGAAAATTGCATTGGGAATTGTGGAAGCTGAAGCTCCTGCAAAAGCTACCGCTGGCCGAACCGCTATGTTATTTTCAAGAACAAATACAATGCTGTCTATACCAATGCTCTACTGCATGGTGGCGGCTCAAAATATTTGGTAAAACAAACTTTCTATGGTGATGAGGAGGGCTTAGGCCCTCCTTTTTTAGGGTTAAAAAGCAATTAAAGCCGCTACAACGTCTCTATTTTCTTCGATTAGTACATTAAATGTTCTGCATGCTGAACCTGTATCCATAAATTCCAATCCTAAATTGTTCTCCCTTATATTTTTGATTAATTCATGATCTGGGAACTGGTGATATTTCCCGGTACCGATAAGTAGGGTTCGTAGATTACCATAGTTGGAAATAATATCGGTGAAGTTTTGCAGTTTAATTTCATTAAAAGAAGATACATTCCAGTTAACCGTTCCTTTATTAGAAACAATTACAGAACCAGAAAAAGATTTACCATTGATCTTAAAACTACGATCACCATAGCTTTCAATTTTGTTCTTATTGAAGGTAACTGAAGAAGAAAGATCCATTTCGCAAAATTTTAGGGTGCTTCCGCAGCGTCATCGGCTTTATCAGGGAAGGCTACAGCGGATGCTCGTAAATCCATATGTATCAATAGAGGTGTCGCCACATATATCGATGAATAGGTTCCCACTAGGACACCCCAAATCATCGCAAAACTGAAACCTTTTATGACCTCGCCACCGTAAAAATATAAAATCAAAAGTGCAATTAAGGTTGTAATGGAGGTCAACAAAGTCCGCGATAATGTATCATTAAGGCTCATATTAAGAACGTCTTCTAAGGGTCTAACCTTGTACTTTCGGAGATTCTCTCGAACTCTATCATAAACAACAACTGTATCGTTGATTGAATAACCCGCAATTGTCAGTATGGCCGCAACAGTCGATAAATTGAATTCTAGTCCCAGTAAAGAAAATACACCTATTGTTAAAAGAACATCATGAACAAGAGCCGCCACGGCTCCAATACCAAA
>PBFH01000033.1 GCA_002719885.1 Rhodospirillaceae bacterium | reverse complement strand
CTGGATCCTTTAACACGTTCGGAGATGCAAAATCTCTTATTAAAACTGCAATCGGATCTTAAAAAGACCATTATATTTATAACCCATGACCTGAATGAGGCCCTTAGAATTGGTGATCGAGTCGCGATCCTTAGAGATGGCTTTATGGTNCAGGAGGATGAACCACANAATATAATTTTGAATCCTGTCGATAATTATATTTCAAATTTTACATCCGAAATAGAACGCGGAAAATTTATTAANGTTAGNGCGGTTATGGANAGAANTGGGGGNGGNTCTCAGCTAACCCTAAGNCCAAATATGACAATCAATGANGCACTACAAAAATTCGGTTNTTATGGTCTGGATANAGCCGATGTAATNGATAAAAACGATAATTTNNTNGGTCACGTTAAGTTAAATAAAATAATTAATGCTTTGGTGCCTCCTNAAGAAAATGACACAAAAGACAGGTATTAAATTTAGTATTTTTTATTTCAATTAATTTGTCGGTGGCTGGATTAAGAGTAGACCGTTACCAATTGGTAATATGGACTTAAAACAATTTAAACTTTCCGCCTTAAGCAAAACTTTTCTTACGCCCAAACCTTTTTCCGATGATGCCTCTTCATTTAANGTTTCGCCTTGGAAAAAAACATCATCGACTAAAATTAAACCTTTTGGGGAGATACATTCTAGAGCCTTAGTGAATAAGAGATCGTAACTTTCCTTGGCAGCGTCTATAAATATGCAATCAAATTTACGATTTTCATCAATGAATTTGTCCATTGCTAACAAAGCTGAATCAAGTATCTGTTCTACTCTTTGCGNCATATCATTNACTTGGATATTACGCTCGGCAATATTATAAAACTCTTCCCCAATCTCAACGGTTGTTACCTTGCCTTCAGGCCCTAGGGCTTCGGCCCAAAATAGCGTAGAGACTCCAATATAGGTGCCAAGCTCAAGAACTGACTTGGCGCCACTGATTGCTATTATAAATTGATAAAAATAAAGAGTTCCAATATCAGCACCGAGGCTAGCGTATGTTACCCCTGGCTTGAGTTCCAAATCCCATTTTTGCTCTACTGACCGGTTGTTCTGAATGCACAACAAAACATTTTCGAGAGACTCAAAGAAATTATCTTCATTTCCAGTGAAAAGTTTTTGTAAATGCGGTTGACACGGAAGAAGCCGGTCAACGTTTCTAATTTTGGATAATTCGTCATCATTCCAAACGGCATTTTTCATTACTGACCTACAAAAACATCTAATAGAATTATAAATGAGATAAACATAAATTGCCTATAAAAGTTTTGCAAATTGAGATAGCAGAATTAGTATTTTCCGACAGTTTACTTATATTTCTGTTTAGACCCTCAGTCAAAAATTACGTTTTAGTTATCAATAGGACTTAAGATCTTATTTAAGTTGTTACAATAATAACAAATACTATATTTTCCTTTGGTGACGGCTGTTACTAAAAAAAATTAAAGACGAAATATTAACTGTCAATCAACTCGGTGACGTTTTCTTGTATCAATTGTTTCGAATTAGTCCTTTTAAATTTACCTTCATCTTTAATCATAGCTTAACATTTTCAGTTGTAATTCCCGAGTGTATTACAGCTACCGCTGATTTTAACCAATACATGATTATACATGTTGTAATCTTTAAGTATGATATCTAACCTACAGTTGTTATCTTTAAGGGTGATATCTGACCTACAATAGTCTATATACCTCATAACTATTTTACGTGTTAGATGGACTGCTTGTTCTCGTTGAAATTTGGGAGTTTTAATTGGCAAAGTATATGTTGTTAGGNGGCGCNGGAGTTTTTGCACTCCATTATGCTAATCACCTTCTTTCATTNNAAGATACCGAGCTAGTGGTTTCAGTTGGGCGGAATATTAGAAAAGATGATCATTATAGTTTAGCTGTGGGCAGGAATGATGCTCGATATAAATATGAACAAGTTCATATAGTTTTTGAAAGTGAAAGATTAAATAAACTTATAGATACATATAAACCAGATTATATAATAAATTATGCAGCTCTCGCATATGCAACTTCTTGGGAAGAAAGCGCTAAATATTATAACACAAATCTCGTAGCTGTTGCCGANTTAGCTGAATTTTTACTCAATAAAGGTTATTTAAAGAAATTTTTACAAATTGGAACTTCTGAGCTTTACGGCGCTGTCTCCGAACCAGCAAGTGAAACACATCCACTTGTTCCAACAAGTCCTTATGCAATATCTAAAATGAGTGCAGATCTTCATCTAGAGAGTATGTACCGCGTTAAAGACTTTCCAATGAATATTATAAGACCCTCTAATGCATACGGCCCGGGTCAACAAGTTTGGAGAATTATTCCGAAAGCGATCCTGTATGCCCTCACTGGGAATAAATTACCTCTTGAGGGAGGAGGTTCTGTAAAGAAATCTTATCTCTACGTTGANGATCTATCACGCGCTACGCACGCGGTTCTTAAAAAAGGAAAATTAGGGGAGACCTATAATGCTGGGCCGGAGGCAACAAATTCAATAAGGGAANTAGTAGAGATGGTTGCCNAGGTAACTGACATCCAGTTTGAAGATTTGTGTTACGATGTGCCGGGTAGGGTNGGAGAAGATGACCAGTATTGGCTGGATAGTTCCAAGATTATTAATGAACTCGGCTGGAGCCCAACTGTATCTTTGGAAACCGGCGTTGCGGCAGTTTGTGAGTGGTGTAAAGCTAACCTTGGTAAACTGACGCAAGAAGAAACTTCTTTTACATTGAGAGCGTAAGATGGAGCGGTGCAGTTGTCTAATTTGTGACGTCGGTACAGTCAAAGAATTTGATGGTTTCCAAAAACTAAAAAGAGTTACTTCTGATGCAAAGTTATTTCCTTCGGGTGGAAGACTAGGTATTTGCGATACGTGTTCAACTGTACAAAAATTTGCTGATAAGAAGTGGTTATCAGAGATAGACGAGATATATAAGGATTATAGTACTTTTTCAGTTGAAGGTTTTATAGATCAACAAGTTTATGATGATCGTCACCAAAAACTGAGNCCTAGATGCGAACTGATTTTAGAGCGTCTTTCTGAAGTANTTGATATTAAAAAGGGNAGCAAATGGCTTGACTATGGATGCGGACGTGGCGCGATGCTTAATGCGGCTTCCAAATTTGATCCTNAGCTTTTTGGATATGACTTGAATGATTCTCACAAAGAATACCTAGGCAGNATTGAGAATTTTCAAAAGCTTTATTCGGATTTAGATAAAATTCCGGATGGGACATTTGATTTCATTTCGATGATTCATTCGATTGAACATTTTGTGGACCCAATTAAAGACCTTAAAGCGGCAGTTAGAAAACTCAAACCTGACGGCTATCTCTTCATTCAAGTTAATGACACTCGTTTGAATCCATTTGAAGTTCTAGTTGCTGATCACCTGACACACTTTGAGCCAGCTACGCTTTCAAATATGGTAAAAAAACAAGGTGTGGTAATCGAGTTGTTGCATAATGATTTTATTGGAAAGGAAATTAGCCTTCTTGCATCTAAGAAGGGTCAGCCGGTAATTACAGACCCCNAACCCGCTACTCATGGGGAANTAAACATACAATTACAAATAGATTGGTTAAAATCACTTTCAGATCTCGCAAATGACCTAACTGAAAGACCTAAATTTGGCCTGTTTGGATCATCGATTGCAGCTACTTGGCTATATGGGGAGACTTCAGGAAAAATTTCATACTTTGTTGACGAGGATGAAAGCAGAATTGGTGAAAAACATCTTGGTCTACCTATTGTCTCCCCGCAAAGTCTTGNATCAGATAACGTTGTATTATTGGGTCTAATACCAAGCGTGGCAGATAGTATTTCTTTAAAATTTANAGATTTGGAGGTTAACTTGGTTGACCCTCCNCCAATTCCAAAAATACAACNGCCTTTAAAACCATTTTTTTCCTGTTTTGTATGGGGTAAGGATTATATTGACGTTTTTTGCGACCTCGTTCTGCCAATGCAATTATCAGAGGATAATATTCCTGCTGTTGTTCAGAAAACAGATGCCAAATATGTGATTTTTACCAAATCAGAAGATTTTAAATATTTGTCTGAAAAAACCCGTATACAATATCTAGCGTCACTCTTACCTTTTGAGATCCTGATATTTGAAGAGACTNGTTCTGANAAGGATAAATATGGTCTTATTAGTAAACTGCAATGCATTAGCATGAACCTTGCCAAGTCGGAGGGCTATGACTGTCTCTTTCCTTTTTATGCAGATGTTTTGTGCTCAAATGGCAGTATCAATTTCTCTTATGATCGCCTCTCCGAGGGAAGCGGGGCGGTAGTCTCTCTCGGTCCTCAAACAATTTTAGAGCAGATCAAGCCAAGGCTAATTACCGAAAAAAATCAAAAAGGCCCCAATGTCCTTCAAGTATCATCTAGGGATTTGGTCAAACACACCTTTAATTCTCTACATCCGTTTCATGCTCCGTCTTTTTGGGAAAAAGAAAATTTTACAACGGTCCCATCTATGATGTTTTGGAGAGCGCCGAATAATGGGGTTATTGCACATGGATTTCATTTGCATCCCATTGCTTTTCTAATTCCCGAAAGTCCTAATCTACTCAGGCCATTTCATGGCACAATTGACGAACATTTCATGCCTACAATGTTTTCTAGTTCAGAAGAAGTATTTATTTGCGAGGATAGCGACGATGTTTTTATGTGCAGTGTAGAAAGCCTTGATGAACTGCTCATACGTGGAAAGAGCGTTAGCGGAAGCCCGACTGTAGCAAAGGTCGCAAGATATGCGGAACGTCACACCTTTGCTCTTCAAAGAGAGATGGTAACGGTTCCGTTACTAATACATGAAAATGATATTGACCACTCCGAGTGGGCACCTTACCTGCAAAAATCAAGAGATATAATATCAAGAATATTGACGAGGCTCTCCATTCCAGATTCAGTTTTAGAATTAGAAGACAAGGAGGCCTTTGATGGGCGAGCATATCACAAAACCCAACTAGAGTTAATAGAAGCTAAGCAGCTATCATTAGAAGATGAATTNAATATTTCAATCTATAGCCNGCAAGAAAACAAAGGAACCTCTTCTAATAATCAGTCTCTATTAAACGATGTTATTCAAAAAATAGATGATAAAATGTTAGATGAGGCATTCGGAAAGCAGGATTTTGTTGAAGATAAAACTAGAAATATTCAAGATCCAACAGAAGTATTGGCCGTACGGGATGCAATCAAAAACTTAGAAGAAAAAAAGTTAAAAGAATCCTTCGGAAAGGCCGCAGCGACCGCAAAGGCCTCAGCGACGGCGTTGTTGGCAAAAGAATTTCTTGATGAAATAAGTAAAAAAACTGTAGGTGTAGCTGAACGAAACGCTGCAAGAGAGGCAGTTAAAAATTTACAGGCCAAATTATTAAAAGATGCATTTACTAAGGCCGAGATTAACACAATACCAAGCGTTAATTTAAACGCGGGCCCAACGTTGAAGGAACGAATGGCCAACCTCTATAGTGGGCACTACAGCATGTCACTTTTATTTTTGCACTTACTTTTTCGTTTGATGCTCTTTGTAGTGCCAATCACGTTTCGAACAAGATTGAGACAGACCCTTAGCGAAGATGGAACACCATTAGGTAAGAATTTTATTTCATTGAGCATCGGGAAATTTATTTCACCGATCATAAAATTTACTAGGAATCATCATCGGGAACATCAAGAGCTTTTTAGGTTTCGGGTAAACTCTCTTCTTCGTCACTTTATAAAAAGAATGGCACGAATTTCCTAGGGTTTTAGNTCGGTTTTATGAAGAGAGTTGNTTAATATGGGTATTAAAAATTCAATTAAAGACACTCTCAACATTTGGTCCCGGCGTTCCCAGAATGATCATTTTGAAAGACTTAATCTTGATAATTTCAATATACATATACCGGAGACAGCTGGTTCGGCTTTAAGCGAATATCTTACTCAGAAATATTCTGCTTACATCGAAAATATGATTGTTTTTCATGGCCCTCAAATTTTTTTACCTAAAAGGTCTAGGAAAATAAAAACCTCTTTTAATAAAAATAAAGGTCGAAAATATTCTTATGGTGTTGGTCATGTTCCCTTTTCAATAGCAAAGGAACTCTTTGAGTTGNGTTCTATATTTGCGGTTGTTCGTCATCCAATCGACCGTTGGCTNTCTACCTTTTTTAAATCCGGTAATTTGGGAAATAAAGCAGATGTTTCGCCCAAGGACATCGAAAAACGTGTATATGAGATCAATTTAACACGTGCTCGTGAAGAACAATTGTCCATAGATGTCATTGATAATATGACAGTACGCATGCTTTGTGATGATTATCTATTCCCCTCTTCAGAAATTGACTATAAAAATTTTGAAAGTGCTTTTCGGAATCTTGAGATGGTACAAATCATAAACCCTTATGACTTGGATGACGTTTTTTATGATTCAAAAAAAATAGATTTTGAAGATGATAAAGTATCAAAAACAAGCATTAATAAACATAACCCTTATGCGGAATTAATTAGTGATGAGTTGTTAGCGTTAGCTGGGACAATGAATGCATATGATATGCAGTTATGGAATTTAATTCAAAATAACAATTTATGTTTGTCTGANCAACAGATGTTATTGTTTAACACTCAAGAAAAGGCCTATGTAAGGTCGATCGACCATATCGACTTTGACGGTAATCTTAAACGAGAANAGTACGAAATTTATCCTGGTGGCCGACCAGATTCTTAAAAAATAATCATGATTTGTAGGTGGTTATTGTTGTTGATTGATTTTTAAAAAATTGTCCGCAACTTCTGTTATGGCAGATTTTGAAAGAAGAGAATAGCCACGAGAAGTGATGTCCTGTCTAAATTTTACTGGGGCATATTTTGATATAATGCGAAAATCGAAGCTCATCCGGGTTTTAGACCCAGTGTTTATTTTTTGGCCATGCAACGTTGAGGGTGGAAAAACCACGGCTTGACCGAATTTAAGAGGAACCGGTTGGAGGTCGGGGGTTTCCTTTATAACCTTCGGATCATATGGAAAACCCATCTCGTGTTTCCGCGACCCTTTTTTGCTTGCATTTGAACCTTTCTCCGCTACTTCAAAATGGCTATCTGATAAAAGATGTGACCCGGGAAGAAATTTCAGGCATGAATTCTTATCCAAAGAACTCAGAGGCACATGCACGGAGACTTCATAAGGTGACTGTCCATACATGGTATCCCTATGAAAACCAATATTATCCGATTTGTTATTGGGGCGTGATATCCTCAAGAAAGGCTGTGTTTGATAGTATATGTCTGGTCCAATGAACTTCTCGAATATGTCAATGTTATCTTTAATTATTTTTTTACAAAATTTCATTTTCCAAAAAAATTGACATAGCTTCCAACAAACTTCTTCTATGTCCTGATCCAGAAAATATAGGTGTAAATTATCAATTCTTACTTTTTTATTCGAACAAAACTTTTGGAGCTCCCGTTGGAGTCTTTCTTTGGTATTTCTAAGTGAATCAACTTGATCAAGATTGATCCTAGTATATCCTTTGGTTGAGTATTCTTTTTGCCATTTTTTCATGGGTTACTTTTCACTGCTTAACATAAGCGTAAATTCAATACTGACCCTACATTGGTTTCCCTGTGTTTGTGCGCCACCATGTAAAAGTTGATATGAAAAAATTATTGCTTCGCCTACCTTGGTATCCAAAAGAATTTTGTCTTTTAAAATTTTGTCATCATTTATAATTGGCTTATTTATTCCGTCTTTTTGTTTTGTTGAATAAGCAGTATCGGAATTAAATTGGGACTTGGGTACGACATACAAACCGCTACGCTTACTATCTCCACTAATGAATGCCCATACCTTAATACATTTTTTACCATCTGGCACGTGCCAACCATTTAGATCCCAGAACCATTTATCAGCATGAATTGGACCAACATCATTGGCCTCTCCAGGTCTTACGATACGCCAGACAATTTCCGGTTCCTGGCCGTGGATTTCATTTGTAATTTTAAGATCGGGGAACCCTCGCTTTAGGTTTTTATAAAATTCAGTGGAATAAAAATAATCTATGGCGTGCTGTTTAAATAATCTATTGTGACGTGTCCAAATATCAGCGTGATTAAATTGATTGGCTACTAGGTGATAATTTTCGATATCGATAGTTTCAATGAGTTTTTTTGTATCTGGGTGGTGATCATGTAAAACTTTTCTAAGGTCCTCATTTATCAATTCCCTGATCCTTGACACTTCTCTCGAGCAAAAAGCCTGAATGATTTCGAATCCGTCGTTTTTTTCCAGATAATCGATATTTATCATGAGCTCTAACCCGATTTTGAATTTAGAAAGGTACTTTTCCCAACCCAAAAAGATAACATAAACTATAAACCTTTTTGGTTCATTACCAGTGCTGCTTCTTGCATAATTATTATCTAATTTTATAGATATACACTAATTCGATAAGCAAAAAGTGAAAGGCGTAAGTTAATAACTTATAATTGTCGAGACAAAAATTTAGGATAATTTTTTTACCCAAATATATTTAATAATATTGGAGGAGTATAGATCGGTAATAAACAAAAATTGTAAGAAGATTGAGACCAATCTAGGCTATAAGCTCTTGTCATAAAACTCCAAAGCTTTTTCTACATCTCCAAAAAATTCGATAGATCCACGTCTGAGAACGGCGCCCCGGTTGCACATCTTTTTTAAAAAATCCCCTGAATGTGACGCCATCACAATAATTTTCGCACGGTCCGTGAATTCTTTAACGCGTTTTTCAACTTTATCCGCAAAATTCTTGTCACCTGCCCCAATTCCTTCGTCTATTAGAAGGATGCTAGGGGTTTTTAAGGTGGCGATTGCAAAGTTTAGTCTCGCCGACATTCCAGCAGAGTAGGTTCGCATAGGCATGTTGAGGAATTCACCCAATTCTGTAAATTCTTCCACGTCCTTTCGGATCTTAGGTTCAAGGCTTTTGTCCAGGCCATTTAGCCGCATAGCAAGTAAGATATTTTCATAACCCGTTCCATCAGGATTTATTGATGATGCGGAGCCATACAGATGCACGTCTCCCAGAATATCTCTAATCCCTTCTCCCTTTGGGTAGACGCCTGCTATAAATCTTAACAAGGTTGTTTTTCCTGCACCGTTGTGTCCAATTAAAGCAAGGCGTTCGCCATCGTTAACCTCTAAGTTTACATTTCTCAGTGCTTGCACACTTAGAACCCCAGCAGTACTAAATGACCCTGAACCCACCTTACTTTTATCCTTAGTTGCTCGCCGTTTGAAAAGGCGCAGGGCATTTGCGTCATAGATGGGTATTTCAACGTTAATATTGGTTAATTTTACGTGTGCCATAAGTAAACTTGATTAAACATAAAAGGCTAGGTTGGGTCGCATTCGGGAGTAGGTTACGGTTAATAGAAGGTAACCAAATAATGTTAGGAAAGTTACTACAATATAAACTTTTAAATCGGGTATTTCACCTAGTAGGGGTGCACGAATTATCTCTAAATAATAATAAAAAGGGTTGTAATCGACAATAAAACGTCGATTAGAACGTACGACATCACTATTCCAAAAAATGGGCGTAACGAAAAATGACAGCATAACGAGATTCTTGACTATCATTTCTAAATCTCTGTAGCGTGCACAAATCAGTGCTAGTGTAGGAACGACCCATAATGAATTTAGAAAGAGAAGTAATATTCCTGGTATTGCAAGTAAAGTGATCATGTTTATGTTGATATCTAAAAAGATTAACCCGATTACATAAATTAGAGTGTGGTGAGCTGCTGTTATATAAATTCTGAATACAGTCCTTCCAACAAAGTTACCGATACCAAGGTTCGAATTTTTGATGAGATCCGAGTTTCCAATAAAACAACCACTACCTTCATTAATCGAGGTGGAAATTACTGACCAAAATATTATCCCCAGACCCAAGTAGGGCAAAATACCCATCATTTTAACACCAAATATAGCACTGGAAACAAAAGACATTCCCATTATCATGACCAACATATTTATTGTTTCCCAGAAGGGACCAATGATAGAGCGACGATAACGACACCGAACATCCATGTGTGACCAGTAAAAACTAGTGAAAACGTTAGTTAAAAATCCTTTTGAATAGTGACGAAATATATCTACAAGAGGTACAGAGGAAACATGGTTACTGGACATATCTAACTATTATTCTGTTGTTGGATTCATTTTTATATAAATTTTATTTTACTCATAATTTAGGTGTTAGTAGTTAGAAAAATACACATGAGGCCGATAGTAACATTACATGACGTGTAGTTTGATTTTATTTATTAAAGAAAGCAGGTTAATCGTTCTACTAATTTTTTCTATTTACAATAGATTCTATAGCGTTTTTTAAATGAATAACGAAACTGTGCATAGAAATCTTTTCTTTTATAACTATTCTATCAGGATTTAGTGCTAACGGAAAAGCATTAGAAAGGGCTATTTGATGACACAACGTGTTTTAGTTTTTGGCGGCAATGGTTTTGTGGGTTCAAACATTATATCTTCTTTATCTGAAAATGAGTATGAGCCGGTTTCAATCAGTCGCAGTCAAATTGATTTTTCAGACCCTGCGCAGTGTTCAGCAATAACAAAATTATTAAGAGATGATGACATAGTGGTCTTAGCTGCGGCTAAGGCTCCTGCTAAGGATTTGGATATGTTAATTGATAACATTTCCCTGATGAATAATTTGGTCGAGGGAATACGGAAAAAGAGTTTAAAATATATTCTGAATATAAGTTCAGATGCGGTATATGGAGACCCCGACGGAAAAATTGATGAAACGTCAGAAATGTCGCCCCTCAACCCACACGGGATTATGCATTGTATGCGAGAAAAAATGCTCGAGCAAAGAATTGATGTACCAATCGGGCACCTTCGTTCAACTTTAATTTACGGCCCCGGGGATCCGCATAATGGATATGGTCCAAATTCTTTTATTCGCCTTGCTATGGAAGAGAAAGACATAACCTTATTTGGTAATGGAGAGGAATTAAGAGACCATATCCATGTTTCGGATGTGGCTAGAATTGCTGTTGGAATGATTGACAATAAAATCGATGAACCTATAAATGCCGTTACCGGTGCTGTAGTATCATTCAGGGAAATCGCTGAAGCGGTGGTTGAGGAAGTGCCGGGGGTTGTAAAAATCAAAAGCCGACATCGCTCTGGCCCCATGCCCCACAACGGGTATCGTGCTTTTAATAATTCGAAACTTCTCGGACTGCTTGAGGATGTCAAGTTTACTGATCTGCGTGAGTACATCAGAAGATTGGTAAGAGAAAATGCCTGAATATAACCTCCTAGGGCATCCAAAAAAACTTAAACGCGATGTAGGCATCCGTTTGAACGATAAAGAACATAATCGAGCTCTGGCAATGAAGTTTGACTTTGAATATTTCGATGGGTCCCGTGAACAAGGGTACGGCGGTTATAAATATGATGGTCGCTGGGTTGCGGTGGCGGAGAGGTTAAAGGATAGATATAAATTGAGAGAGGGCTCATGTTTTCTCGATGTCGGGTGTGCAAAGGGGTTTCTAATGCATGACCTCACGACAATTTGTCCCGGAGCCTCTATTCACGGTCTCGATATATCCCTTTACGCCAAAAATCACGCGTTGGCTTCAGTAAAGGAAAATATAGATATTGGAAATTGCTTAAAACTTCCATATGAAGATAATGCCTTCGACGCAGCGGTTGCTATAAATACCATTCATAATCTGGAATTAGATGATTGTAAGAAGTCCATTAGGGAACTGATGCGGGTCACTAAAAATAAGAAAAATATTTTTATTCAGGTGGATGCCTATAGCGATAAACGGGAGCTTGAAATGTTCCAAGCCTGGGTTTTGACTGCTCAGACATATATGATGCCAGATGAGTGGGAGAATATTTTCAAAGAGATTGGTTACGAAGGGGATTATTTTTGGACCATTATTGGTTTTGAAGGAAATTAAGGTGATTTTTATAAAAAAATTTAAATCCGAATAATGGAACGTAAACTATAGTGCAGCTTGTAGGGGATGAGCTGCCCGATTCTCTTTAATGCACCAAAAAACATACATCGAAGCATAAGTTTTCTCGTTAAAAAACTGCGCAGCTCTCTGTCCCATAAAACTAAACCCAAAATTTTCAAATTATAAACCGGGAGTAGGGCGTATTGCCTGAATAGTAAAAATTCTGTTGGGTGATCGTTTTTAAGGGTAAGGATGAGGGACTTGATTACTGATTTCTGTTCTTTCCAATGATACATACCCCTAGAATATTGGTCATCAGATAGAACTTCTGACCTCAATTCATCAGGTATTAGGGCAATCCGGGAACGTAGTCCTATGAGAAGATATATAAACCAGTCTGAATGCCATCGTAAACTTTCATTGAAACCATTAATTTCTAAAATGGAATTTTTCCTGATAATATTCGCACCCCCAAAAAAAGTGAAAATTCGTTTTTTGAGGGCGATATGTAATTGTTCTTCGGATATATATCCCTCTCTTTGGTGAAAGGGCAATGTAAGTCGTTTTACAGTTTTTCCATTTTTTCTTTGGCTCAGATTGCCGCATAACATTTGAGCATCAGGACAAAGTTTCAGCAGTCTTTTCGCATGTTCTACGATTCTCAGGCTATAAGTATCTTCTGCTGAAATAAGGTATACAAATTCGCTTGTCGATTCCGATATCCCTAAATTACAACCGTACACGATCCCTTTTCTGTTTTTGTTCTGAATAAGACGGGCATTGGGAACATTTTGAATAAAATTATTGATTAAGATAATACTATCGTCGGTGGATGCGTCATCTATTATAATTATTTCATCAAATGGAATAGTCTGTTCGCAAACGGTTCTTAAAGTTTGACAAATTTCATTTGCTTTATTGAGGTTAAGAATTATCGCAGAAATACTATTATGCATTGTCAGTTTCAATTCATAAAAAAACCAAAGTTTAACAGGTCATAATCGTGATGAAAGTTGAATACAACTATTTACCAAAAGAATTTGAAGATTGTGAAGCCATAATAGAAGAATGGCGCAAGCTTATAAATACAACGGATTTTACGTTGGGAGCGTACGTTGAGGCCTTTGAAGAGAAGTTTCGAAAAGCTATTGGTGCTGATTATTGTATCGCCGTTAATTGTGGCACAGATGCCCTGATCCTCTCCTTAAAGGGAATGGGAATCGGGGTAGGGGATGAGGTAATCACAGTGGCTAATACTTTCTATGCCTCGGTTGGAGCAATCGTGGCCGTAGGGGCTACTCCTGTTCTGGTGGATTGTGATGATAGATTTCAGATTGATGCAACAAAAATAGAAGCGGTTTTATCCAGTCAAACTAAAGCAATAATGCCGGTTCACTGGGCTGGTGCATCACCCGATATGGAGCCAATTATTGAAATTTGTAAAAGGCATGAATTATTAATGATTGAAGATGCGTGTATGGGTATTGGGGCATCGGTTGATGGACAGTCGCCAGGTACATTTGGCAATATTAATGCTTTTAGTATGCATCCGCTGAAATCATTGAATGCAATGGGTGATGGCGGAATGGTTGCTAGTTCGGATACCAAGTTCGTTGAATGGATGCGTAAGTATCGTAATCATGGGATGGTTGATCGAGATCATATTGAATTTTGGGGTATAAACATGCGTATGCAGCCCCTCCAATGTGTTGTTCTAAGCCAAGGATTAGATCGTTTGAATGACACCATCGAAAAAAGAAACAAAAATGCTAAGATCTTGGATGAAGGCCTCGGTGATTTAAAACAGGTTTCGCTGCCGAGAAGGTTGCCTAAGAACATTGAGACATTTGCACTTTATATGGGATTATTTGAAGAACGTGATAAGCTAATTCAGTATCTGAATGAGAAAGGAATCGAAGCGAAGATCCATTACCCATTAGCTCTACACCAGCAGAAAGCGGCGAAAGAAAAATGTATATTCGATCCGGAGACACTGGAAAAATCGACTTTGCAAGCCAATAAGCTTATTACATTACCCGTGCATCAATTCTTAAGGGAAGAACAACTGAACTATACAGTTAACACGATAAGAGAGTTTTATGGAAAAAACTAATTTTAAAAATAAGTTTAATCAGGATAGCGCTCAACAAATTCTCTATAGGACTCTACTCGTCAGAATTGTCGAGGAAGAAATTGTCGAGCGTTATGGTAAACCGGGTGATCGGCAGGAAATGCGTTGTCCGGTCCATTTATCAATCGGTCAGGAAGCGGCGGCTGTCGGGGCTTGTTATCATTTAACCAATGACGATCGTGCTTTTTCAACACATCGTTGTCATGCCCATTATCTCGCAAAGGGAGGCAGTGTTGATAAAATGGCCCTTGAACTGCATGGTAAGTTGGGGGGCTGTCTTGATGGCCGGGGAGGGTCAATGCACCTGATGGATGATGACGTTGGAATGATGGCTAGTGTTCCCATTGTATCAAGTTCAATTCCTTTAGCGGTTGGCGCAGCTCTATCCGATAAAATTGATGAAAATAAAAACGTTTCTTTAGCCTTTTTTGGAGATGCCTCTACTGAAGAGGGAGTATTCCATGAGAGTGTTAATTTTGCTTCTTTAAAAGAACTGCCGGTTATATTTGTATGCGAAAATAATTTATATTCGGTCTATACGCATATTGATGATCGTCAACCGAATCGAGATTTGAGCGAATTTGGTAATGCTCATGGCCTAAAAACTATCAAGGTAGATGGAAATGATGTTTTCGCTGTAGTGGACGCATTTAAAGACATTGTATGTAGAGCACGGGAAGAGAGAAAGCCAAGCCTTGTGGTGATGGATACTTATCGTTGGCGTGAGCATTGTGGAGTAAACTATGATGATCATCTCGGGTATAGAGATGCGAATGAGCTCCCATCATGGCAAAAAAGAGATCCGGTAAATATAGCAATTGAAGCTATAAAAGACGCTGCGCTCATGTCTGAAAAACAGATTTCCAATATGAAAATATCTATTCAAAAACAAGTTTCAGAGATTTTTGATATGGCTGTTGATGCGCCCTTACCAAACCCTGAATTAGCGAGTAGGTTTGTATATGCTTAAAAATAAAAGCAATATTAATTCTGAGGGGAATCGCATTCTTTCCACGAGTCAAGCGATCAATGAGGCACTAGCCGAGGTTGGAGCTCGAAATAAGGATGTTCTGTTATTTGCCGAAGGTATTGATGACCCGTCAGCTGTTTACGGCACAACCAAAGACCTTAGAAAAATATACGGAGATGCCCGGATAATTGAAATGCCAGTGGCTGAAAATGGTCTTTGTGGTGTTGCGATTGGAGCCTCCATCTGTGGTAAACGTCCCGTTATTTCTTTTCATCGCGTGGAGTTTGCGTTACTGGCCATGGAGCAGATAGTTAATAATGCTGCTAAAATGCATTATGCGAGCAACGGTCAACATAAGTCGCCTATAGTAATTAGGCTTGTTATCGGGCGTGGTTGGGGGCAGGGTCCACAGCATTCACAAAGTTTAGAAACCTTATTTGCGTCAATTCCCGGCCTTAAGGTTCTCATGCCGGTGTTTCCTGGAGACACCAAAGGTATGCTCATTGCAGCGGTAGAGGATAATAACCCGACAATTATTATCGAACATCGTTGGTGTCATTACGTAAAGGGGCATGTTGATGAGGGCTATTATACCTGCGATATCTCAAGCCCTAAAAAAATTCGGAAGGGTAATGACGTAACTATCGCGTCAACATCGTACTCTACTTTAGAGGCAATTAAAGCCTGCGATGCTTTGAATAGTATCGATATACACGCAGATTTGTTTGATATGCGTTCTGTTAGCCCGCTTAATGTCCAAGAATTAATCTCTTCTGTAGAAAAAACCGGTCGAATTATGACCGTCGATATTGGTCATAAAACCTACGGAATTGGTGCCGAAATAATTGCTTCAGTGCTCGAAAGTACTAAGCAACCTATGAATAGTAATCCCGTCAGGATTGCCTTGCCGGATCACCCTGTTCCCAGTTCAAGGGGATACATTCCCGGTTTGTATCCGGACGCCGACAAGATTGTTAAAAGGGCATGCGACATGGTTGGTGTAGAGGATGATAAAATTAATTATTCACTAGAATATTTAAAGAAGTCGCAAGGCGACTTACCTGTCGACGTTCCTGACCCAAGTTTTCACGGGCCATTTTAATGGATGAAGTTACGACCTGATTATTATACGCAGAGGAGTTTGGTTGAAGGAGTGGAGATGGAAGTACCTTTTATTGATCTAAAACAACGGTACGAAGAAGAAAAAGACGAACTATTAGAATGTGTCGAAAGAACATTGGAAAATGGGTCATTAGTTCTCACGCCTGAGCTTGGTGAGCTCGAACAGCAGGTTTGTGATTTCACCGGGGCGCAACATTGTATTGGCCTTAATTCCGGTACAGATGGCCTTTTGATGAGCTTGTGGGCGGCCGGAATTACTAGGGGTGACGAGGTTATACATCCTCCAATTTCTTTTATAGCTACTACTGGAGCGATCCATCATGTTGGTGCAACTCCAGTATATTGTGATGTAGGGGAAGATAGCCTTATTGACGCATCTAAAATCGCAGAAAAAATCACTCCAAATACAAAAGCAATAATGCCGGTACATTGGGCTGGTATGATGTGCGATATGGAGGCTATTCAGGATGTTGCGGATAAATATGGGCTTCTTATTTTAGAAGATTCCGCGCAGGCAATGGGAAGTTATTACAAGGGTTTGCATGGGGGGTTGTTTGGACAATCGGGTTGCATTTCCTGTCACCCACTGAAAGTGTGGAATGCAGTTGGGGATGGCGGGCTTTTATTAACCAATGACGAAGAAGTCGCAAACAAGGTAAGGCTCTACAGAAATCATGGGACAGAATCGCGAGATAACGTGGTAATTTATGGTATTAATAGCCGCCTCGATGTTTTACATGCCGAAATTCTTAAATTTCGCTTAACAAAAATTAACGATGTGATAGCTCGGCGACGGAAAAACGCTAATTTATATAGAGAATTAATTACGACTGATAGTGTAATCCTTCCAGTGGAACGAACCGATGAGGGGTATGTAGACTCATACGTAATGTTTATAGCAAAGGTAGATCGTCGGGATGAATTAAAAGACTTTCTCGAAAGTTTTGGTATTCAGGCAATGATATATTACGGCACCGCTCTGCACTTACATAAAGCGGCTCAACAATATGGTTATAAGAAGGGTGACTTTCCAGTTGCTGAAAGGATTTGTGATAGTGTTTTGGCACTACCTCATCATCAACACTTGGAGGAAGATCAAATCCGATTTGTTGCGGAGAAAATAAATGAGTTCTATGGCTAGTGATGATACCGATTCTGTTTCTCGAATAGATTTTATAAAGTCTTTCTTTGAAGAGGCCTCTCAGATTTGCACCCAGATTGATCTGAACGAAATTGAAAAACTAGTTCAAGGTCTTCATAGGATTCGAGAAACGGGAGGCCGATTATTTTTTCTGGGGGTTGGGGGCAGCGCCGGCAATGCGAGTCACGCGGTTAACGATTTTAGAAAACTTTGTGGAATAGAGACATATACTCCTACTGACAATGTTTCAGAATTAACTGCAAGAACAAATGATGAGGGGTGGGAAACGGTTTTTGTTGAGTGGTTGAAAATCAGCAAATTGTGTAAAGCTGATGCGATATTTATACTCTCTGTTGGGGGTGGTAACGAAGAAAAGAACGTTAGTGCCAATCTCATTTCTTCCATTAAACTTGCTAAAAACTGTGGTGCAAAAGTATTTGGTATTGTGGGCCGGGAAGATGGGTACACTTACAAGGAGGCTGATGTTTGTGTTCTTATTCCTGCGATTAATGATTCTCTAGTGACCCCCCATTCTGAGGCATTTCAGTCAGTTGTTTGGCACTGTCTTGTTTCTCATCCAGATCTACAGGTGAACAAAACTAAATGGTAAGAAGGGCCGTCTTCCTTGATCGGGATGGCGTTATAAATAGAGCCATCGTTATAAATGGAAAGCCATTCGCNCCANGGGATATTGAAGATTTTGAAATTTTGCCCGGGGCAGAAGNAGCTATAAAANTNCTNGCCGATGCNGGNTTTCTGATATTTGTTGTTACTAACCAGCCGGATATNGGAAATGGANTGGTNAAACGNGAATCNGTAGATGAGATGCACGAACTTTTATCCCATTTGCCNATACGTGAAATCTTTNTTTGNCCTCATAAACAATCNGATGGTTGCGAGTGTCGTAAACCGCGNACTGGTATGCTGACTGCGGCAGAAGCGAAGTATAGAGTTGATTTGTCTTCTAGTTTTATGGTTGGAGATCGCTATAGTGATATGCTAGCGGGTTGGAAAGCAGGCTGTAATTGTTGTTTTATCGACCACGGATATATCGAAAGTCCGCAGTTGATATCGGCACCCCGATTTAGTAACTTAGCAAAGGTAGCTGAAAGTATTCTTCCTTTAAACGCATTGGTATGAGGTGAGAAAAATTGACCGATTTATCCCAGCTAAAAATTAAATTATTTGCAGATGGAGCAGATCTTGNAAGTATAAAANAACATGCTGGAAACCCTCTTGTTCAGGGNTTTACAACTAATCCATCACTAATGCGCAATGCAGGGGTTAGTGATTATAAATCTTTTGCGCTTTCTGCCTCAGAGTTGGTGGCTGGAAGGCCAATCAGTTTTGAAGTTTTTTCTGATGACGTTGACGAAATGGTTAAACAGGCACAGGAAATNGCTAGTTGGAATGATAATATTAACGTGAAAATCCCGGTAATTAATACTGAAGGAAAAAGTACTATTTCAGCCATTAGGTCCTTGTCGAGTGATGGTATCATAGTAAATGTCACCGCGATTTTTACGAAAGATCANTACGAANAAGTTATCGATGCAGTNTCGGAGAATCATCCNTCAATCATATCAATATTTGCTGGGCGAATAGCCGACTCTGGTATNGACCCGACAGGGACNATGACTGCTGCNGTGNAATATGCCAAATCTAAGCCAAGGGCGCAGATTTTGTGGGCGAGCACTCGTGAACCGCATAGTATACTTCAAGCGGAAGCATGTGGTTGTCAAATAATTACTGTTGAACCATCGATGTTAGATAAAGCGGCTAAGCTGTTTGGTAAAAATTTGGAACAATACTCAGTGGAGACTGTGAAACAATTTTATGATGACGCAATGTCGTCAGGGTTTTCTATACCAATTTAAATGATTGGTGCCTAAATTTTCTTCATAAAGGTTTAATGAGCAAGGATTCTTGAACGATGAAAATCTTCGTCACTGGCGGTGCGGGCTATTGTGGTAGTCTTTTGATACCTAAACTTCTTGAAATGAAACACGAAGTTACAGTTTACGATATAATGTATTTTGGCAATGATTTTTTGCCAAATGATAATACAAAACTGACTTTGGTTTCCGGCGATATTCGTAACGCAGAAAAAATAGAGAAGCACGCCCAAGAACATGAAATTTTTATTAGCCTAGCTTGCATTTCAAATGATGCGAGTTTTGAATTAGATGAAAATCTTTCCACTAGTATTAATATGGATGCGTTTGAGCCGATGGTCGTTGCCGCTAAATCTGCTGGTTGCGGGCGTTTCATTTTTGCTTCTTCGAGTTCGGTCTATGGTGTATCAGATAAAAAGGATGTGACTGAAGAGCATCCTTTGGTTCCTCTCACTCTTTATAATAAATACAAGGGTCTCTGCGAACCAATTTTAAAAAAGTATACTGACGACGATTTTGTTGGAGTGACATTCAGGCCGGCGACAGTTTGTGGTTATGCTCCGCGTTTGCGTCTTGATCTTTCAGTAAACATCCTCACTAACCACGCCATAACGAATAATAAGATAACAGTTTTTGGAGGTTCACAACTTAGGCCAAATCTTCATGTTGAAGACTATTGTAAAACAGTTATTTTGCTAATGGATGCGCCTGTGGAGCTTATCAAAGATCAAATTTTCAATGTTGGTTTCCAAAATATGTCAATTCGTGAGATAGCTGAGGTTGTTAAACGTGTTGTCGAAGAAGAATTTCCTGAAAAGGCACCCATCGAAATTGTTACAACGCAAAGTGATGATAATAGGTCTTATCACATTAATTCCGATAAAATTAAGAATGTATTAGGGTTTGAACCCTCTCTATCTGTAGAAGACGCTGTCCGGGGATTGTGTGAAGCATTCAAAAATGGAAAGGTTCCTAACAGTTTTGATGATGATGTCTATTTCAATGTTAAAAGGCTGCTAAGGAAACAAGCATTGTGAACGCAATTTCGATAGTAACGGGTGGCGCAGGTTTTATAGGCAGTCACCTCACGGAGTTGTTGCTCTCCGAGGGGCATCAAGTCCGAGTTATCGATAATTTAGTTGGTGGCCACAAGTCAAATTTGGACCATCTCTTAAACAATCAAGCGTTAAAATGTTTTTGGGAAGATATTAACCAATTAGAACCGGACAGTGATATTTTCAAGGGAGCTGACTTTTGTTTCCATTTGGCTGGGATAGGGGACATCGTTCCATCTATCGAACAACCAATCGATTATATGAAAACTAATGTACAAGGTACAGTAAACGTACTAGAAGCCGCTAGAATGGCTGAATTGAGGAAATTCGTTTATGCGGCCTCATCTTCATGTTATGGGCTTGCAGATACACCTACCGATGAAAATCATCGGATTGACCCTCAATATCCGTATGCGCTTTCAAAATATCTCGGAGAGCAAGCAGTGTTTCACTGGGGGAAAGTCTACGGATTACCCTGTAACTCTATTTGTATATTTAACGCATACGGTACTCGTGTCAGAACCACGGGAGCGTATGGAGCCGTATTCGGAGTTTTCCTAAAGCAGCAGTTGGCAGGAGAACCATTCACTATCGTGGGTGATGGCCATCAGAGAAGAGATTTTATTTATGCATCGGACGTTGCTCGCGCTTTTCTTGCTGCTGCTGAAGTGCCGACATGCGGCGAACGATATAATATTGGTGCGGGAAATCCTCAAAGTATCAATTATTTGGTCGGTTTGCTGGGCAAAAATGATATCGTCTATATACCAAAACGGCCGGGGGAACCTGAGGTGACATATGCTAATATAAGTAAGGCTGAAAAGGAGTTAGATTGGCAACCGTTGGTCTGTTTCGAGGATGGTGTGAACAGAATGGTTAATGATATTGACCGATGGAAAAATGCCCCACTTTGGGACCCAAATTCTATAGCTAAGGCTACTGAAACGTGGTTTAAGTACCTAGGTCCAAATTTGGATAAGTGAATTAGAAACACTTCTTGTAGATGATCAATGGTTGATGAACTAAACAAAGCTTATAGTGGGAAGATTCTGGACATTGCAGGCCTAGAGGCTGTTATTGGTTCCATTGGCAAACGAGAGAAAAAAATTGTTTTGTGCCATGGCGTTTTTGATGTAGTTCACCCAGGTCATATTAGGCACCTCGCCTATGCAAAATCGAGGGCCGATGTTCTGGTTGTAAGTATAACTTGTGATCGTTGGGTTGAAAAAGGCGCATATCGACCACATGTGCCGGAATCGTTACGAGCATTGAGCCTCGCAGCTTTAGAAATGGTCGACTTTGTCTTGATTGATAAGAATAAGACACCAATAGAAAACCTGAAAATTTTAAAACCAGATTTTTTTGCAAAAGGTTTTGAATATTCCGATAATCTTCCAGAGGCGACCCTTGAGGAAATGGATATAGTTAGCGAGTTTGGAGGGAGCGTTCTTTTTACCCCTGGTGATGTGGTCTATTCATCTACAAAACTTATCAATCAGTTCACACCGAGTTTAAAAATGGAAAAACTCGAGGTTCTGATGCAGCAATTTGATCTCTCTTTGGGTAAGATCAGAGAGACGGTTAACAGTCTAGCTGGACAAAGAGTACACGTTGTCGGGGATACAATCATTGATACATATACTCGCACTGTCTTGATCGGAGGAAATACGAAAACCCCAACCTTTAGCGTGTTATTTGATAGTAAGGAGGACTATGTAGGAGGAGCTGGAATCGTTTCTCAGCATATGAAAGCGGCCGGTGCTGATCTGATATTTACAACTCTTCTCGGTGATGATGATCTCGGAAGGTTTGCACAAGACCATTTGAAAAACGCGGGCATTGAGTTGAATGTAATAATTGATGAGGGCCGTCCGACAACAAATAAAAATGCAATCATTGCTGATGGTTATCGCTTGCTAAAAATTGATACATTAGACAATGCTACCATTGTTCCAGATATAAGAAATCAGTTTCAAAAGAAGATTAAAGAAACCCACGCGGATTGCATAGTTTTTAGTGATTTCAGGCATGGGATCTTCAATAGAAATACTGTTAAAATGCTAATATCGACAATACCGGATGGAGCGTTAACAGTTGCCGATAGTCAAGTAGCGTCTAGGTGGGGAAATATTACGGAGTTTGAAAACCTTGATTTAGTTACACCGAATGAGCGGGAGGCGAGGTTTGCACTTGCCGATCAAGACTCAAATATCGTGCAATTGAGCCACACTATTAAGGACCGCACTGGAAGTTCAAATGTTATCCTCAAATTAGGGCCTAGAGGTTTGTTTTTTTTGAGTGATGATAGCTATCAATATATAGATAGTTTTGCCACTAACGTGAAAGATGCAGTTGGGTCGGGAGACGCATTATTAGCCTATGCAACCTTAACCCTTCGGAAGACGGGTTCTCTGGCGGAAGCGTGTTTTGTTGGTGCAGTAGCAGCGGCCTGCGAGTGTGAATTTGATGGCAATATTCCAATTTCACCAGACTTGATAAATACTAAAATTGACGAAATTGAAAAGGCGATTCAATAGTTAAGGCTAATAATTTCTGGTGCGGTAAACCATTATTCTTTCGGAGGGCGTTTTGAGAGTTATCGTTGCCGGACAAGGTATTCAAGGACAGAAACGACGGAAAATCTGTGGTGATGAATTTGTTGGGTTTGTTGATCCGTTTTCTGCTGGTTCAGACTTTAAATATATCCGAGATGTACCATTAGAAAAGTATGATGCAGTTCTAGCCTGCATACCAGATGAGCCGAAGCAAGATATCGTAGAATTTTGTATAAAAAACGGGAAGCACGTCTTGGTAGAGAAGCCCTTGTGGTTTAGAGATATTTCCAATTTTAAAGCACTTGAGGAGATGGCCAACAGAAACGGGGTATTGTGCTACATCGCATATAACCATCGATTTGAGCCCCATTTTGTTAATATGGCAAGGTCTATTCAGGATGGCTGGCTTGGGGAGATCTATAGGTGTCGAATGTTTTATGGTAATGGCACTGCTAGATTGGTAAAGGAAAGTGCGTGGAGGGACAAAGGTGGTGGTGTCCTTCCTGATTTGGGTTCTCACTTGCTAGATACTTGTAAATTTTGGTTTGGTGAAGAGGTAGAAAATTCGAAATGGGAAATTGTTTCGGCGAATAGTTTTGAAAATGCGGCGCCAGATCACGTTATCATTGGTGCAAACGTTAATGGCATTCAGGTCGAGTTAGAGATGACAATGCTTATGTGGAAAAATCATTTTACTTGTGATGTTTTAGCTCATAATGGATCAGTGCACATCGAATCTTTATGTAAGTGGGGCCCGACTAAGTACATCGAGAGAAAACGAGTGTTTCCTTCTGGAAAACCTCCGGAAACACAAACAATTTTAACTCAATCAGACCCGACATGGGAGTTAGAATATAGTCATTTTAAAAATCTAATAGACGAGAAGGTTTCCACAAACTTTGTTTGGCATGAGGGAATGTATAAAATTTTATCCAGTTTAGAAGGGTCTTTGGGAGTCAGTTAATGAATTTGGAGTGGATTAATTGAACAATCCTATAATTGGCTTTGCAGGTTTAACTCACCTTGGCGTAAACAGTGCGGTTGCTTCAGCAGTGAAGGGTTTTAAGACCGTTGGTTACGATAAAAACGATGATGTTATAAAATCCCTTTCCGCTGGAGAGACTAAAATCCAAGAACCGGAACTTAGAGAATATCTGAATTCCTGCTTTTCTTTATTAAATTTTTCTACTAACCCAAAAGAACTGGCTAAATGTGATATTGTATACATTTCTACTGATGTGCCAACTGATGAAAATGGCCAAAGTGATTTAGATCCAGTCATAGAACTTTTAGAAGTGGTGGACCGTAATGTTCCAGAAACCACTGCAATTGTTATTCTTTGCCAAGTCCCACCAGGTTTTTCGCGAAACATCAAACATGGCTCTCCTCAATTGTATTACC
The DNA here is from genome assembly GCA_002719885.1 of Rhodospirillaceae bacterium. Taxonomy (GTDB): domain Bacteria; phylum Pseudomonadota; class Alphaproteobacteria; order MPNO01; family UBA2964; genus UBA2964. The sequence goes on along the minus strand of PBFH01000033.1, from coordinate 27,195 downwards.
AGGTTGAAACACTAATTTTTGGTAGAGCTATGGAACGGGCTTTGAATCCCGAACGCCTTATCATTGGGTGTGCAGATCCAAATCTCAAGATGCACGAAAAGTTCTGGCAATTTTTATCGGCGTTTTCCTGTCCGATTTTGCAGATGCGTTATGAGAGTGCAGAACTTTGTAAGACAGCTATAAATCTTTTCCTAGCTGCTAATGTTTGTACATCGAACTCCTTAGCAGAAGTTTGCGAACTGATTGGTGCGGACTGGTCAGAAATAATGCCTGCTTTAAGGCTTGATAAACGAATTGGAAATCACGCTTATATTGAGACAGGACTTGGTATTTCGGGTGGTAATATAGAGAGGGACCTTTCAACAGTCTCCGATCTCTCTTACGAATACGGTGGTAATGCAACTTTTATTAATGGCATGGTGGCTCACTCTAGGTACAGGAAACAATGGCCGATTCAGATTTTTTTTCAAAATGTTCCGCGCGATTTAAATCCCCGTGTGGCTATTCTCGGTGTGACCTATAAACCTAACACTCATTCGGTTAAAAACTCTCCGGCCTTAGCGCTAATCGATGCCATCTCAGGTTATGAAATAAAGGCTTATGATCCAGCAGTAAGTATCTTGCCTGATTTTTCGAATGTAGACTTTGTGGGTACGGCATTTGATGCGACCAAAGGAGCTCACGTCCTTTGTTTAATGACACCGTGGACACAAATAAAAACTATTAATTTTGATGACTTGATAAAAACAATGAACCCTGATTTCCAGCTTATCATCGATCCGTTTCGACTGATTAAAAAGCCTCCAATTTCTCTTTATTTTTCTCTCGGGGAAAGAGCTAAATGACTGACGTTGCGGTAATTGGTGCCGGAGGTTTTGTTGGCCAAGCAATACTCAACGAAGGTAAGAGGAGAGGGGTCGCTTGCCGACCCTATCCTTCCTCAGCGATAAACTTATTATCTGAGAATGTAGGCCAGTTGGTCGAAGAAAATATTAATGATGGTGATAGCATAGTTTTTTGTTCGGCCCTCACACCCGAGCATGCGGATGGGGTAGAGTTATTTAATAAAAATTATTATATGATGATTAATTTTTTAGAGGCCGTAAAAAAGAAACATCTGTCGTTTTTCACTTATATAAGCACAGACGCTGTTTATTCACTTTCTCTTGATAGGGTCAACGAAACAAAGCCCACTGAACCGCAAACTCTCTACGGTATGTCTCATTTGGTCAGAGAAAAACTAGTTAAAGAATATATATCTGAAAATAAACTGATCATTCTCAGACCCTGTGCAATTTATGGAGAGGGTGATCCGCATAATGCTTATGGCGTAATGCGGTTTCTGAGGGAGGCAAAGCATGGAGGCTCGATAAAAATTTTTGGTGAAGGAGAAGAGTTTAGGGATCATCTCTTCATAGATGATTTTGCTTCTATAGCTCTTGAAGCAATATTTTCTGAGGTGTCTGGTATTTTCAACGTGGCGAGTGGTAAATCAATCCGCTTTATTGACCTTGCTAATCTTATAGCTGACCTATTTGAAAACGCTGTCAGCGTGGATAATCTGCCGAGGAAAATGGATGTAATGCACCGTCACTATGATCTAACAAAATTATGGAAGGCATTTCCTCATTTGCTGCCGAGGGGAATTAAACGAGGCGTAACGGATTTGTTCCATAATGGAAATCTTGGGTAAAAAGACTATGGAGAATTTCTTAAATGCGAGCTCTGACTTACGTCCCGCTAATGCTGTGGCCGCACTCATTATAGATAAAAATGAAAAATTACTTTTACAACTTAGAGATGATTACTCAGAAATTTTTTTTCCAAATCATTGGGGGTGTTTTGGCGGTGCAATTGAACATGGTGAAAGTACTGAGCAAGCATTAATTCGTGAAGTTAAGGAAGAGTTGGAGATAGATATAGCAGCAGAAAACTACGAATATTTTATTAATGTTGATTTTAATATGAAGCGGGGTGGACCTGTCATAAAGCGTTATTTTTATGTGGTTCGGTGTAAAGAAATGGAATTACAAAATATAACTGTAAATGAAGGACAAGGTTCAAGGAGATTTTCAAAAGAAGAGGCTTTATCATTGCATCACGTCACGCCTTACGACCGTTTAGCGATTTGGTGCTACTTTAGTCAGTCACGTATAGTTTGATTAATTCTGTAGCCACTTTGGCTCTATGGAAGTCTTTTGTCAGTTTTTCAACTTAATTTGATAAATTAATAGTAGCCGATGTTCTGCGGTATTTTTGATTTAAATACCATTATGGTCTATTTTGCACTGTATTTTGACTAAAACCTACCTTGGTGATTCTTTACATTTTGAAGTTAAAGTTAAAGAACTTGTTTTTTTTTATGGCCGCGGGANAGANTTTTTCTAGAAAAGTAAAANTNTGAGTANTTGATACCTGAACGTATTTGNATTCATTTGATNTATCGTGTGCCGAATTAATACTCGGGTTTGTTATAATGAGGTTATCAAGATTATNTNNAACCATGTAATTTTTTACAGATTTTTTTCTAACCGAGTNTCTTTANGTACCGTTTTTTGAACCTGACATTGNAACGAGGAAATGATTTTGGGCACGGCCATACTTTTATGCACNTTTAATGGCGAAGAATACTTGTCGGATCAGCTCGATTCATATCTTTCGCAAACATACTCGTCCTGGAGACTTTGGGTATCTGATGATGGTTCAATAGATAAGACCAAAGAAATTATAGAACGTTATCAAGTCAATTTAGGTTGTGACCGTGTTAGATTAGTGNATGGTCCTAAAAAAGGTTATGCAGCAAACTTTATGTCACTTGTTTGTAATCCAGAAATTCAAGCCGAGTATTTTGCATTTTCTGANCAAGATGACATTTGGTGTCCGGAAAAATTAAAAATAGCGCAAAGTCTTCTTGCCGAAATTCCTTCTAAAATTCCTGCTATTTATTGTTCTCGTACGACCTTGGTTGATAGTGATAATAACTTTATTGGGTATTCTAGGTTACGCAGAAAACCTCCGAAGTTCACCAACGCAATTCTTGAGAATGTTGGTGGTGGTAATACGATGGTTTTCAACAAAGCCGCAAGGGATTTAATCGCTTTGATTGGTGTGGGTTCGGATATAGTGTCACATGATTGGTGGGCTTATATCGTTGTGAGCGGTTGCGGCGGCAAGGTAATATATGATCCTAATNCCTATNTACGATATCGNCAGCATTCTGATAATATAATTGGAAAAAATACAGGATTGACTCCCAATTTTTCACGTTTAAACGCATTATTACGCGGAAGATACAGNAGTTGGCTAGATANAAATATAAATGCTCTAAATAAGATTAAAAGCAATTTAACAGTCGAAAATAAAATACTGTTTGAGAAATTCTGTAGTGCACGTCAAAAACCCTTTTTTATTAAACTATTGGCAATTATGAGGACAAGAGTTCATCGCCAGACCACCCTCGGAAACATCGCATTCCTGATTGCGTGTCTTATTAACCGGGTTTGATTGTCAATATCACAATTAAAATTTTTTTATTTGAGGGTTGGNANACAGACAAAATTTAATATTGATTTTGTTTTGATAGAATAAACCTATATTCTTTAAATCCAATTTAATTAGTGGTTCGATAATAATTAACTGGTAATGGAAGTATTTTCGTTACGGTACTAGCTTTTGTCTAGAGGTTAAAGAATGACAGTTTTGATAACTGGTGGTGCAGGATTTATAGGCTCANCTTTTGTAAAAAACTGGGTGGAAACAGAGCAGGAAGAATTGATCAATCTTGATAAATTGACCTACGCGGGCAATTTAGAAAACCTTCAATCCGTGAGAGAAAATAAGGGGTATAAATTTATCAAAGGGGATATTTGTAACGCAAAATTGATCGCTGAAATCTTCAAATATTATAAACCGCGTGCTGTTATCAATTTTGCCGCTGAAACGCACGTTGATCGCTCTATAAATGATGGAGAAGAGTTCATCCATGCAAATGTGGTGGGGACATCGAATTTATTACAGCAATCGAGGCATTACTGGTCTCAATTTAATCATGAAAGACAGGAGGAATTTCGTTTTCTGCAAGTGTCAACGGACGAGGTTTATGGTTCATTAGAATTGACAGAAGCCGCTTTTACAGAAACTCATGCCTACAAGCCAAATAACCCATATAGTGCTAGCAAAGCTGCAGCGGATCACTTGGTAAATNCTTANTTTCATACCNACGGTTTGCCNANATTGATCACCCATACATCGAATAACTACGGCCCTTTTCAGTTTCCAGAAAAATTAATTCCGTTAATTATTCATAATGCAATAAATGGTGAGGTATTACCAATTTATGGTGATGGTAAACAAATTCGCGACTGGATTTNCGTGGATGATAATTGCAGCGCAATACGACAAGTTCTTAAAAAAGGTGTTCCCGGTCAGTCCTACAACATTGGGGCTCAAAACGAAAAAACTAATATTGAAATTGTTCATACTATNTGTGATTTGCTTTTNGATTATCATCCCCTTCCCCGTAATTCATTGATNTCCAACTANAAAGAACTTATANAATTCGTTGGGGATCGCCCTGGACATGACAGACGATATGCTATCGATTCAACAAAAATAGAAAATGAATTGGGTTGGAAACCAATTCAAACCTTTGAGTCGGGTTCTAGAATTACTGTTAAATGGTATCTNGAAAATCAAGAGTGGGCCAATCAATTGGTCGGTGGATAATCTCTTTTTCAACTCAATGAGCAGCATTTATGAAAATACTACTTCTCGGTGCTAGTGGACAGGTTGGTTTAGAGCTAAGCAGAGTTTTACCTCGTNTAGGCGTTTTATTTTCCTGTAATCGTGGACAAGTTGATTTTTCTAAAATCGATTCTCTGCGCCATGTTTTATCTTTATATCAACCAGATTGTATTGTTAACGCGGTGGCTTATACGGACGTTGATGCTGCAGAAAACAATGAACACGAAGCGTTTTCTGTAAACGCGGAAGGCTTAAAAGTTATCTCAGAGGAAGCATTTAAAAGGAATGCATGGTTAATTCATTACTCTACCGATTATGTTTTTGATGGGAGAAAATCATCCTCTTATCGTGAAATCGATNTGCCTAATCCANTAAACATATATGGCCAGTCGAAATTAGCGGGAGAGAAAATAATTCAAGACAGTGCTTGTAAATATATTATCTTCCGTACCAGTTGGGTGGTAAGCACCCATGGACAAAATTTTTTAAAATCGATCATTAACTTGGCTCAAGAGCGNGACCATTTAAATATAGTCAATGACCAGAAAGGCGCACCTACGACGGCTAGCTTTATTGCTGAAATAACCTCTAAAGTTATTGATAAAATAAAAACAAAACCATTATCATCTGGAATATATCACCTTAGCTTGCGGGGAGAGACAACTTGGTTTGACTTGGCTAAATACATAATCCAATGCTCTGAGGAATGTGGTCTTGGGCTAAACCTAGATAGTGATTCAGTTTTCCCAATTTCGACGGAACACTTTTCTGCAATTGCTAAAAGGCCTTTGAATTCATTGCTTTCAACCAGAAAACTCGAAAGACAATTAGATTATAATTTCCCTCATTGGAAGGGAGAGGTTGATTCGGTGATTAAAGAAATTATAAAAGGACTAATATCTAAATGAAACGTCGGGGTATTATTTTAGCAGGGGGGGCAGGTACGCGACTTTATCCTGCAACGAAATCTATTTCAAAGCAGCTGCTGCCAATTTTTGATAAGCCCATGATTTACTATTCCCTGACCACTCTAATGTTAACGGGAATACGTGAAGTTTTGATTATTTCTACCCCACAAGATAGTTCTGTTTATAGAAGGCTTTTCGGTGATGGNTCGCATTGGGGAATGAAAATTCAGCATGAAATTCAAGAGAAACCTGATGGCATAGCTCAGGCANTGATTATAGGTGAAAAGTTTTTAGATGGAGGNCTNTCTGCAATTATTTTAGGGGATAACTTCTTTTACGGGAACGCACTAAATAAGTCNCTTAAAGCTGCAAATAAACGTCAAGAAGGTGGAACGATCTTTGTTTGTAGNGTTAATAATCCCAATCGTTATGGTGTCGCGGGCTTTGATAAAAAGGGGTTAATCAATAGTATAGAAGAAAAACCTATAGCCCCNAAATCTGATTATGCGGTGACCGGCCTTTATTTTTATGATGAAAAAGCAGTTGAATTTGCAAAATTAATTAAGCCATCCNCTAGGGGTGAGCTAGAAATTACGGATATCAACAANCATTATTTGAAGCAAANGNNTTTGTCAGTTGAAAAATTTGGGCGAGGTGTAGCTTGGCTAGATACGGGAACGCATGAAAGATTGTTGGAAGCTAGCCAGTTTGTTCAAACTGTTCAACATCGTCAGGGTTTGAAAATAGCCTGCCCAGAGGAAATTGCNTTTCAACAAAANTGGATAGATGCGGTGCAGTTGAGAAAATTAGCGGAAACAATGATCATGAATGATTATGGAAAATATCTTATGAATGTTGCATCGGACTAATGCTATGAAGGTNTCTAATACTAGGTTGCCTGAAGTAAAAATCCTTGAGCCTGATGTCTTCGAAGATGTAAGAGGTTTTTTTTATGAGAGTTTTAATAAACTCAATTTCCAAAACCAGATAAAATCTGCGGTTGAGTTCCTGCAAGATAATCACTCTAAGTCATCAAAAGGCGTTTTAAGAGGTCTCCACTACCAAATGCGTCCTAAATCACAGGCGAAGTTAGCTAGAGTAATTAGGGGNCAAGTTTTNGATGTAGCGGTCGACATTCGAAAATCTTCACCAACATTTGGTCAATGGGTAGGCGAANTTTTATCTGAAGAGAATAGAAAACAAATNTGGATTCCAGAGGGATTCGCACACGGTTTTTTGACAATGTCTAAGACAGCAGAAATTATCTATAAAACAACTGAATTNTATGATCCTAAACTAGAGCGTTGTATCCGTTGGGATGATAAATTAATCAATATAGACTGGCCGATTGAAGGTAAACCGGTGCTATCACAAAAGGATGCTGTTGGAGAAANCTTAATTGATGGTGACGNCTTTGATTAATCCTGATATCAGAAATTTGAGAATTATATAAAATTTGAAATATATCGTTTTAAAGCCATTAAATTCAAATAAATGTTTGGTAAAGGAGCTCAGAATAACTCTGAGAGTAATGATGAAAATAATTCCTGGCTAATGTAAGGTATAAGAATGGCAGANACGTCGACTTTTGCTAATATAAAAAAGAAAACAGTCAACGAGAATCTAATTTTACCTGCGCAACGCAAGCTTAAGAGAAGGTTTCCTACTGCCCAAGATTTACGCACNCGGGCCCGCAAAAAACTTCCTAATTTTGCTTTTGAATATGTTGATGGTGGTGCGGGCAGTGACAAAGGAATTATACGAAATTGGGATGCCTTTGACTCCATAGAATTGGTNCCAAGATATGGGAGGGTGGTCGCACCTCCTCCAACGCATGTAACTCTTTTTGGCAAAGATTATTCCGCTCCCGTTGGTATATCTCCGATTGGAGGACCGGGAACCGGTTTTCCAGGGGCGGAGACCTATTTCGCTAGGGCTGCCCAAGCAGCCGGGGTCCCCTATACACTTGGTGTTCTCTCCGCAATTACCATTGAGCAGGCTGCGACTATTGCTCCTGATGTGCTATGGCTCCAGTTGTATCGTTTTCCAAGGAAAAACCATTTAATTGGACTGGATCTTGTAAAGCGTGCCGAAGCGGCTGGTGTTCAGGCTTTAATGCTGACTTGGGATTCTCCTGTCAGGACAACACGCCCTAGGGAAGTGAAAAGCGGTATCATGGCACCATTTAAACTCACCAATAGACTAAGATTGGATGCAATGACTTCACCATCCTGGCTTTTTTCAATGTTAAGGAACGGTATTCCAAGATTTGTGAGCCTACGTCCATATATGGAAGGTCGAACGGGTATTCAGGAGTCGACTGAATTTATTCAGGCTGAATCTGGTGGCGCTTTTACATGGGAGGAAGTGGCTCTTTACAGAAATGCATGGAAGGGGCCGTTGCTGATCAAAGGTGTGCTACATCCTGAAGATGCTAAAAGGGCGATTGCTGCGGGAATTGACGGACTAGTGGTTACCAATCACGGTGGTCGACAAATTGATGCGCTTCCAGCGTCAATAGATGCTCTTCCGGTTATTTCCGAGCAAGTAAACGGAAAAGCAGAAATTATCGTTGATAGTGGTATCCGCTCAGGGGTAGATGTGGCCCGTGCAATTGCACTGGGTGCTAATGCTGGNTTNTCTGGCAAAGCTTTTCTTTGGAGNTTGGGGGCGCTGGGTGCACGAGGNCCAGGTCATTTAATAAACCTTTTNAAAGATGACTTGAGCGCCACGTTAGGACAACTTGGTTGTCATTGTGTCGAAGAGCTAAGGGCAGTCACGGTTCGTCACCCCGGGGCCTATTCCCGAGATGATTTTTCTAGTTTAGATTAAAGATATATAGATAAAGAAAAATCTAGGATATTNTACCTAAAAAGCCTTNNGTNTACTAATTGNTAAACTATGTTCGCACTAATGAGGTCCACTATGGATTTTGATCTAATAATTAGAAATGGTAATATCGCTGATGGAAGCGGCGAGGGAATATTTGAAGGCGATATTGCTGTTAGTTCAGGTAAAATTGTTGCTGTAGGAAAGGTATCCGGTCGAGCTCAACAGGAAGTAGAAGCCAAAGGAATGTTGGTTACTCCGGGCTTTGTAGATATTCACACACACTATGACGGACAGGCTACATGGGAAGAACGTCTCGTGCCCTCGAGTTGGCATGGTGTTACAACTACCGCCTTTGGTAATTGCGGCGTCGGATTTGCTCCAGTTCGCGTTAAGGATAGACAAAGTCTCATAGATCTTATGGAGGGTGTTGAGGAAATTCCTGGCTCAGCTTTGAATGAAGGTCTTGAATGGGATTGGGAGTCTTTTCCAGACTATCTCAACGCTCTTGATCGCCGCAAACATGATATAGACCTTTGTGCGCAATTACCTCATGCCGCATTAAGAGTGTTTGTTATGGGAGAACGTGCCCTGAATCTTGAAGATGCAAATGAGGAAGATATAAGCGCCATGCGTCTTTTAGCTACTGAGGCTATGAAGGCAGGTGGTTTCGGTTTCACGACTTCCCGTTCTTTAAACCATATGACAGTANAAGGAGATCCAACACCAACTCTAAGAGCTCGAGAAAATGAACTTTCTGGTATTGCCNTGGGTCTTAGAGATGCCGGACGTGGCGTGATGCAAATGATAGGTGAGTTCAGCGCGGATGAACGCCATGAAGAAATAGAAATGTGGCAGAGAATTATGCGAAATTCCGGGCGCCCATTATCAATAACCGTTACACAACGGCACCGGGATCCGGAAGGATGGAAAGATATCATGGCCGGGATTGATGAGGCNTGTGGTCAGGGNCTAGAAATGCGGGCTCAAATTGCTCCTCGGTCCATTGGTGCTATTTATGGGCTCAGTTTGAGCCAGAATGCATTTTATCTGCACCCTTCCTATAAGGCTATCGCGCATAAAACTCTCAAAGAAAAGGTTTCTATTATGCGGAACCCAGAATTCCGNAAAAAACTTTTGNCNGAAAAACCANAACATAAAAGTGAACGNTTGATACAAAGGACTGCTAATTTTNAATTCACNTTTCGCCTTGGAAACCCACCGAACTATGAGCCACCTGAGAAGGANTCGGTNNTCAATATGGCAAAAAGAATGGGCCGCGATCCATTAGACCTTATGTACGATTTATTGTTGGAGGATAATGGCAGCGCATTTTTGTTTTCTCCTAATACTAATTATGCTGATTATAATTTAGATGCTTGTCACGAGATGATAAAGCATCCGCGGAGTTGTCTGGGTTTGAGTGATGGCGGTGCTCACGTAGGCCATATTTCAGATTCTGGTTACCCAACTTTTGTTCTCACTCACTGGGGCCGTGACCGTAAAAATGGTNAAATTGATCTAGCGTGGCTCGTGAGGTGGATAACAAGTGCCACTGCTGAGGCTATAGGCCTCCATGATCGCGGTCGCATCGCTATTGGATATAAAGCGGATATCAATATTATTGATTATGATAATTTGGGGCAGAGCTATCCTTATTTGACATATGATCTTCCAAAGGGGGGACGTCGTCTGATGCAGAAAGGTCAAGGCTATAAAGCGACCTATTTGAATGGGATGGCAACTTATATAGATGGCGAGTCTACAGGTCTATTGCNAGGAAAATTAGTTCGGGGTCCGCAGAGTTGTCCCNNTTAGNGTAAAAAAGATCAGNCNTGNTNGGGGGCAACTACCTCATTACCAGATGGNACTACAATTAGNTCTTGATTTGGTTNGCGANNGACGCCCGGCGGATCTTCGCCATTTTCCATCATCTTTATTGCNTCACGAAGGTGGCGCCGAAATAAGGCGACCCCTCGGTCCGAAGTCGCTAGATGTTCCAGAGCATGTCTTGCAATAGGTCTCTGGCTAGTCTGAGCCTCCCAATCATCTGGTGCTCTTTGTTTTTCCTCGTATGAGCGAACAAGGGGTGCGTCTGGCGGTTGAAATATCTTTTTATNGGGNTCAATTAGTTCTACGTGAAATCCGATAGTGTTTTCATTGTCAACAGGAACCCACCAGCCAACCATTCGGGCACGTTCTGTNTCACGGTCGGGGTCAGTGCCNGTGACCTCTGTTGGTGGAACGGANCTTGCTGTNGGNANAAATATCGTAGAAGTGCGGGTTAATTTATANCCGCTGTCAAGATCNGTGGTACGGATATAGGATACGTGGGTGTTGGNGTGTTTATAATCGTAAGTTGGTTCTACAGCCATGACTTCTGAAAACTCAAATAAGCCNGGGTTCCATCCGTGGAGGATATTCGTATGCACTGGGTCCGCCGCGTTCTCCTGTAATTGAAGCCAATTACATTTCGCCACTTCCCCTCTGCTAAAATTTCGGTAGGCAAGGTAATCAGCATTCTCNTCTTCCAATACATCATATTTTGGAAGTAAGGGTTTCTTATCTAATGGGCCCATGTAAGCGAATACTAGGCCTTTATATTCCTGCGCCGGGTACCAAGGTTGGTTGATTTCATCCTTGTAATTNCTTTCTTTGGGTTCCCCTGGTTGGTCGAGACACTGCCCTTCAGAATTGAATAACCATCCATGATAGCAACACCGAAGCCCGTTTTTTTCAATGCGTCCATATTCCAAAGATGTTCCGCGATGACAACAATGAGCTCCCAANACACCAACATTGCCCGATTTATCTCGGTAGGCAACTAACTCTTCATCAAGTATTTTGATAAACTTGGGTAAATCTGCAAGTTCTGAAGACATACAGACCGGTTGCCAATATCTTCTCAGCAGCTCTCCCATTGGGGTGCCTAAGCCAACATGAGTAAGAACGGTGTCCTCAGGAGGAACTACGGCGTTTCGCCCATAGCCCGATTCTCTAATAATGGTCATCTATTCTACCTGTTACAAAATCGAATTTATTTAACTAATTTTTGATAAAAATAGGAAAAGAATCCGCTAAGAGTCAATAAAACTCGTGTTATTTTCTTATCAGAAGTTATATTTAGGTTTTAACTCGTCGAAATTAATTTTTCAAAGGTACGGATCAGAAAAATGGTAAAAAAAACACTGAAAATTGCACTAGATCGTTATGATAGGCATTTACCTTTTTATGATGGCACTGCCATACCTCCTAAANACATTGTATTTGACGTGAAACAGGTCGGACAAGGCACTAGTTTTAGAGATGGGAGTGACCGTCATGGACGAATGATCCACAAACATGAATTTGATATCGCAGAATTTTCTATGTCGAGCTATCTCATGGCTAAAGAAAGAAAGTTACCGCTTACTGCCATCCCGGTTTTTCCGCGCCGGCTTTTTAGCCAAAGTCAAATGTGGGTTCACCCCGACTCAGAACTTTGGCATCCGAAAGATTTACTAGGAAAGAAGGTAGCTATCAGCTCTTTTCAGACAACTTTATCGCTTCTGGCTAAAGGTGATTTAAAATTTTTTTATGGTGTTCCCTGGGAAGAAATTCAATGGTTGTTGACCGCGCAAGAAAAAGTCAAATTTAAAACTAAAGTGGGAGTTAAAACTGATTTTATCGGTGAGCGTGAACAGCTCGGTTATTTGCTAGAAACTGGAAACATTGACGCTTTTTTCTTGCCTCACCCCCCCCATTCGGTCGCCACAGGTGAAACTAGGGCGCGGCACTTATTTGCTGATAGCAAGGCTGAGGAATTAAAATATTATAAAGAGGTTGGTGACTTTCCAATTATGCACGTAATTGTAATGCATCAAGATCTTGCTGATGCCATGCCACAACTTGGAAGAGAGTTGATGAAAACGTTTAACGATGCCCGTGATTTAGCTGAGGGCTATTACGAGGATCCTAATTGGTCACGTTTAGCTTGGGGACGCCATCTTTATGAGGAAGAATCTCAGCTTTTCCAAGGTAATTTGTGGCCTAACGGATTTGCCAAAAATCGCGATAATATCTCAAGGTTTATAAAATATTCTCATGACCAAGGCCTAATAGATAATCCCTTTGAGGCAGAAGAATTATTTATCTATAATACCCTAGACACCTAATAATCGCCATGACTATTAAGCACCAAGTTTTTATTTTTTAAAAATTATTCTAGGGAAGGCTTAGAGTTTCTTTGTCCGTTCTGTTCCATTAATGGCATAATTTCATCAATCCATTGCTGACATTCTGTTTTATAGTCTACCCATGATATTAAAATTCCGTTGATACCCATTTTGATGATATCATTCATGCCGTCGACAATTTGCTCGGGCGTCCCAATCAAGGGATAACCGCCGTGCCCGCCAATAAAATGTCTGCGAAACTCGTTTAAAACATCGGATGGTAATGTCTCGGATTGCATACCAAAAATCTTAAGTAAATTATTTACAGCGGCATTGTCACCTTTTTCAACAATATAGTAGTCAGCATATTTTTTAGCCTCTTTTTCTGTTTCCCTACAGACGACATAGACGTGGATCCAGACCTGAATATTTCGGTCAATCTCCTTCGCCATCATCTTTAGGTTATCCACTTGTGCTTTGCCACCCTCCATATTTCTCTCTTTCAACAATACAAAATTCATATCTGTTTGAGTGGCCGCGAATTTTTTTCCTGCCACTGACCCTCCAGCATTCATTACGGGTGGCATCGGCTTTTGTATGGGCTTGGGCTCGCTCCAGACAGATTTAGAATTGAACCAACGCCCTTTAAAGTTGATTTCCTTTTCGGAAGTCCATATCTTTTTTAAGAATCGAAGCCATTCGGTAGCATATTCATAACGAACCTCGTGCTCATTCCATTGAGCACCAAACATTTCAAATTCATTCTTAAACCAACCGCAGACAATATTTAGGGCAAAACGCCCTCCAGAAATATGGTCTATGGTTGCGCATTGTTTTGCTGCAGCAACCGGGTGAATGAGTGGTACGTGTGCGGTGGAGAAAATGCAGCTATATTCGGTGATAGCAGAGACAGCTGAGGCCCAGTTGAAAGTTTCAAAGGTTCGGTTGTTGAAATTTGTTGTTCCACCATAGCCCTTCCAACGTGCAACAGGTAATAGCACCTCGAAACCGGCTTTGTCGGCCATTTTAGCAACCTCAACAGTTTCCGGCCATGTCATTTTCCAAGTATTATCTGCGGTAGTTATAGTTGAACCGTGCGAACAATTCATTCCTATGATTCCTAATTTTAACTTATTATTGTTATAAAGAGGGTTTGTTTTTGTGATACCATTCATCGTGACAACTTTATCGGTAATTTGATTTTGCAATAATGTAATAATTTTGGTTTTCTATAACAAATCCGAGTGCTAGTAACGCGGTCGAACACGATAAATGTCAATGAATTTCTAGAGTATGAATAGTATAGATTCCGCCAAAAGCCCACATAAAATTAGCTCCAGGATTTATGCTAGGACTTACGCAGGTTTAGAAATAGATCCAGATCGTAATCTAAGCGATGATGCTGTGGTTTTTTGGCGCATTATTAAGTTAGCTTTTAGTAACCGGCTCAGAATCACATTAGCACTAATTGGAATTGTCGCTGCGGCCTGTTTTCAATTAATGATACCCCAATTCCTCGGCAACGCTGTTGATGGCGCCTTGGGTTTAATTGGGGCAGGTGTTGTTTCTATAGAAGAGGGACGGCGAGCTTTATATTATGCTGCTGGATCGCTTTTGGTGGCAGCCGTATTCCGAGGATTATTTACTCTACTTCACAATTATTGCGGGGAATCAATTGGTCACCTTTTAGCGTTTGATCTTAGGATTGCCTTTTATGCAAAGTTACAACAGCTGAGCTTCTCGTTTCACGATCATGTGCACACTGGTGAATTGATTACTCGCGGTATGCTGGATCTTGAAGGCATTCGATCTTTTATGAATGGTGGTCTATTGCGCGTTTTACTCCTCATAATTTTGATAGGGGTTGGCGCTTATTTGTTAATTTCAGCAGACCTTATAATGGGATTATTTGCGCTTAGTTTTGTACCTTTTGTTGCCTGGATGTCAGCGGTGTCGAGACTGAAGCTCCGAGGCTTGTGGTGGACACTCCAAGAAAAAATGGCTGTTCTTGGACGGATTATGGATGAAAACCTGACAGGAATTCGTGTCGTTAGGGCATTTGGCGCTGAACCTTATGAGCTGGAAAAATATGATTTTGCCTCCGAGGAGGCTCACTCGCTAGCTGCAGCGCGAATTAAGACAAGAGTTGCTTCAACAACTGCGATGACTTTTGCCTACTTCGTCGCAATGGGGTTGGTGCTTTGGGTTGGAGGTATACGAGTAATAGATGGACAGATGACTGTCGGAAAACTGACCGAGTTTTTGACTTTTATGACAATATTACAAGCGCCGGTTCGTCAGTTGGGAGTAGTGGTTAATTCTTTCGCAAGGGCATTGACTTGTGGAGCGAGAATGTTCGGAATTCTGGATCTAAAACCTGTCATTTCTAATGATGCTGAAGCAGAAGATCTTTCCGAAGACATAAATACACTAAAGTTTGAAAATGTTAGTTTCACCTATCCAGGCGAGGGCTTACCCGAAATTTTAAAAGGCATCACCTTCTCGGTAACTAGAGGGAAGACACTGGGGATTGTTGGCCCACCGGGTAGCGGGAAATCAACAATAGCTCATCTTATACCCAGATTTTATGAAGTTTCAGCGGGACAAATTACGATAGACAATGTGGATATCAGGAAAATATCTCTTTCTTCTTTGAGGCAAAATGTGGGCGTCCTTTCTCAGGATCCATTTCTATTTACTGCCTCTCTTGAAAATAATGTTGCATATGGAAACCCTTGGGCGGAAAAGGTAATGATTTCCAAAGCTACTTCTATTTCGCAAATTGATAGTTTTATAGAAGGATTGCCCCAAGGGTATGACACACTGGTAGGTGAGCGCGGTGTTTCATTGTCGGGCGGTCAAAAACAAAGAATTGCGATAGCTCGTACAGCAATGCTAAAGCCTCGAATTCTTGTTTTAGATGATTCTACTGCGGCAATTGACGCGGGCACAGAAAAACGGATTCGGATGGCGCTAAAAGAGCAGGCTCAGGACACGGCCACAATTATTATCTCACACCGTTTAGGGACTTTACGTCATGCCGATGAAATCATTTTTCTTGAAGCGGGCCGAATAGTGGAACGTGGGTCCCATGAAGAATTAATAAAATACAACGGCAAATATGCGGCTTTATTCGCGTTGCAAAGTCGTGAAGATGCAGAAAATAACATCAAGTAATTGGAAATAATTAATGTCGACTACTTATAGAGCTTCTTCAGATTCCAAGCCGGCGCGGCCACCCCATGCGGTAGTTGGTTCTCAAATAAGTCAGGACGAAGTTATTTTTGGGGCAGCCTTCGATCGGAAAGTTGTCCGACGATTTGCAGAGTTTGTAAAACCTTACAAGAAGACAGTTGGTCTAGCCCTAATTGCTGTATTAGTGTTTACAGCGGCACAATTATCAATCCCCCTAGTAATTAAATATGCTATCGATGAGGCATTGATATCTAAAGTGGGTGGACAAAACCTTCTTATGTTATCGGTCACCATATTTGGTGCGGTTATAGTCATTAATTACGCCGCAAATTACCTTCAAGATAGACTAGTAGGTTTAACAGGTGAACGTGTGATCTTCGACCTAAGACGAGCAATGTATGCCCATTTACAAAATGTTGCTCTAACTTTTATGGATAAAACAGAAGTTGGACGTATGATGTCGCGTTTGCAGGGAGATGTTAATTCATTACAGGAATTTCTCGAAAATACTATTACCGCATTTGGAGACCTCGTCCTTCTTTTTGGTATTATCATTATAATGCTGACATTAAATTTTGAGCTCGGTTTATTAACCCTTTCTGTTGTCCCTACCTTATTCTTTGTAAGAATTTTATGGTTGCCTAAAGCCAAAGTGGCTTTTAGGAGGGCGCGCGAGACAAATTCAATTACTAATGGTGCCTTGGCAGAAGGGATTCATTCCGTTCGGACCGTGCAGGGTATGAACCGAGAGAATGTAAACTTAGATCTCTATAGTGATAAATCTAACGGTAACCTCGAGGCACACCTTCGCTCTGCAAAATTTGCGCAGGTTATGGTCCCAATCGTTGATACTCTCTCCGGCGCAGCTATGGCTATCGTAGTGGTAATCGGCGGCGCATTAGTTCTTGACCGCACGCTTGATGTTGGAGTGATGGTCGCATTTTTATTTTATGTGCAGAGGTTTTTTGATCCAATCCGATCGTTAACGGCACAATATAGTATAATGCAAAGGGCGATGGCATCGGGACAGAGGATATTTGAAGTTCTTGATGTCCCACTGGATATAACTGATAAAGTTAATGCGTTAGACCCGAAAAGAATTGAGGGTGAGATCGAATTTCGAAGTGTTACGTTTGGTTATTATCAACATCAACCGGTTATTAAAAATTTAAGTTTAAAAGTTAATCCTGGAGAAACAGTGGCTTTGGTTGGTCCAACGGGTTCAGGTAAGACGAGTATAACTTCATTGCTAAACCGATTTTATGATGTCTGGGACGGTGAGATACTTATCGACGGCATAGATGTTCGCGATTATTCCAAGGGCGCCCTAGGTCAACATGTTTCGATGGTATTACAAGACCCGTTTCTTTTTACGGGTAGTATCCTAGAAAATATACGTTATAGGACTAGGAGTGCGTCACGCGAGGATATAGAAAAGGCGGCAGAGGTTGTAGGCGCCCATGATTTTATTTCGGCTTTACCGTTTGGGTACGATACGATCCTAGAACAACAGGGCCATAATCTTTCGATGGGGCAACGGCAGCTATTAAGTTTTGCACGCGCTCTTGTGGCAAACGCAAAAGTTTTGATTCTCGATGAAGCTACAGCCAATATTGATAGCTATACCGAACGTCAAATACAAATTGCTCTTGAAAATCTATTACAAGGTAGAACAGGAATAGTAATAGCCCATCGCCTTGCTACCGTGCGCAATGCAGATAGGATTGTTGTATTACAAGAGGGTCAAATAATTGAGACCGGAACGCATCAAACATTGATTATGAAAGATGGGCTTTACGCTAAACTTTATGAATTAAATTATGCATCGTTTGATGACTTACCGATGAATATCATCAGCCAATCTTTGACAACGCCCGTACGTTCATAATTCTGAATATATCCTGATATTGCGATTATTTGTATGTTTGCTTATCTTACTATTTAGGGGAGGCAGAGGTATGGTGACAACTTTAAAAAAAAAAAGATAAGAAACCACTGGCAAAAGTAAAAAAAGTCGGTGTCCATCTAGGTGCGGAAATAACCCATATTGATCTGTCGAAATCGATTTCAGATGAAGACCTATCAGTAATTCATAAGGCATTTGTAACGCATGAAGTGATCATTTTTCGCAATCAGAACCTAACCCAAGAAGAATATATAAAATTTGGAAAACAGTTCGGAGAATTGACAGTTCATCCTTTTGCTACGAGCCTTCCAGATCATCCTGAGATAATTGTTTTGGATAATGATGGAAATAATCCGCCGTTATCGACGGATCAGTGGCATAGTGATGAGATGTTCCGTGAGGAACCTCCAGCCGCGACTATAATCCGTTCAACGATTACACCTAGCATCGGTGGCGACACTCTTTTAGCGAGTATGACCGCTGCATTCGATGGCCTTAATCCGGCGTTAAAGAACTTCTATGCCAACCTTGAGGCAGTCAACGACTTCAAAGTATTTCGGGCACTTTATGAAGGCACCTATGAAGGACGTAAAAAACTCGTAGAAATGGAAGAACTGTTCCCAAATGTGTCTCACCCGGTGGTAAGGATTCACCCGGTTAATAAACGACCTTTAATTTATGTTAGTCCACAGACCACAAAATATATTGAAGGGGTTAGGGACTTCGAAAGTGAACAAATATTAAATATGCTTTACCAGCTACCTGAAATTCCTGAATATCAATACAGGGTTAGGTGGGAACCCAATATGATCATTATTTGGGACAATCGATCGACCCAGCATTACGCACCCCGGGATTATTTGCCACATCGTCGTCGTATGGAGAGATTAACCGTAAAAGGTGGTAAACCCTTTGGTAGTAAAAAGAAGATGAAAGGCTCAGTCTTTAAAATGAATATCAGGGGTACAGATAGGGCCGAGAAAACTGGAAGTCATCGAAAGAATCTTACTAGACCGTCAACCAATATGACAAAAAATCGATAGGGCTTACAATGAAAGGCAACAAATTTCCTCCCGACGTTTACAAGGATTCCGGTTTCCGTTTACCTCTGCCTAAACGAGAGGAACTAGATGAGGAAGCACAAATTATTTTTGATCATTTCATGGATCCCGAAAGTGATACCTATGTCGGTATTCGGGGCCCTGGAGGGATACGGCTTCATAGTCCGAAGCTTTCCCGGCTCACTCAAGAAGTTAATCATTATCTCCGTCATGAATCTGGTATAAGTAAGAGAGTAAGAGAATTGGCAATTTTGACTACCGCCCGTGAGCTTAACCATCAATTTGAGTGGGTCGCACACGAGCCTGCAGCTTTGAAAGTAGGGATATCTCAAGATATCGTTGATGTTATTAAATATCGTAGGTCTTGCTTGGGTCTTGACGAGATTGATTCTGTTATAATCGAATTTGGGCGTCAACTTATGGGGGCACGAAAAGTTAAGCCGGAGACGTTTGCAAAGGCACATGAGATGTTTGGAACAAGAATGTTAATTGATATTGTTTCTGTAATGGGCAGCTACGCAGCTACAGGCGCTTTACTGACTGCATTCGATATACAGTTGCATCCAGACAAAGAACCGCTGCTGCCTTTGGATTAGGTTTTGTGAGGAATTGGTAACTGTAAAATCTCATGATCAGGAAAGAGGTAGCCTGAATTAAATTGTTATATTAGTTTTCACAGGGAGTAAGATGGAACTAACAGCGATGGCAGCCAATGTAGCTGCTCTTTTAAAAGAACGTAAATGTAGGATCTCCGTAGTAGAATCTTCTGCGGGAGGACTCATCTCGGCTTCTCTCCTCTCAATTCCAGGGGCCTCAGGATACTTTGTTGGAGGAGGAATAATTTATACCCGAGATGCAAGGCGTGCACTGTTGGGAGCGAATGAAGAAGTTTCTATGATGCGGGGCTCTTGTGAAGAATATGCACTGGCCGCAGCAAAAATAATTAAAGAAAAACTAAAAACAGATTGGGCTTTGTGCGAAACCGGTGCAAGCGGACCAAGCAAAAATAGCTATGGGGACGATGCGGGGCATTGCTGTATCGCTATCACAGGCCCCATTGAGTTAGCGATAACTATCGAGACCAAAAGTGAACAGCGAGAACAAAATATGTGGCACTTTGCCTCGGCGGCACTCGATCTTTTAGAGGCAACCCTTAGAGAGACGGAGGTAGGCTGAATTGGACGAGGCGGTAAGGTCAAAAAAACCAAAGAAAATGACCGAGAAAAGGTTACAGAATATCGCATTGTATTATTGTCAACACTATGTCGTTTCTCGCGGAAAACTAGAGGATTACCTTAGAAATCGGGTATATCGAGAAGTTAAAGAAGATTTGTTGCGCAAAACAATGTTGGACTATATCGGTACTGTTGTTAGTACAATGGAAGAGTTCGGCTACGTAAACGATAAAGAAGCGGCCTCTGCTAAGTTACGCGGTGCACTTCGTGCCGGATATTCACTTGATAGATCTCTTTATTTGGCTAGAAAAAAGTCTATGGTTGCGATTTGTGTGGTTGAAGGTGAGTTAGATGCCGCCCTAGAAAATACGCTGGGTATAGGCGATGTTGATGAGATAAAAAACGCGGGTGGTGACGCCAAAATGGCTTTGGCGGCTTTACAAAAAGCAAACCGTGGTCCTTTTCGTATGGGAAGGGTCGATGACAAAACAAAGAGACAGGATTTTGCATGGTTGCAGAGACGCGGCTACAGATTAGAGGATATTAAAACGGCAATGCGTATGGAAGATTGATGTCAGTTGGATGTCGAATTTTTTGGATACGACTCGAGGGCTAATTCTAATCTTAGTAAGCGTTTTTTCGCCCACAGCCAAACCCCAATACATATTATGGCACCAGCAATTATGGGCAGTTGTAATCCATAAAAAGATGAAAAATAGCCCATCAAAAGAGCGCCGGCAGAAGGGCAGCCCCGTGCGATGAGAGTGTAGAAACTAAGCATCCTTCCTCTCATTGAGTCTTCAACGGCTATTTGTATCAGTGTTTGCTCTATAACCCCGATGGCGACAATTGCGTAACCAACGGCAAGTGTGAATGCCATCGCTATCCAGAAGTTATTGGTTGATGCAAAACCAATTACCGATAATGAAAGAACCAATGTATTAAAAATCAATATACGCGTAAGTCCCTTCACCCCCTCCCTCTTTGCAAGAGAAATGCTCCCAATAAAAGACCCGACACCTAGTATGGATGTAAGCAAAGCAAATCCATCAACACCTTGATTAAAAATCTTATCGGCAAAACCTGGCAAGAGTTCAATAAAGGGTCTTCCAAAGATAGCCATCATAACTAGGATGATCAAAAGTGGCCCGATACCGGGGTGTCTAAATGCATAGCGAAAACCTTCCATAATTTCTGCGGAGATCTTACCTTTTTCTTTAAGAACTTCTTTGACGTCATGGAGAAGCTGGACTTTGTAGAGAGTGAAAACGAAAACAAAATCGGCGACAACAGTGAACATTAATGCGGGTCCAACCCCCCCAAAAGCGATAGCTGGTCCAGTTAGAGCGGGGGCTCCTATTCTTGCAATGTTAAAAACAATTGCACTTATGCTAACAGCCGAGGTTAAGGCCTCTCGTCCAACGAGAGATTGGATCAAAGATAGTCTTACAGGGTAGTTAAAGGACATAATAATGCCATTCAGCAAAACCAGAACGAATAAAGAGTGAACTGTGATGGTGCCAGTCACTGTAAGCCATACAATAACCGATGAAATTATTGCAGAAATGGTTACGTAAAGCCTTACTGCTTTTAGTCGATCCCAACGATCAGCAAGCGCTCCCGCCAAGGGGGCCATAATAACGTTTGGAAAAAAATCAGCCATTGCCATGGCACCAAGCCAAGTAGGGCTTTCAGTTAACTCCCATGTAAGCCACCCAACTGCAATTCGTTGCGCCCACATTCCCGCCTGAGAAAAGAAATTTCCAAACATATAGTTACGGAAATTGGGTATTTTTAGAGTACGAAAAACAGCTGTATTACCAGATTCTGCCATAGAAAATATTGCTTTTTTCTTTAAATAATGTAGCGACTTGCCAAAATAATAAGCTAGCATATAATAATTTAGCTTATTATATGCTAGCTTATCAAAAATGTTTAGCTATTAGGTGAGATTATAATATGAATTTTCGTGAACCTACAGAGCATGTTGGTTATTTAATTGGTGATGTTTCTCGTATGCTTCGGACTGTGTATGATCGGAGAGTTGAGCCCCTCGGTCTCACTCGATCTCAGTGGCGTGTCTTGACTAGAATTAGTCGTATTGAAGGGTGCACACAGACAACACTAGCTGGAGAGCTTGAGATTGAAAAACCCACGTTGGGAAAATTAATCGATCGATTAGAAGGCAAGCAGTGGGTTGAAAGAAGGCCGGACAAAAACGACGCTCGTGTTAAACGCCTTTTTTTAACAAAACAAGCCGGACCGGTGATTGATGAGATGTCCCATTTGGCGGATGAAGTTCTTAATTTGGCAATTAGCGGTCTAAATGCTGAAGAAGCGCAATATCTAAACAACACCCTTTTAAAAATAAAAATAAACCTTTCAGAACTTCTGCAGTCTGAATTGGTTGCAGAATAATTTTATGCAACGGCATTTGAAAATCACCTTAAGGTTTGTCCTACTCATTGTTTTGCCAACTATTGCCATTGGGGGTGGAGCTGATTATTGGCTTAAAAGTACCCGATATGTGAAAACTGAAAATGCTTATGTAAAATCACATCATTTAGCGGTAAGCGCAGATATTGATGGAAGAGCCTCAAAAATATTAGTGCAAGAGAATGATCATGTGAAAACCGGAGATTTACTTTTTACCTTAGACCCGGAACCTTATCGGATAAAAGTTTCTAAGGCGGAAGCAGAACTCGCTGGTGTCCGGAATACCTTGAGAGCGTTAAGGGCTGAATATCATCAGGTTGTCGCTGAAAAAGTGGAGGCCAAGCAGGAAGTTTTATATTTGGAACGAGTTTTTGCAAGGCACAAAAAGTTATCGGCACGAGGCATATCATCGAAAGCACGTTATGATGAAGCAGAACGTAATTTAATTAAGGCACGACAATCTATACGATCTATTAAACAAAAAATGTTAAACGTCATTGCCCGTCTGGGTGGGCGTCATGATACCCCGGACAAAATGCACCCAATGTTTATGGCCGCTAAAGCAAAATTAGATGGTGCCACACTTAATTTGCGACGGACACAAATACGTTCGCCATCTAACGGTACGGTTGGGAAGGTATCCTTACAAGCAGGGGAATATGTTGAGGAAGGCAAGGCTGTCATTCCAATCATCCAGACAGCAGAAATTTGGGTAGAAGCAAATTTAAAAGAGACACAATTAACCTATGTAAAAACAAAACAAAGTGTCTTGCTGACGGTCGATGCCTACCCCGAAGTAAAAATTAGAGCTTATGTTGCTTCCATTAGTCCTACTACGGGTGGCGAATTGTCAGTTTTACCCCCACAAAATGCCAGCGGCAACTGGGTTAAAGTAGTCCAACGTGTACCAGTCAGGATTGAATTAAAGAACATACGCCCAAACATACAATTACGCGCCGGAATGACGGTGGCTATTTCCATTGACACCAAGAGAAAACGCTCTCTAAAAGGTCTCATCAAATCTGCGTTTGCTCGCGTCGGCACTAAAGACTGATCGCCTCGTCGCTATGCCTCTAGATAGCCAAAACCTGGAAAATTCTGTGGATTCTAATCGAATTCTTATAACGGTGACGGCTATGTTGGCGACTACTGTTATAGTCCTTGATATCAATATATCGGCAATAGCATTGCCCCACATGCAGGGAGGTTTATCAGCAAACCAAGACCAGGTTTCTTGGATTGTTACAACCTACTTCATGATGCAAGCCTCTACAATGGCTGCCACAGGATGGTTGGTTTCACGTATCGGTCGGAAACGTTTATATGTTTGCGCTCTTGCTGGGTTTGCATTTTGTTCTCTTATGTCCGGAAACGCTGAGACAATTCCGGAAATCATGTTTTTTAGAGGGCTTCAGGGGATGTGCTCCGCACCTATCGCACCAATATCTCAGGCGCTAATGCTTGATTCATATCCTCGTGAGCGACATGGACAGGCGCTTGCTATTTGGGGTGCTGGCGTAATGTTTGCCCCTGTTATGGGTCCGGTGATTGGGGGATGGCTTACAGAAGAATTTAGCTGGCGATGGGTTTTTTATGTTTCGACACCCTTTGCCATTCTAGCTGTTATCGGTGCAGTTTTTTCAGTTAAGGAGACACCTAGAGACCGTGAAAAACCATTTGATATTAAAGGATATTTATTTTTGGTTCTTGCATTGGCTTCCCTTCAATTAACGCTTGACCGCGGTGAAATTGAAGGGTGGTTCGATTCTAATTATATTGTGATCACCACTAGTGCGGTTGTTCTTGGATTGTATTTTTTTATTACCCACAGCCTCACTACAAATAATCGGTTCATTAGCCCAGAAATATTCAAGGATAAAAACCTAATGCTGGGCATCGTCTTTCAATTTATACTTGGTTTTCTTGTACTCTCCATGAATGTCATCATGCCACTGTTTATGCAGAATTTGAGGGAATTCCCGATCATGATGGCTGCAATGGTGATGATGCCAAGAGGTATTGGAACGCTAGTAGGTTTGGTTGTCGCGGGTCGCCTGTCAAACAGGGTCGACCCGAGAGCTGTTATTATCTTTGGGTTTTTATGTGTCGCATTCTCAGCTTGGCGACTATCAAATTTTACCGTGGATGTCGGTATCTGGGATTTTATTATTGCTGCATTTTTCAATGGTATAGGCATCGGCGCCATTTGGGTTCCCCTTACAGCGGTATCATTTTGGACACTTCCAGCAAAATTTCGGACTGAGGCTTCTACATTTACTACTTTATTCCGAAATTATGGCAGTGGCATTGGTGTCTCTGTGGTTATCTGCATACTTTCAAGGTCACAAACGACAGCACACACATATTTATCAGAACGAATTAACCCTTATTCGGAGGCAATGAAGTCTTACCTGCTGCCCGAGCAGTGGAATTTTTCCTCTGTTGATGGACTGCGGCTAATCGATAATGAAATTGCTCGGCAGGCAATGTCTATCGGTTTTTTTAACGATTTTTACTTCATAATGATCGGAGCCTTGGCATCTATTCCACTAGCAATGTTGCTGTCGCGTGGAGACAAAAAAATACGATTAAGCTGAGCCAAAGCTTTTTAAAGAGTGAAAGAGAGAGAAATAATTGCTTCCGCTGCGAGGTTCCGTACTGGCGATCAATTGCAGCTTACAATTCAGTGGTATGATATCATCGATGCATTTAACCGTTTTAAATATAAAGATACGGTTAATGAGGGATATCACGTCAATCACACCGGTGGTTAATATGACTCTAATCTTTTGATGCCAGCGGTACCGGTTTAAGAAAAATTAAATTATGATAATAAGTTCTAAGGACCAATTGAATTATTGCTAAATGAGGCAATATCCTAACGCCATCAATTTAAATGTAGAAAGTAATGTTTAGGTATTAAAAAAATGTCTAATAGTTCTTCATCAAAGCCAAGAGATATTATTCTAGCGCATAGTTCAGACATTCACATAGATGATGGCTATACGGCCCGCGCTAATGAAGGTGACGGTACGAAGCCATTACAAGATGTTTTAAAAACTGCGGAGAATGTCAAGGCAGATGTAGTGCTCCTTGCCGGAGATATTTTTGAACATAATCGTCTTGATAATAAAATTATAGAGAAAACAGCTAACGTTATCGCAACATTTTCAATGGCTGTAGTGGTCTTGCCGGGCAACCATGATCCCGCAATTTCTGGATCTCCGTGGCATCACCGCTCAATGATCAAGAATGATAAATTATTTATCTTGGGTGTAACCGATAAAACCGCCGTGCTGTTTAAGGAGTTTGACCTCGAAATTTGGGGAAAAGCTCATCGTGATTATGAAGACATGAAACCCTTATCCAACCCGAGACGCCGCAAATCACGTTGGCAGGTTGCAATGGCTCACGGCCATTATGAACCGGTTATAGCAGGAAACAGCATGTTTCGTCCGTCTTGGTTATTTAGTGATAAAGATATATCAGCTACAAAGGCAGATTACGTTGCACTGGGACATTGGAACCGAGCAGAAAAAGTAGGTGACGGGTCCGTCCTTGCCTACTACTCCGGGTCTCCGGATTATGCGCAAACCGCAAATATCGTCCGACTGTCGAAAAATGGAAGAGTCCGAGTGAGGCGTCAAAAAATCTTAACCTAGAAGCTCAAGAATAATTAAAATATCACTTTTTTTGAATACCGCGTCTGTGGCAGTATCGTTTTAGTGTTCAAAGTTGGATCAATAGTATGGTTAAAAATAACTGGAAACGCAGTACTTTACCAAGAAAACCAGCCGAGTTGGGGAAACCTCTCATTGACCCTGCAATTTGGTATCCCAGTGAACTTTCAGAAAACGATGACTGGATATATCGTTTATCGGATGATGAAATCTTAGAGGTAGATAAAGCGGTAGAAGCGGTGGTGGGTCGCGGGCTTGATATCAAGGATATCACCCATGAAAATTTTTCTCTGCCTAATTTAGGCGCTCGTCTGCAGGATATTCAAGACGAGCTTATGGAGGGTCGTGGCATTGTCCTAATTCAGGGTTTGCCAATTGAGAGATTGGGGCGGGTTCAATATGCTGCCGCTTTTTGGGGACTTTCACTTTATATTGGTCGAGCATTATCACAAAACCGGCAGGGCCATCTCCTCGGGCATGTGAAAGATGTTGGTGGAGACTATTCAAAAACTAGAGGTTATCGTACTAAGTCGCATATGGCGTTCCACTGTGATCAGGCCGATATATTGGCCCTGGGTTGTATTCACACAGCAAAATCGGGAGGTGAACACCTCGTATGTAGTGCGGTGACCCTGTATAATGAAATGCTTAAGCAGCGTCCCGACCTTGCTGTTGAACTCGGTTGGAAGTTTTATCGCCAACTTTCCAATGAAAAACATCCAGGACAGGACAAGCCCTATATCCGCCAAGGTATATTCAATTTTCATGAAGGATATTTTGCGGTGCGGGGTGTAAGTTCAGCCCTCAATAAGGGACAACTTATAGCAGGAGTTCCAAAATTTACCGACGCACAAAAAGAAGCACTCCAAATGTTTCGCGATATTGCTCCCGAAGTAGCAATTAAAGTGCCTATGGGCCCTGGCGATATAAGTTATGTAATGAATCACGTAACACTTCATTCGCGGACCGAATTTAAAGATTGGCCAGAACCGGAGCGTAAACGACATCTATTAAGGCTATGGTTAAATACCGGGGGCCGTCGTCCGCTACCCCCTGAGATTCATAAGTTCACACAGGGCATATATGACAATACAACTACATTTGTAAC
>PBFH01000032.1 GCA_002719885.1 Rhodospirillaceae bacterium | reverse complement strand
ATCTACCCTGAATTAAAAGGTAAATTAGATGGGCACGCTGTCCGGGTTCCCGTGGCCAATGCCAGCCTAACTGATTGCGTATTTGAATTAGAAAAAGAAACTAACATAGCGGAGGTAAATCAACTTTTTAAATCGGCCGCTAGGGATTATTTGGCCGGAATACTAGGATTTGAAGATCGACCACTAGTTTCAGCGGATTACGGCGGGGATACCCACAGTAGTATCATAGATGCTGCCTCTACTTTGATTACTGATGGTACATTACTTAAAGTATATGCTTGGTATGATAATGAGATGGCATATTCTTGCAGATTGGTCGATCTTGCTTGCTATTTATCTGAAGTCGGGCTCTAGATTTTGACAAACGAATCTGAGAATTCATCCCGGTCTAAAGCTATACAAAATTACATAATCGTCACCGTATCATATTGGGGTTTTACGCTAACGGATGGCGCACTCCGGATGCTAGTCCTATTGCATTTCTATAAACTGGGTTATTCACCATTCACATTAGCATTCCTATTTCTTTTATACGAAGCTGCTGGTGTGGTGGCCAATCTGATAGGAGGCTGGATGGCAACCAAATATGGGATCTCCAGGATGCTGATCGTCGGATTAACCACCCAAATAGTTGGCTTCTTAATGATGTCTGCAATGTCAGTTAGTTGGAGCGTAGCCCTGTCTGTAGTGTGGGTCGTCATTGCTCAGGGTATATGTGGAGTAGCGAAAGACTTAACAAAAACAGCTAGTAAATCAGCAATCAAAATTACGGCTGGCGAAGCACCCGAAGTGCTATTTCGCTGGGTGGCATGGTTTACAGGCAGTAAAAACGCAATGAAGGGAATGGGCTTCTTCTTGGGAGGCTTGCTGCTCGAATTTTTTGGTTTTCGTGGTGCTCTTTGGATTATGGCATCAATGCTGGCAATCATCTTATTTTCTGTAAAATTTTCACTGCCAAAATTAATTGGAAAGGCGACGGAATCCAAAAATGCAAGAGAGCTCTTCGCAAAAACTAAAGGCATAAATTTATTAGCCCTTGCAAGAATTTTTTTATTTGGAGCAAGAGACGTTTGGTTTGTAGTAGGAGTACCAGTATATTTGTATGCATCAGGCTGGGCCTTCACAATGGTCGGAGGTTTTATGGCATTTTGGACAATTGGATATGGGTTTATACAAGCGTCCGCACCCTCCTTCGTGAAACGTAGTCACGATGGCCTCTCCACTGAGGTACCCGCCGCCAAGCTTTGGTCTTTAATTCTATCGGTAGTCACATGTGGAATTGGAATTGCCCTCTTAACCCAATCACAAAACTTTGATTGGATTTTAGTAATTGGACTTAGTATTTTTGGATTTGCATTCGCTGTGAACTCTTCCGTTCATTCTTATCTAATACTTGCGTATGCTGGATCAGAAAAAGCGGCAGAGGATATAGGGTTTTATTATGCAGCGAACGCCGCAGGACGATTTTTGGGTACCTTCTTTTCGGGGGCATTATACAGTTTGGGTGGAATACAAGCGTGCATTTGGTGTTCTTCAGCAATGCTTCTCATATGTTGGATAACCACTTTAGGATTACCAATCCACATTACAGAAACCAAAAGGAATTCGTTCTAATTTCCTGCAGAATTATCACAATAAGATTTTACTAAGAGATTTGTCTTATTTAGGTGTTATAGTTTTCCTTTTTGCCAGGCTTTCAGAACAATCTTCTTTTGAATATTGCCGTCATTTATCATTTTGATTTCTGCTTCTTTCTAAAAACCCGACAAAATGAATCCATAGTACTGTCCATAAAAATTGGTAAATATGATTACTGATTTGGACTTAAGACGATTAAACCATCATTCATATTTTAGACGTCTTAGGGGGCAGGTTAGGCATAGAATGATCTATAAACTCTGTATTAGTTTTATCCCTAGCTATCGTCAGAGTACCAGAAATTATTGCGCCTTGTTCAACTTTAATAGAGTTATATGTTACATCGCCTTCAAAACTTCCTCCATTTTGTAAATTTAAGGCTCCTGACACTTCTGCTAATCCTTTGAAGTTGCCGGAAATAGATAATTCACAAGTTTTGACCGAACCTTCGAGAAACCCATCAGACTCGACCGTAATAGAGACTGCATTAATGTCAGCTCTAACAGATCCATGGATAATTATTTGGCCCGCTTCAACAATTTTTCCCTTTAAAATAACACCATTTCCCACTGAAAGAATGGATTGTGCCTTCTGAGGTCTAGGTGATTCCGTAATTTCAGAGCTTGGTTTATTTTGGGAAATCTTATTACCCTCTCCACTAACGGCTTTATGTGTTCTTCCCCTCGTTGGTTTGAGAGAAGAGAGAGCCGCAATATTTATTCCAGACATAAAAAACCACACCGGCAATTGTAAATTTTCTTTTTCTAACCAAACTCTGTGTTTTAAATATTTTTAAATTTAGGCAATTTGGTGGTTAAATTAAACATTTCAAAGAATAGAGTCTCATTTCATGAAACCTAGGGGACTTAGGGGAAAATTTTAATTTTCAATCTGAGGCAAGCCTAATCAATCCTAGCCTATTGCCCGTAACGACATTTATCAGAAGAATTGCCTGACTGCCGTCAATTAGATCAAGTGTGACAGCCACTCTATCACTATCTAGATTTATATCTAAAATTTTTGCTCCTTTCGGTATTCGCAAACGTCTTTCACCAAAACCGCTGTTCACTGGTACGGAGATACCTGAGGCATGTTCTTCGACAGAACCGGCATCGGGTGAATTATACCTGTTGACTAAAGTCACGATCACAATCGTCAAACCAATGACAATTAAAACGCCCATTCCGACAACCAAACTCTTGAGCCCGCGCATAGTTTATGCTCACTCTTATATTATGACATCACTGATACACCCAAACGCAAACAAAATTGTTAAACATAAGGTTAAAGCTGACCAAAATTACAGCAGACTAGATAGTTTTATAGCCAGCGCTTTAGACAATCAATCGCGTACACGGATTAAAACTCTGATCCTTCAGGGGTATTTATCTTCCAAAGGGGAAACAATAACTGACCCTTCACATCGGGTCAAACAGGGAACTATTTATACATTAACCATTCCTACTTTAGAAACCCCTATACCAGAGCCCGAGGATATTAAATTAGAAATTATCTTTGAAGATACCGACTTGATCGTAATCAACAAGCCGGCAGGACTTGTCGTACACCCAGCGCCGGGTAATAACAGCGGAACATTAGTAAATGCACTATTAGCTCATTGTGGTGATAGCCTTCATGGTATCGGTGGTGTAAGACGTCCAGGCATCGTTCACCGACTTGATAAGCACACAAGCGGATTAATGGTGGCAGCAAAAAATGATTCGTCTCACAACAGCCTATCAGTACAATTTTCGAAACGTACAATAAATCGAGCTTATCAGGCCGTAGTTTGGGGTATACCACGGCCAAGTTGCGGAATAATGAAGGGAAATATTGGCAGACATAAAAGAAATAGAAAGAAAATGGCGGTCTTACAGAATAGCGGTAAAAGTGCTATTACAAAATACAAAGTTATTAAACGATACTCCAATGTTGCAAGTCTTTTAGAATGTAAATTATCAACGGGGCGGACTCATCAAATTAGAGTTCACATGGCAGAAATGGGACACCCAGTTATCGGTGACAGCATATATGGTGGAGCCATAAAGCGTGGCCGACGATCTAGGTTAAATAAGCAGACATACAATTATATTCAGCAATTAAATAGGCAAGCACTCCATGCCTTCAAGTTGGGTTTCAAGCATCCCAAAACAGAAAAAAATGTTATGTATAACTCAAAATTACCTATTGAAATAAGAAGACTAATTAGTTTATTAGAAGATCTTTAACCTCTTGAATTATAGTAAATAAATACCATTATATGATAGTGATCTGAAATTAGAGGTTTGATGTATTTATGTATATAAGGTTTTTTTATAAGTATGGTTGAATATTATGGCATCTAATGTCCCTGCTCTCGGAAGACTCGATCCGCAGTCAAATCTAGCTCGTTACCTCTCGGAAATTCGAAAATTTCCAGTTCTGGAGGTTCAAGAGGAGTTTATGCTTGCAAAAAATTGGTCTGAACGGGATGACACAGAATCTGCCCACAAACTAGTAACCAGTCATCTGCGCCTCGTCGCCAAAATTGCAATGGGTTATCGGGGATATGGCTTACCATTGGGAGAATTAATTTCCGAAGGTAATGTAGGGTTAATGCAAGCGGTTAAGCGTTTTGATCCTGACAAAGGTTTTCGGTTATCTACCTATGCTATGTGGTGGATTAAAGCATCCATTCAAGAATATATATTGCGAACTTGGTCATTAGTGAAAATAGGAACAACAGCAGCGCAAAAAAAATTGTTTTTTAACTTACGTAAAATTAAGGGTCATCTGCAAGCCATTGATGATGGTGACCTGTCGCCAGAAAACGTAAAAACGATTGCCGATAAGCTGAATGTGCCCGAATCTGAGGTAATTTCAATGAACCGGCGCCTTGTCGGACCAGATAATTCCCTTAATGCTCCTTTGAAAGCTGAGGGAGATGGTGAATGGCAAGATTGGCTAGTTGATGAGCGTGCCAATCAAGAGGAGCTGCTAGGGGAACAAGAAGAATTGGAAGGACGACGTAAACTTCTAAATCAAGCACTCGTGAACTTGAATGAACGAGAACGCCATATTTTTGTAGAACGGCGCCTTACAGAAAATCCTAAAACATTGGAAGAACTCAGTGAGGTGTATAACATTTCACGAGAAAGGGTGCGGCAAATAGAAGTCCGTTCGTTCGAAAAAGTACAAACAGCAATCAAAGCAGCTGCCCTATAAATTTTTCGTTATAATTTATTCATTCTGAAAAAGGGTCTTTGACTAAAATTGTATCTTCTCTATCTGGACTAGTAGATAAAAGAGAAATTGGTGCGCCAATAAACTCCTCTATCTTTCGTATATATTTGATAGCTTCTGCAGGCAACTGTGACCAGCTGCGTGTTCCGAATGTACTTTGAGACCAGCCCTCAATGCTATCATAAATAGGTTCTATTTCGGATTGTAAGGTAGCCATAGTTGGAAAGTAATCGAGCCTTCGGCCCTGATATCTGTATCCCGTGCAAATTTTTAATTCATCGAATTCATCAAGAACATCTAGTTTAGTTAAGGCAATTCCATCTATTCCTCCTACTTTAACGGCTTGACGAACCATCACAGCATCGAACCAACCACATCTCCGAGGGCGCCCCGTAACTGTACCAAATTCATTACCTTTTTCCCCTAATTTTTCACCAACTTGGTTATTCTGTTCTGTAGGAAATGGCCCACTGCCCACTCTAGTCGTATAAGCTTTAGTTATCCCTAAGACATATCCCACGGTCTTAATTGATGTTCCAGACCCAACTGCTGCTTGCGCAGCATGGGTATTAGAGGACGTTACGAACGGATATGTGCCATGGTCTACATCGAGCATAGCACCTTGCGCTCCTTCGAAGAGAATACGTTTTCCCTTTTGGCTAGCTTCATCTATACTTTGCCAAGCTCTATCAGCATAAGGCAGCAATTTAGGAGCTACTTCTACTAGATCATTAAGAAGTTTTCCCCGATTAATTAAAGTAGCACCTAGTCCTTTAAGTAAGGCATTATGATGCTCTAGCAATTGATCTATTCGTATATCTAATATTTCTAATTCTGCAAGATCACAAACCCGTATTGCGCGACGGGCTACCTTGTCCTCATAAGCGGGCCCTATACCACGTCCGGTGGTTCCTATTCTATCTTTGCCCCTTGCTTTTTCTCGAGCCTTATCTAAAGAACTATGTAGTGGTAAAATAAGGGATGCATTTTCAGCAATTTTTAGCGTTCTCGGACTAATATTAATACCCTGATTCCGCAGACCTTCAATCTCACCTAATAAAGCCCAAGGATCAATAACTACCCCGTTTCCGATGATCGATAGCTTATCTGGGCGGACAACTCCGGATGGCAATAAGCTAAGTTTATAGGTTATGTTGTCAACTACGAGAGTATGACCCGCGTTATGCCCACCCTGAAAGCGAACAACTACGTCTGCCCGGCTGGACAACCAATCAACAATCTTTCCCTTTCCTTCGTCACCCCATTGCGAGCCAACGACTGCCACGTTTACCATTTTGGATATTATCCTTTTATTGGTTCTGGGCCGGATTCACCCAAATAATGTGAACAGGCCAAACGCTTAGCCTCATCCGATAAATCAATCGAATCATCAAGAGCTGAGACGGTTGTCCATCCTTTACTCTGCAACTCGGATTTAAGTTTTCTAGAGGTATAAAAGCCTACTAAAACTCGAGACTTCTTGGTTGAATTTTCAATCATGTCCAAAATCGAATCTACATAAAGAGTAACTCCGGTAGCTTTCTCACCGTTATCTTCAGAATTAGAGGCCCTAACTCTATATCTTCCCCCACGTGCTAGTTCACTTGCGGTTTCTCCCGAAAAAATTGTAAACCCAATCCCAGTATGATATTCAAATCCTCGGTTCTCGATAGGGTCTATGGTAAGCCTTAAGTCAGGAGATTCTGCACGTAACCTAATAACCACCTTTTCTAACCTTGATCTTTCTTCACGAGCAATATCTGGCAAATTCAATTCATTAAGACCTGGCAAAACGGTTTCGACCGGACCAGTAAATATCATTAAATCTGCCAATATATCAGCACTGGAACCTGCCACCCGTTTAATAGCTTCGGGATCTTTACGATCAAGAGCTGCGCGAAGGTCTAACAAGGTATCATCTGAAAAATCTAATTGTTCTAATATGCTTGGCACCAAACGAGGTACAGTCAAGTCTACGCTAAAATTATCTGCTCCAACTGCGGTAATCGCATCCGCTGCTAACAGTATGATTTCTGCATCAGCTAAGGAAGACCCAGATCCTATCAATTCCGCTCCTACTTGGACGATCTGGCGCCCGGGCCGCAACTGGCTACCTCGAACACGCAAAACATCTCCTGCGTACGATAACCTCAATGGTCGAGGAGCTTTACTTAAAAGAGTACGAGCAATTCTTGCTATTTGTGGAGTAATATCAGCGCGTACACCCATCATACGCTGAGAGACAGGGTCCATTAATCTAAATGTCTGCGTCGTTAATGCAGAACCCGCACCACTAAGCAGACCGTCTTCAAATTCAATTAATGGAGTTTTAACTCGTTCATACCCATTTCGTCCAAAAAAAGTAATAATTTTTTCAACAGTCTCCGCCTCAAGGGCAGCATCATCGGGTAAGATATCTCTCAAGCCTGTCGGCAGTAGGGTATTTTCTCCATCCTCAGTCATATTTTCTGACCAATAATTAAAATTAATTTGATTCTAAATTTATTTTAACCTGAGGTATCTAGCCGGTATAGGAGTTTTGCGCAAATATTAAAATATTTAACACTAAAATAGTATTGTGACCCCTTCTATGCACCCGCCTCGCTTCTACTAACTGATCAATATTCATTTGAATCCTCTATTAGATTATTCATAATGGGGTGAGATTATTTTTTAGGCAAGAACGACTGACTAAAACATTAAAATTAGAGTTATTTAATAAATTGAATAAAAAAATAAAAAAAGATTTAACGGGAAAAGATTTAATTAATAGTTGGCTTAGATTTGCAAGAAATAAAATCAAGCTAAATATAGATGCAAAGTGTAATAATCCTTTAAAGGAAAGTACCCAAAACCCTGCCGCTTTATTTATAGCGGCCGCTGATTATTCTATAGACCCTCACGCTCTCTCAGGAGCGCCGATAGGTACATTTTATATTATCAAAAATGTTGCTGGAGTTATCACTCCAAGTGAAGGCAATGGCACTGATCTATCAATTGGAGCTGCTTTAGAATTTGGCGTTAGGGTTTATGAAATTAAACATATAATTTTAATGACAAGCCCACACTGCGGCTTGCTTAATTGTCTCCTGAACGAGGACGTCGAAAATATTAGTCCATTAATCGACGGCAAATACCTTCCACAGTGGATAAAAATTATCGCTTCAGCAATAAATCGCGTAGCATCCCAAGACTTATCAAATGACGAACGCAAACGTTTATGCAGTCAAGAATTAACCAAAATTTCGTTTGAAAATCTTATGACTTACCCATGGATACTTGATAAACTATATGAAGGCGAATTAAATTTACACGGGTGGTATCATGATATTTACAATCAAGAATTTGCATGTTTTGACCCAACGACCGATAGCTTTATAAGTAGCTAACTGGTGGGCTCGATTGAAGGAAAATTTAATTGAGTGACTTCCAAAACGTGCGGAACACCTCTTATCTTATCCATGACATCTTCACTTATCTCTTTGTCTAGCTCCAGCAAAGCCACTGCGTTTCCGCCACGTTTTGTTCGACCAAGGATAAAATTTGCAATGTTCACATCTTCATTAGCCATAGCCATGCCCAAGGCCCCAATAATACCTGGCATATCATTATTTACCGTATAAATCATTTGACGACCCAGCGAGGCTTCCATGGGAACACCACCGATATCTACAATACGAGGTTTATCCCCACCAATTAGTGTGCCTGCCACTGAAAGTTGGTTTTGTTCAGTTTGGACTTTTAACCTCACTAATGTTTGATATTCACATTCTCTTTCGTGGTTAACGATCGAAACATCTATATCACGATCCCTGGCGATCACAGGAGCATTGACCATATTTATAGATTCCATAGCCGGTGCCATTAGGCCCTTTAGAGCGCAAGCTGTGACGGGTTTGGTATTTAAGCCAGCTGCATGTCCCTCATATTCTATTGTTATTGACTGCAATCCAGTTTTCATTACCTGGCCCGCAAATCCACCGAGCAATTCTGCTAATTTCATATAGGGCATTAGTTTTGGTGCATCTTCTGCCGTTACCGAAGCCATATTAATCGCATTCACGACTGCTCCATTTTTAAGGTAATCTGACATTTGCTCGGCAACCTGCAGCGCAACATTTTCTTGCGCTTCTGCGGTAGCCGCTCCCAAATGGGGTGTTGCGATAACATTTTTTAAACCAAACAGGCTATAATTTTCTGGCGGTTCAGTTGGAAATACATCTACAGCAAACCCTCCAACTTTACCCGACTCCAACGCAGATTTGATATCTTTCTCCGCTACCAACTCACCTCTAGCACAATTGATAATTAGGACCCCATCTCGCATCTTAGCAATTGATTCTGCTTTGAGTATTTCTCTGGTAACATCCGTAAGAGGTGTATGCAGAGTAATTACCTCCGCTCTAGAAAAAAGTTCCTCTAATTCTACTTTTTCTACACCAAGATCCTGAGATCGATCCAAGGTAAGAAATGGATCATATGCGACGACACGCATTTTTAGTCCAATAGCACGTTCTGCAACTCGCGACCCTATATTACCACAACCAATAATTCCAAGCGTTTTACCTGTAAGCTCAACTCCCATAAATCTGGATTTTTCCCATTTACCAGATTGAGTCATTTGATCAGCGGATGGGATCTGCCGCGCTAAAGCGAACATCATTGCAATAGCGTGCTCTGCTGTCGTTATAGCATTGCCGAAGGGTGTGTTCATTACGACTACCCCATTCGCTGATGCCGCCTCTATATCTATATTATCGACACCGATGCCAGCCCGGCCAACAACCTTTAAATTTTTTGCTGAAGCGAGAACCTCAGCGGTAACCTTGGTAGCTGAACGTACGACCAATCCATTGTAATCATGAATACAATTAATCAATTCTTCTGAACTCATACCAGTTTTAACATCTACTTCTAGGCCACGGTTTTTAAAAATTTCAACCGCTCGTGAGCTTAAACTGTCGGAGATTAGCACTTTTGTCATTATATCCTCACATTACTTCTTGAACTTTGCTTTGACCGATGCATAAGCCCAATCCAGCCAAGGAAATAAAATTTTTAGATCTTGTTTGGAAATTGTTGCTCCGGCCCAAATTCTTAGCCCAGGCGGAGCATCCCTGTAACCATTTATGTCATAAGCAACATTTTCATTCTCTAGCAGAGATTCTATTCTTTTAGTTATTTGTTTTTGTTCATCCTTCGATAGCTCACAGAACCACTTATCGACGATGCTTAGACATACTGACGTATTAGATCTGATATTCGGATCTTCAGCAAGAAACTCGACCCATTCGGTATCATTGACCCAATCTGTGATTGCGCTCAAATTAGAATGGGCGCGTTCAAAAAGGACCTTAGCCCCACCAATTTTTTCTGCCCATTTTAAACCATCAAGAGCATCCTCAACGCATAGCATGGATGGAGTATTTATTGTCTCGCCGCGAAAAATTCCTTCATTAATTCGACCGCCGGAGGTCAGTCGAAATATTTTGGGCAAAGGCCACTGAGGAACATAGCTTTCTAGGCGTTCCACTGCACGAGGACTTAAGATTAAGACACCATGCTGAGCTTCACCCCCCATTACTTTCTGCCAAGAATAGGTAACAACATCAAGTTTTTCCCAAGGCAATTCCATAGCAAATACAGCAGAGGTTGCATCGCAAATTGCTAATCCTTCGCGATCGTTTAGTATCCAATTTGGATTTGGCACCTTTACTCCTGATGTCGTCCCGTTCCAGGTAAAAACTACATCTCGCGACCAATCAACCTGCCCTAAATCCGCTATTTGACCGTAGGGTGCTTTTATAATTCTTACGTCTTCGATTTTAAGCTGTTTGGTAATATCAGTTACCCAGCCCAAACCGAAGCTTTCCCATGCCAAAACATCCACACCGCGGGCGCCTAGTAGAGACCAAAGAGCTATTTCCACAGCGCCTGTATCCGATGCTGGAACTATTCCAATAAGATAATTTTCTGGTAAATTAAGAAGTGCTCTAGATCTTTCCAATAACTCAGCGAGCCGCTCTTTCCCC
This sequence comes from Rhodospirillaceae bacterium, assembly GCA_002719885.1. GTDB lineage: Bacteria > Pseudomonadota > Alphaproteobacteria > MPNO01 > UBA2964 > UBA2964. Next base: position 105,253 of record PBFH01000032.1, on the reverse strand, counting down.
TCAGTAGATCGGTGTGATCTTCCTACTAATGCGTTAGAAAGTACCGACTCACTCCAACCAGGCCGTTTGGCACACGGGCCCGAAGAAAAACAAGGATTATTTGGTAGCCGCGCAGGGCGCGCAAAGCTTTCATGTGTCATGTATAACTCTCCCTTACAGAAGAGGCGCAACCCGTTGGGAGGCTGTGGCCCGTCGCCCTTTTAGTTGGAAGTGGTAGAAGCGTCAATCATAGATTTAGTATTTATGCTAATTATGCAATTTTGTCGCACGCTTTCCTAAATTTGAAGAATAATCCTATTTTTTTTAAATAATAAATTTTTTGCGGTAAAATTCTATTAAAGTGCTGACCTGAAATATGATATGGCTTTGTAATCAAGTATTTACTAAAATAATATTTTACCCAGAACGGGGGAGTTTTGTCTGAAGACTCTCATATTTTAGTCATCGATGATGACACAAGATTACGTGATCTGCTTAAGCGTTATTTGAGTGAGAATGGTTTCGCAGTCTCTACGGCATCAAGCGCTGCAGAGGGCAGGATACTTTTGGAAAATCTTAATTTTGACATGATAATTTTAGATGTAATGATGCCGAAAGAAGATGGATTTTCTTTTGCCGACTGGATTAAATCTAGAAATGAAATTCCCATTCTGATGTTAACCGCTCGAGGTGAAGTGGAAGACCGTATACATGGTCTCAAACAAGGTGTTGACGATTATTTAGCAAAACCATTTGACCCTCAGGAACTATTATTGCGTATGAAAAATATCTTAAGAAGAATAAACCTTACTTCAACTCGAGGTTTAGATTCAGATTTGGAGATTAAGCTTGGCAGTTGTACCTATAAGGCAAATAAAAAAGAGCTGTGGGAAAGCGGAAAGCGCGTTCATCTCACCGAAATAGAGGCCAGCCTACTTCATAGTCTAGGCGCTAAATTAGGACATCCGGTCAGTAGAGAGGCTTTAATGCGAGACACCGGGATTATTGGAGGTGTAAGGACTGTTGACGTGCAAATTACCAGATTAAGAAGAAAAATTGAACCTAATTCTCGAAGCCCGCGATATCTTCAGACTGTAAGAGGAAGGGGTTACGTACTGCGACCAGATTAAAGATTGTTAGGATGATAAAAATAAAACATTTATTACCGAGGTCACTATTTGGGCGTTCGGTTATGATTATAGTAACACCATTAGTGCTGTTACAGGTTGTATCCACATGGATTTTTTATGACCGGCATTGGAGTACTGTAACTAAACGCCTAGCGTCGGCAGTTGCAGGTGAAATAGCCAGCGTCATAGACCACAGGACAAATTTTGCTGGAAAAGAAAACCAAGAATGGCTATTTGGTTCTGCGCGTTCACATTTAGGATTACGGATCAAAATTGAAAAACTAGACATTCTTCCAACCGGCGAACATCCTAAAAAATCTACGACTTTAGATATATTTCTTGGAAAAGCACTTAGGGAACAAGTTCGAAAACCTTTTGTTATGGATACTTTTAGCCATAAACGAGAAGTTGTGATCAAGGTTCAGTTACAAGATGGTGTAATGAATGTTGTCGTAGATCGGGAAAGATTATTCAGCTCCACAACATATATTTTCGTTATGTGGATGGTGGGCACATCAATGCTGTTGTTTGCAATCGCTACTATATTTATGCGGAACCAAGTAAGACCAATTCAAAGACTCGCTGCCGCTGTTGATAACTTTGGAAAGGGTAGAGAAGACTCAAATTTTAAACCAGAAGGCTCGACAGAAATTAGACAAGCTGCTGCTGCTTTTAATCTTATGCGCGAACGAATACAGCGCACTATTACCCAACGCACGGAAATGCTTGCTAGCATTTCGCATGACTTGAGAACACCCCTAACACGAATGAAACTTCAGTTGGCTATGATCGAGAACTCTGCCGAGATTGGTGACCTCCGCTCTGATGTGGAAGAAATGGAAACTATGGTGGAAGAATATTTAGCTTTTGCTAGAGGTGAGGTTGCAGAAAAGGTTCAAAACATTAATTTATCGAGGATGCTTCAAGATGTAGTTACCAGAATGCAGTCAACATCCGTAATTATTAATCTTGATACAAAAAAAATTCATTATGTTCCATTGAAACCCAACAGTTTCAAACGAGCTATAACGAATATCATAAATAATGCATCAAATTACGGGAAACAGATTGATATCATTGTAAGAAAGTTACCTGCCACAATTATTATCCAAATAGACGATGACGGACCCGGTATACCGTTGAAGGATAGAGAAGATGTTTTTAAACCCTTCTATAGATTAGATGTTGCTCGCAATCCCGATACAGGAGGTAGCGGCCTTGGGCTTACCATAGCAAGAGATGTCGCGCGTGCTCATGGCGGGGATATTTTTATAGAAGACTCACCTAAAGGAGGCGCTAGAATTAATATGCGTCTCCCCCTTTGATATCAGAGTTAGAGCCCCGATATAAAAACTACTATCCATAGAGAAACAATTCGTCATTCTCAAAGTCTTAAGTTTTATTGACAGAGATTTCTTTTAATATACCAATTTTTTTTCAGCGTTTTTCAATTATTGGTAAGGGTAGAACAGATGCTATTTGAACCGCCTGTTTCAGACGACGATCAAGAAAAGCCATAGTTTTTTCTAAATCTGGTGAATTATCATACATCCAAATATTAAGGGCCATTAAATAAATTACTGTTATCCCCTTAATTCTCATCATTCCAACTAAACCAGAAGAATTTATTCCTGATTTCTCCAGGGTTTGAGCCATAGAATCAAAAAGTTTTGGAGCTAAGAAAAGATTAGCTAAGGGGTCAAATTTGGTATCTTTCACTATTGAAACGATCGCCTGCTTGTCTTGTTCTAAAATATCAAAACGTTTTAGAAGGTTATCAAGAAGGCGATCATGTACCGAATCAGTAGAGGAATAAGGTTCATTATTGCTAAAGATCAAATCTGTACTTCTTTCTAAAAGGGCACCTACAACCGCAATTTTTGAAGGAAAATACTTGTAGATCTCTGTCAAAGGAATATCGGCTTCTTCTGCTATCATGCGCAGAGAAACTCTTTTCCATCGTGCCTCTGAAGCACATTTAAGTGCGCCCTTGATAATTTTGCTTCTAATACCAGAAGAGTTTTTAACCATTTATTCTCAGAATCCTATATAATTAATTTAGTATTCAGTCGCTTTTTAATAAAAAACCTTTGATAACTTGAAACAGAAGGCATTGAAACAAATTTCTAGCTATGACAACTTATCCTTATTTGTTAGAAATATCTAAATTATGTCACATGCAGTTTTGAAATCTATAATGCAAATTATCCTGCGCCAACCGCGTTTGAGTCTTAAACGTGAGCAAGAATTATTGAGGAAATTCAAGCAAGGTGATAACAGCGCAGTGAATGAATTAGTTTCAAGCCATTTGAGATTCGTTTTGCATATTGCCGGTCGCTATAAAAACTATGGACATCCACTTTCAGAACTAGTGCAGGAGGGCACCATAGGATTTATTGAAGCCGTTAAAAGATTTAACCCCGAAAAAAAAACACGATTATCGACATACGCGATGTGGTGGATTCGAGCGTCCATACAGGATTACGTCATTCGCTCTAGATCTTTAGTTAAAATCGGTACAACCGCGGCACAAAAATCTTTGTTCTTCAGCATCCGTCATCTCAAAATGGAATGGCACTGGGAAGATACTCTACCAGAGGATTTAGCCCGAAACTTAGCGAATCGCTTTAACACTTCGGTTTCTGATGTATTAAACTTTGCTAGAAGAATTAGTAAACCAGATAAATCTCTGAACGTAGCCGTAAAGCAGGATTCCACGACTCATTTACTCGAAAAAATTGCCGATAATAGGCCTGACCCTGAATATACTTTAATGAAGAAAAAAGATGGGCACATTTGGAAAAACCGCTTATCTAAAGCGGTGTCCGCTTTACCACCTCGGGAAACATTTATCATCAAGCAAAGGTTTTTTTCTGATATTACGCCCTCAAGAGCATATCTGGGAAAAAAATTGGGGCTCTCGAAAGAAAGAGTAAGACAGCTTGAAATTAGAGCCCTAGAGCAGTTAAAGGAGAAATTAAAACCCTTAAAAGAAAATGGGGAATTTATAGAAATAACGCACCGTGTAAACCTAAAAAGTTTTGTCTAAATTTATTCAGCTAACTCGCGTGAACGTTTTTGAGCGGCAATTACAGCAGCTTTCATAAGTTTTTCTAATCCATGGGAACCCATCAGGATCTCAAGAGCGGCCTCCGTTGTTCCGCCCGGACTAGTAACCTTTTTTCTAAGCATTTCAGGACTTTCACTAGTCTTTCTTGCCATCTCACTACTGCCCGATGCCGTTACAATTGCTAACTGCCTAGCCAAATCTGAGTTCAAACCCAATTCTATTGCAGATTTTTCTAAACATTCAATTAGCAAAAAAAAATAAGCCGGACCACTACCTGATATTGCAGTAACACAATCAATTAAGCTTTCTTTTTTTATCCAACCTACTTCTCCTACAGCTTCTAGCATTTTAGTTGCATTCGCCTTTTGTTCCTTGCTCACATTGGAATTTTTATAGGCAACCGTCATGCCTTGCCCTACAGCAGCTGCCAAGTTTGGCATACTTCTAATAATGGAAGCATTTTCTGTTAAAAGAGATTCTAAGTATTTCGTTGACTTACCGGCAGCAATTGACAAAAAAACGGTCTGCGATCTCACAAATCGAAGATATAATGGAACAATATTATCCATTACTTGAGGTTTTACTGCGAAAACGATAATTTCTGGTTGAAAATTAGGGTCTAAAGAATCAACCGACTTCACGAAATTTATATTGAACCGATTCTGAAGATTATTATCCGCAAGGGGCTCCACTACCCAAACGTTATCTTCAAATAACCCATTTTTCAACCATCCCGCCAATAAGGCCTGACCCATTTTACCACAGCCGACGAGAAGTAACTTTTGATCCACAACCATTTTTGCCCTATTTAGGGAAAATCAAAGGTTTTCCCTTCAAAAATTTAAAAAACCAGCTGCCAGCACTACGCTTCGCCAATTGTATCGATCATAGCGGCATTAAAAGCCTCTTCTGGAGTTTTACCACCCCAGACCACATAGTTGTACGCTGGGTAAAACCGTTCACTCTCCAAAAGCGCTATTTCTACCATATCTTCAACCTGCTCAACACTAGGACCCGATACGCCTCTTAAAAGCATTGCATGTCGAAATACAGGTAAACCACGTTCAGCCCATAAGTCGAAATGGCCAACCGCCAATTGTTCATTAACCCTTGCCATTAAATCATTGAATGCAGTTCGGCGATAATCTGGTACCGTCAACTCAAAAGCACACGCAAAGTGCATAGCATTGATGTCATCAAGCCACGAGAAGAATAGTTTATAATCTGTCCAACGGCCCGATAATTCTGCTGCTATCTCATAATCAGCGGGCCTTTCAAAGATCCACCCCTGCGCTCCTGCAATTTGTTCAATAAGATCTATCGGATTTGAGGAGGAATGGTTCGTTTCTTTAACTGCTGTCACCACCATTTTATACCCCTCCTAATTCACAAGTAAATCCTCAGTATCTATATCATGAGAATATCTTGTGCCAAATGAATTACTAAATACAAGATATAGGGTGCCAAAAGCATAGTTGAAGTGCAACAGATGTTTTGAATATAATCTATATTTCCTGTGGAAAACTATAATAAAAGACTAATTTACGTTTTTTTTGAATTTGTCTTTTTTCTGCGAGGGGGTTTTTTTGTGATGCTCCTAAAATTCTTAGAAGGTTCCAAATCTTTAATTCTTTTCAGAATTTCCTCATTTTCTTTACGTGTACGGGCTGCCATCTCTTTTACAGCCTCAAACTCGTCGCGGGTAACAAGATCAAATTTATTTAGCACCCTTTCCACTTGCTGCCGAACCAGAACTTCAACTTCGCGTCTTATTCCCTCAAGAGTTCCAATGGCACCGCCAGCAATTTTAGCTGCGTCATCGAAAAAACGATTTCGTGTTTGCATAGTTTAAATCCGTTTAAAAAATTTAGCACTGTTATTTTACTAGAGCTACAAATTCTCTATGATAATATGGATATTTTTGACCGTTTAAACAACACTGATTTATAAGAACTGTACAAAATACTCGGCTCGTGTTTAATCCCATACAAAAAATCGTTTATTAACCAATTTTTAGATAGAGCAGAAAAATATGGTAAAGCCTAAAACTAAATCAGATATCGAAATTGCACGTAATGCAAATATGCGACCTGTAGTTGAAATAGCTAAAGAGCGCTTCGGAATAAATGAAAAATATCTTGACCCTCATGGACATTATAAAGCGAAACTATCTCTCGACCATATCGCCGGCCTTCCAGATCGCTCTAAGGCTAAACTGATCCTGGTGACCGCAATGACTCCTACCGCAGCAGGAGAAGGAAAGACTACTACTACAGTCGGTTTAGGGGATGCCCTTAATAGGATTGGGAAAAATGCATCGATTTGTCTTCGAGAACCTTCACTCGGCCCCTGTTTTGGAATGAAAGGCGGAGCTGCCGGTGGTGGCTATGCTCAGGTAGTACCGATGGAAGAAATCAATCTACATTTTACAGGTGACTTTCATGCCATTGGTGCCGCAAATAATCTGCTCTCAGCATTAATTGATAACCACATTTACTGGGGTCATGAACCCACTTTGGATCCTCGACGGGTAACGTGGCGACGAGTTGTCGATATGAATGATAGGGCGCTCAGGTCAATCGTGACATCTCTTGGTGGGGTAGCTAATGGATTTCCGAAGGAAGCGGGATTTGACATAACTGTCGCATCTGAGGTTATGGCAATATTTTGCTTAGCCCAAAGCACAGAGGACCTTAACAATAGACTAGCTAATATTGTAGTTGGTCAAACCCGTGAACGTAAGCCCGTATATGCTCGAGACTTAAAAGCCGATGGACCGATGACCGCTCTTTTAAAGGATGCCATTAAGCCTAATTTAGTTCAAACTTTGGAAAATAATCCTGCCTTTGTCCACGGTGGACCATTCGCCAACATAGCACATGGCTGCAATTCTGTTATCGCAACTAAAACAGCGTTAAAGCTCTCTGATTACGTAGTAACTGAAGCAGGATTTGGGGCAGACCTTGGTGCAGAAAAATTTTTCGATATAAAGTGCCGTAAAGCAGGCTTGATCCCCCATGCAGCAGTCGTTGTAGCCACGGTGCGCGCGCTTAAAATGCATGGTGGGGTTAAAAAAGAGGAGCTCGGAAAAGAAAACCTCAAAGCACTACAAAAAGGTCTCGAAAATTTAACTAGACATGTGAATAACGTACTTAAATATAAAGTTCCAGTTGTTGTTGCTATAAACCGTTTTGTAACAGATTCTGATTCAGAAATTGAATTAATTAAAGAACAGTGTACGAAACAAGGGGTCGAGGCAATTGATTGTACTCACTGGGCAAATGGTGGAGCTGGTGCTGAAGACCTAGCAAATACGGTTGTTGAACTTGCAGACAAAAACGATGGGGCATCCTTTAATTATTTATATCCGGACGATATGACATTGTGGGATAAAGTGCACACGATCGCCCAAGAAATATACGGAGCTAGCGAGATTGTTGCAGAGCAAAGAATAAGAAATCAATTCCGCGAATTAGAACAACAAGGAGCAGGAAATTTTCCTATTTGTGTTGCAAAAACCCAATATAGTTTTTCAACAGATGCCAATCTAAAGAATGCTCCCTCGGATCACGTCGTACAAATCAAGGAAGTGCGACTTGCAAATGGAGCGGAATTTTTAGTAGTTATCTGTGGTGATATTATGACAATGCCTGGGCTGCCACGGGTACCAGCCGCACACGAAATCAGGGTAGATTCGCAAGGTAATATTACGGGTTTATTCTGATAAGGTTTTAAAAGAATAATAAAATCTGATTTAGTAAAAGAGTTATTATCTATTTTTATAAAATTTAGTAGAAAATTTTAATAGGATAAAAAATTATGATCCTTGTTACAGGCGGTGCCGGATTTATTGGATCCAATCTCGTTGCTTGCCTTGAACAGAATGGTGCGGAGGATATTGTAATATGCGACCAACTCGGCATGGAACAAAAATGGCGGAACATCTCTAAGCGTGATTTGTTTGATGTCATCTCTCCCGAAAATTTAAATAATTTTATAGAGGAAAACTCTACTAGGATTGCTACCGTGTTTCATTTAGGTGCAATTTCGACTACTACAGAAAAAAATGCTGATTTAATTCTGGAGAATAATTTCAGGGTCTCATGCAAATTATGGAGTCAATGCGCAAAATATAGAATACCGTTTATTTACGCTTCATCGGCAGCAACATACGGGGATGGATCACTTGGTTTTAATGATATTTCAACAAGAGCACATCTTGCGTCTTTAACCCCACTCAACCCCTACGGATGGAGTAAAAACCTATTCGACCGTTGGGTAGCCAAAACCATTGAGACGGGATCAGCCGCACAAATACCTCCTCAATGGGCCGGTTTAAAATTTTTCAATGTTTATGGTCCTAACGAATACCACAAACAAGGTCAAATTAGTGTGGTTTTAAAAAATTATCAGGAAATTAAAGCTGGTGGTCCCGCTATTTTATTCAGATCGCATAATTCAGAGTATAAAGATGGGGAACAATCTCGTGACTTTATATGGGTCGGTGACTGTATAAATATTTTGATATGGCTGTCCAAAACTCGAGATGTTTCCGGACTCTTTAATGTCGGAACTGGCATATCGCGTTCTTTCAACGACATGGCAAAAACCATCTTTGACAGNTTGAATNTAAAACCCGAGATTAAATTTATCGATACACCAGTTACAATNAGAGAGCATTANCAATATTTTACANAAGCAAATATAACNCGTCTACGTGANGCAGGTTACAACAAAAANTTTACAAGCCTNGAGGAAGGTNTTTCTCAATATATCTCNAATTTTCTTGAGACCACCGANCCATATATTTAAATCATATTTTNAANGAAAGGGGTTCGAAAAATATGTTCGCCATTGCGTTTCCAACCATCGACCCCGTTGCTTTGGAATTAGGCCCTATATTGATACGTTGGTATTCTCTAGCTTATATAGCTGGCATTTTATTAGGTTGGCAATTCATGTTGCGATTAAGTCGGCTCACAATAAATAAGATTGCTCGTAAATTTATAGATGATTTTATTATTTGGGCTACTCTAGGAATCATTTTAGGAGGAAGAATTGGATATGTAATTTTCTATAAGCCAGCCTATTTTATGGCAAATCCACTCGAAATTTTTGTCGTATGGCAAGGTGGTATGTCTTTTCACGGAGGATTGATAGGCATGCTAATTGTAACGTGGTTATTCACCTATAAAAATCAATTAGAGTTTATAGCGTTCGGTGATCTAATCTGTGCTGCGGCTCCAATAGGGTTATTTTTTGGCAGAATTGCAAATTTTATTAATGGCGAGCTTTTCGGCAGGACTACAGATGTTCCTTGGGGCATTATATTCCCCAAAGGCGGGACAGAGCCGAGACACCCAAGTCAATTATACGAAGCTGGCCTTGAGGGCCTAATTCTTTTTTTAGTTCTATCATTACTGATATTCAAATTTAAAGCTCTTAAAAGGCCCGGTATAATTGCCGGCACCTTTATGATAATTTATGGTTTATCCCGATACTTTGTTGAATTTTTTAGACAACCAGACGAACACCTCGGAACAATATATGAAATTGCCACCATGGGCCAAATTCTCTCAGTACCGCTTATATTATTAGGTATATGGTTAATTCATAGGCTATGGCGTCAATCGTGACACCACTGGCACAAAAACTACAAAAAATAATTCAAACTGATGGCCCCATCTCAATATCAAAATTTATGGNTNTTGCCTTAAATGATAAAGACTATGGCTATTACCAGANTAATGAGCCATTTGGGNTCAACGGGGACTTTATAACATCTCCAGANATCAGTCAGGTTTTTGGCGAACTTATAGGACTATGGTTNCTTTCCTNATGGAAAATTGCNGGTTGNCCTAAANAAACNAAACTAATAGAGCTGGGACCAGGTAGAGGAACTTTGATGGCCGATATTCTCCGAACGGTCAAAAAAGTAGAATCGAGTTTTTTCAAAACAGCAGAAATACACCTCGTAGAATGTAGCCTTAGCATGCGAAACCGCCAAGAGCTCACCTTAAAAGATTACGACGTAACTTGGCATAAAAATCTAGANTCTGTTCCCCAAGGACCATCATTGATAATTGCTAATGAATTTTTTGATGCTTTACCTATTGATCAATACTTGCTGACTAACAACGGTTGGCATGAGAAATGTATTACATTCAACAAAGATAAAAATATCTTTGAATTTACGACAGTTTCTGTTCCAAATTTTGATATAGCCAAATTCCCTAGTGAAACTTTTGATTCAGAGACGAATTCTGTATTTGAACGAAATAGGATGTCTGAAAAATATGCTGATTCAATAGGGCAAAGAATTGCTTCAAATGGAATTGCTGCTTTAATAATAGATTATGGTTATGTTAAATCCAGTTATGGAGATACGCTGCAAGCAGTACGAGGGCATAAATATCAAAACCCTCTATTTGATATAGGTAGATCAGATATTACCGCTCATGTGGATTTTGCAAATCTTAAAAAAATTCTTGAGGGGCATAGTATTATGGTACACGGTCCCGTGTCACAAAGAAAATTTCTTACCGACCTTGGCATCGAGCAAAGAACTATGAAACTTATTGAAACTGCATCAGAAAAACAATCAACCTTGTTACTAAAAGGATGTCAACGTTTGATTGCCGAAAGGGGAATGGGTTCACTATTTAAAGTAATGTCGGTAACTCAAAAAATCATTCCAATTCCTGAGGGTTTTCATCTAACGAATTTCTAAATTGCAGTGATTGAAATTATGAGTAACAGCATACCAGTCATCCTTTCGAAAACATTTTCTGAATTTAAAGGAATAAAACATGGTTTTTTTACACGTAACGGCGGGACAAGCCGTGGTATTTATTCCTCATTAAATTGCGGATATGGCTCTGAAGATAAAAAAGAACACATTATAGAAAACAGAAGACGGGTTAGCAGGAAACTCCACATTAATCCGGAAGCCCTTCTAACTATTGACCAGATGCATAGCAACAAGGTCATTTTAGTTCCAAAACTATGGGATCATGATTCTGCACCACAAGCCGATGGTATGATTACTAATGAAAGTGGCATAGGTCTAGGTATCCTTACTGCTGATTGCGCGCCTGTCCTTTTTGCTGATTCAAGACAAGGTGTCATTGGTGCATGTCATGCCGGCTGGCGTGGTGCTTTAGGTGGGATTATAGAGAAGACGGTTGAAAAAATGGTTAGTCTAGGATCGTTGCGTCAAAATATTAATGCTGTAGTTGGGCCTTGTATCTCTCAATTATCCTATCAAGTGAGTAAGGAGTTTAAAGATCAGTTTGTAACTACAGATCAAAGTTATTCCCTATTTTTTGAAGAGGATGGCAGAGAACATTTCCGTTTTAGTCTTTGCAACTTTATTTTGAACTTATCCGAAAGATCAAAAATTGAAAATTGTGAAATAATTCGTCGAGATAACTATACCGAGACTGAAACCTTCTTTAGTTATCGTCGTTCAAAGTTCAATCAAGAAAAAGACTATGGTCGATGTATTTCCGTAATAGCAATGAATTTTTAACTAAATGCCACATTTGATAATATTTATTTTGTTTTGTCTTATTGGTTTAGTCATCAGTTGTGTCATGGTTTAATTATAAAATAAAAAACTAGTTTATTTTTTTTAAGTTTAAGAAAGTTTTAAGAAATCCAAATATAAGTCTGGTCAAATCGTTTACACACCGTTACACCGCTGGTAAATTGCGCCGGCATTCGATTTCGGGGAAATAATCACCATTGTATTTTTTTGGTGTTATAGGAAAAATCAAGATGAAAATTGTTGCATGCAATAGTAATAGACCTTTAGCGGAAGCGATTGCGGCCTATCTAAATATTTCCCTCTGTAAGGCGAGTATTCGACGTTTTGCCGATATGGAGTGTTTCGTTGAGATCGAAGAAAACGTCCGCGGGGAAGATGTATTTGTAATACAGTCTACATCCTACCCAGCTAATGACAATCTTATGGAATTGCTTGTATGTATTGATGCATTAAGGAGAGGGTCGGCCCGCCGAATCACAGCTGTAATTCCGTATTTTGGTTATGCCCGGCAAGATCGAAAATCAGGACCGAGAACCCCAATTTCTGCAAAGCTAGTGGCCAATTTGATTACCCAAGCTGGCGCTGATCGAGTTCTAACACTTGATCTGCATGCAGGGCAAATTCAGGGTTTCTTTGATATACCTGTAGACAATCTTTTTGCAGCTCCTGTTTTTTTACGAGATATAAAACAGAATTTTGATGGGGGAAAATTGACTATGGTATCTCCCGACGTTGGGGGCGTCCTCAGAGCCCGGGCGTTGGCTAAGCCAATAGATGCCGAACTTGCAATTATCGATAAACGTCGTGAACAAGCAGGAATTTCCGAAGTAATGCATATTATAGGCGATGTCAGCGGAGCAGATTGTATAGTCGTAGATGATATTGTGGATTCAGCAGGCACGCTTTGTAATGCGGCNGNTGCGCTTATGNACGCTGGGGCCANATCTGTTTCTGCTTATATAACCCACGGGGTATTGTCAGGAGGNGCTGTTTCTAGNGTATCCTCCTCCCCACTCGAAAATATGGTTACGACCGATAGTATAATGGGCACAGANGCCGTTCGTGTATCTCAAAATGTGANACAGCTTTCTATAGCNCCACTTATNGGCGAGGCNATNAGTCGTATCAGTGATGAAAAATCTGTNTCTAGTTTGTTTGACTAATTAGTCTTATAGGACTAAAACCCTTCGCCTCAGTTTTATAAATGGTATTTTCATATGTCAGCACCCCTGGAGGCTGACTAACACTTTATAAGGGAGAACCGGCATGGCCGAAATTCAAACTATTCTTGCCTCCTCTCGTGTACGGGCTGGAAAGGGGACCGCCCGAGCAGCACGTCGCGAAGGNCAAATTCCTGCTGTAATATACGGGAATAACGAGAACCCGATTTTANTTACACTAGATAAAATTCAGCTAGAACAAGAAATGAGTAAAAACGGATTTTTTATCCGTCTGATAGATGTCGAAGTAGAAGGTAAAAAACATAGAGTGCTACCTAGGGATACACAATTTCACCCAGTAACCGACCAACCTTTACATGTTGATTTTCTGCGTTATTCGGCAGATCGAAAATTAACCGTTGAAGTTCCGGTGCAATTCCTTAACGAAAACGATTCCCCCGGTTTAAAAACTGGCGGTGTTCTAAATGTCGTTCGACATACAATCGAAATTTCATGCATCGCCGACTCAATTCCTGAAATGTTTGAGGTTGACCTTACAGGGTTAGAGGTAGGTGATTCTATTCATGCCAGTACCTTATCATTGTCCGAGGGTGTCGAACTTACAATTTCAGACCGGGATTTTACNATTGCAACCATCGCAGCTCCAACGATCNTAACAGTTGAAGAAGATGTAGCAGAAACCGACGGTGAGGACGCTGGAGAAGGTTCAATCGACCAAGAAAATGAAGATACCGAAACTGGTGATGATGATAAAACAAAGGGCGATGACTAACTAATACTCTCAAAATAGGAGAACCGGAGGCACCATGTTGCTCCTGGTGGGCCTGGGTAATCCAGGAANAAAATATGCNGGCACCCGACATAATGTGGGCTCAATGGNGTTAGATGAAATTATTCATCANCANAAATTGAGCTCCCCACGTGCTCGTTCACGCCCTAANGGNATTTTTAGTGATGGTGTNATAGGCAGTACAAAGATTTTAACCTTAAAACCACTCACTTNTATGAATGAATCCGGNAAACCAGTTGGAGAAACTTTAAGATATTGGAAACTTAAACCTGAAAACGTTTTTGTTTTTCATGACGAGATAGACCTTCCTAGAGGTAAGATTAGGGCTAAGTTAGGTGGNGGCGATGCTGGTCATAATGGTTTGCGCGATATCACCTCCCATATTGGCTCNGATTACTGGAGAGTACGAATTGGCGTCGACCACCCTGGCAAGCATGAAAACGTATCCAAGTATGTCCTAAATGAGTTTAAAAAATCAGATCAGATATGGCTTTCACAAACATTTAATTCTATCGCTGAAGCATTACCAATGCTTCTAAATGGTGAAAGTAGTTCATTTCTAACCCGGGTNAATATAATAGAATAGCCGCCAAAAACAAAAATTTCAGAGATAAAAACGTGACTAATCAATTTTTAGAAAGAATAGGGTAATGGGTTTTACATGCGGGATCGTAGGCCTACCTAATGTAGGCAAGTCAACCTTATTTAATGCCTTAACTGCCACTATTTCCGCGCAGGCCGAAAATTATCCCTTTTGTACCATCGAACCAAATATTGGTAAAATAGCGGTTCCTGACTCCCGACTTCAACAGCTGGCCAAAATTGCCAATTCAGAAAAAATCATTCCTGCCCAAATAGACTTTGCTGACATTGCCGGTCTTGTACGTGGNGCTAGTAAGGGAGAGGGTTTAGGCAATCAATTCTTAGGCCATATAAGAGAAATGGATGCTATTGTGCATGTTGTGCGCTGTTTTGAGGATACAAATATTACTCACGTTGAAGGTCGTATTGATCCACTAAATGATATTGAAATAATAGATACAGAGTTGATGATAGCGGATCTTGAAAGTTTAGAACGAAGGATCCACCCATTGCTCAAATTATCACGTGGTAATGATNAAGANGCCAGTGCCACTCTATCTATNGTTGAAAAAGTTATAGACATCCTTAAGGAAGGTGAGCCAGCGCGGTCAATAGCTCACAACTTCGAAAATAAAAATCTATTAAATGGGTTACAATTACTGACGACAAAACCCGTTTTGTATGTTTGTAACGTTAGTGAAGAAGAAGCTTCAACGGGAAATAATTTATCTAAAAAAGTCGAAGAATTCGCTAGGTCAAATGGAGCAATCGCAGTCACTATATCAGCATCGATCGAAGCGGAAATAGCACAGCTATCCAGTCCAGACGAGCGTGTTGAATTTTTACACTCACTTGGACTAAAAGAAACGGGGCTTTCCCGCATCGTACAAGCAGGATACAAGCTGCTTGGTTTAATAACATATCTAACAGCAGGCCCCAAGGAATCAAGAGCTTGGACTATCAGGAAAGGCACCAAGGCACCAAAAGCAGCAGCAGCGATTCATACTGATTTTGAAAAGGGATTTATATGTGCTGAAACAATCTCTTTTGACCAATACATCTCATGCAATGGCGAAGTCGGGGCAAAAGAAGCAGGAAAAATGCGGCAAGAAGGTAGAGAATATATTGTCGAGGATGGAGATGTGATCATGTTTCGATTTAACGTATAAAATAATATGAAAATCCTTTTTAAATTAATCTTCCCAAACATTTTAATCTAAATCGCTGTTCCATTTATCAGAACTATGATGGCTAATATTGAGTAGTGCATTGCGCATACCGCGATCTATGTTTAAAAAGTGCTTTATAATTTTTCACACGATTTTTGCATAGATTATGGGAGGAACAAATGGGAAAAATAATTGAACTCACTACTGCTGACGGTCATGTTCTAGACGCTTATAAATGTGAACCAGAAGGCTCCGCAAAAGGTAGCATTGTCGTAATTCAAGAAATTTTTGGAGTGAATAGTCATATCCGCAAACTTGTGGATGAGTTTGCTAAAAATGGGTATATCGCAATTGCCCCAGCATTGTTTGATCGAAAGGAGAAGGGTCTTGACTTAGGCTATGGACAAGAAGATTTCGGTAAAGGCAGAGATACAAGAGGTAGCCTCGATGATGATGGAATTCAAAACGATGTCCAGGCAGCAATAAATAATGTTTCCGCTACTGGTAAGGTAGGTATTGTNGGGTACTGCTTTGGTGGTTATGTCAGNTGGCTTGCCGCCTGTAAATGNGACGGATTGTCAGCCGCTTCTACATTCTATGGAGGTGGAATTCATGCAAAGCGTGAAGATACACCAAAAGTACCAGTTATATTTAATTTTGGTGATAAAGACGGCGGTATTCCTTTAAGCCAAGTCCATGACATTAAAGAAGCCCATCCAGACATCCCCTGCTTTGTCTACGATGATGCTGGGCATGGTTTCTGCTGTGATGACAGAGAAAGNTATAATCAAGGCGCATGTGAACGCGCCCACAANCGGACACTAGAACACTTTGCAACACACATGNGCTAATTNTTCTNAAANNNACNNCGAAAAGGAACGNAAATTTAGAAGATTTTGCGTTCCNTTTTTTTGGTAACTATTTGGTAAATTTTTAGAAAAATTTTAAGCNCTTANTGCAAACGAGACCACACCTTCNTNTTAATTCCGTACAATAAACCGGTAAGAATTAAAAGAAATAGGAGCACCTTTACCCCTAACCGTTTTCTAGCTTCGAGCTCTGGTTCTGCTGCCCAAGCTAAAAATGTTGTCANATCACTAGACATTTGCGTAATAGTTGACTTGGTTTTATCGGTATATTCCACACCTCCATCAACTAATGGTGGCGGCATAGCTATTTGTTGACCAGGGTAGTAGGGGTTATAATACATACCCTCTGCAACTTTCATCCCTTTCGGCACTGGTTTGTANCCTGTTAACAGGGCATGTAGATAGTTGGTACCGTTTTTTCTTGCCTTTGTTATTAGTGATAAATCTGGCGGAAGCGCACCGTTATTACCCGCACGTGCTGCCTGTTCATTTGGAAACGGTTTAACAAATTTATCGCTCAAACGGCCCGGACGTTGAAACATTTCTCCATCATCATTCGGTCCATCCAAAACCTCTTTAGATGCCGCAATTCTCTTNACCTGTTTTTCCGTAAAACCAATTTCCAATAAATTNCGATANGANAACAATCTNACAGAATGACATCCCGCACAGACCTCACTATATACTTGAAAGCCTCGCTGAAGAGCCCCCCTATCAAATGTCCCAAAAATCCCAGAAAAGGACCATTGTTGTTTAGGTGCCTTTAAAAAATCGCCCGCAGCATTTGCACTAAATGACGAAAAGGCTATGACAGAAAAAACAATCACACTTTCGATTAGAATCTTCCGCATTATACTTTCTCCATCGGCTTAGCGCTAGACGCGGCGGATANGCTGCCGCCTCCCTTTAATACTGGTTCGCTAATACTGGTGGGCAAAGGACGAGTTTTTTCAAAGAATCCTAGAAGTGGAATGATTACAAGAAAATGTAAAAAATAATATGCGGTGGCCGCCTGTGCGATATATGTCCATGGTGCTTCTGCAGGCTTNGCTCCACAAACTCCTAAAATCACGCAATCTATGATCAGAAGCCAGTAGAACTGTTTATATAGCGGTCTAAAGCGTGCGCTCCGTACAGGCGAATGATCAAGCCATGGCAAAACAAAAAGAACAAGAATTGATGCAAACATCGCAAGGACACCGGCTAGTTTAGCCGACATCAACCATGATATGGGCAAATAAATCAGTGCGTCTGCTGTAAAAGAACGCAAAATTGCGTAAAAGGGCAAGAAATACCACTCTGGCACAATGTGGGGCGGGGTAACTAGCGGATTGGCTTCAATATAGTTATCTGGTTCACCAAAAAAGTTGGGAGCAAAAAATACGAAAGCAAAAAACAAGANAAGAAAGACCCCTAATCCAAACATATCTTTTATCGTGTAATATGGGTGGAATGGAACCGTATCTTGAGGTGATTTTGTGTTAATACCTATTGGATTGTTGGATCCATGCTGATGCAGCGCAACAATATGCAAAACAATAATTCCAATAAGAACAAATGGTAATAGGTAGTGAAGACTGAAAAAGCGGTTAAGGGTTGGATTATCAACAGAAAACCCCCCCCATAAAAGAGTGACGATTGAGTCTCCAACNACCGGGATTGCCGAAAAAAGGTTGGTAATAACAGTTGCTCCCCAGAAGCTCATCTGACCCCAGGGAAGGACATACCCTAAAAAGGCTGTCGCCATCATACAAAGAAGAATTATAACACCAAGTATCCATAAAATCTCACGGGGAGATTTGTAGGAACCGAAATACAGCCCTCTAAAAATATGGATATAAACGACGATAAAGAATGCAGATGCNCCATTCATATGAATATAGCGGATCAACCAACCGTAATTAACATCCCTCATAATTCGCTCAACAGAATCAAAAGCAAATGCGGTATGCGGAGTATAATGCATTGCTAAGATAATCCCTGTAACAATCATTATTACTAGAATAATTCCGGCTAAAGAACCAAAATTCCACCAATAATTTAAATTTTTTGGAGTAGGGTATTCATGNAGTTCATGCTCTAAAAATGTAAAAACCGGCAACCTATAGTCGATCCAAGCTATAATTGGATTTTTAAACTTAGAATCACTCATCTAGCCTACTCCTAACCGATCTTAACAACATTATCTGAAAGAAATTTATACTCTGGAACTGGTAGATTTTTAGGAGCCGGTCCCTTTCGTATACGACCAGAAGTATCGTAATGCGACCCGTGGCATGGACAGAACCNCCCNCCGTACTCCCCTTTTATCTCTCCCTGTTTTGTNCCAGAAGGGATACAACCTAAATGAGTGCAAACTCCCACAATAATAAGCCACTCTGCTTTTTTTGCTCGTTGCTCGTCAGTTTCAGGATCTACTAAATCTGCCACATTAACTGACCGCGCTTCCTCTATCTGTGCCTTTGTCCTTCTTACTATAAATACTGGCTTGCCTCGCCATTTCACGATTAAACGCTGCCCGGGTTCAATGGGTTCTAAATCAACCTCTGTCGTTGATGCGGCAAGGGTGTCTGCAGCCGGGTTCATTTGATCAACGAGTGGCCAAACAGCTGCAGCAACTCCAAAGGCACCAAAAGTACCAGTTGCAAGCATCAAAAAATCTCGTCTAGTTTCACCTTCTACAGTGCTATCTGAGCTGTCCTCGGCTAGATCAGCAGAAGTTATCATTTTATCCCTCTCGATTGTATCCGCTTATCGTTCGCGATCACTTTTTGGTACTTTGTATATTTAACTCCTAGAAAGATTCAAACACTGCGGCCTTACGCCGCAGCATAAGTAAAAAGCGCTCGTGAGTTCCTTTTAAACCCCCTTATTGATATAATTGAGAATATATTTATTACATGACCGTTTGCAATGAGATTAGCGTTATATCAACCTGATATCCCTCAAAATACCGGTACGATTCTTCGCACAGCCGCCTGCCTAAACGTGGGTGTGGATATTATTGAACCGTGCGGTTTTATTTTAGACGACAAACGTCTCAAAAGATCTGGAATGGATTATTTAGATAACGTTGATCTAGTCCGTCATATTTCATGGTCCTATTTTAGAAATTTTTGCAGCCAGAACCGAAATAGGATTGTTTTATTAACTACCTTTGGAAACGGNACATACTACGACTTTTCTTTTAAATCTGACGACTACCTCCTTTTAGGTAGTGAGAGTAGAGGGGTGACGAGTGAAATACATGAAACAGCAACGGCACGTATAAAGATACCAATGGCAAAGGGGTCGCGGTCTCTGAACGTTGCTGTAGCAGCAGCTATGGTTCTAGGAGAGGCGCTTAGACAAACCAATANNTTTATTTCAAACGGTAACTAATGGGCTTTACNATCGAGGACAAAAAGAAATCAACTATAGTTTGGTTTGCCAAACTAAGGGATTTAATATGTGCTGAATTTGAAGCTATCGAGAATGACGGTAGCGTTCAAAATGAAAACCAACCACCGGGGCAATTTCAAAAAAAGGTTTGGACTAGAAAAGGAGATGATAATCAAAACGGTGGCGGTGGAACGATGTCCGTCATGACCGGGCGTGTTTTTGAAAAAGTTGGAGTAAACATTTCCGTAGTCGAGGGAGAGTTCTCAGCCAATTTCAGAAAGGAAATTCCCGGAGCTGATGAAAATCCTGAATTTTGGGCAGCCGGCATATCAGTCGTTGCTCATATGTGTTCACCTTTGGTCCCAGCGGTTCACATGAATACCAGATTTATTTCCACCTCCAAAACATGGTTTGGAGGTGGAACAGATTTAACACCAATAGTTAATGATAATTTAGCTTCAAATGAGTTTCACTCCGCACTAAAAATAACATGTGATAAATACGACAAACAATACTATCAAAAGTTCAAAAAATGGTGTGACGAATATTTTTACCTTCCACATCGGAAAGAGGCTCGTGGTGTTGGCGGTATATTTTATGATTATTTAGACTCTGGCGATTGGTNCAAAGATTTCAGTTTTACCAAGGAGGTAGGAAAAACATTTCTCCAGATTTATCCTGAGATTGTTCGAGCCCGTAAGGACAAACGATGGACTAAAGAAGACCGCGAACAACAACTCATTAAGCGGGGACGCTACGTCGAGTTCAACTTACTTTATGATAGAGGTACTAGATTTGGCTTGAAAACCGGAGGCAACATAGAGGCCATATTGATGTCCCTACCCCCTGTGGCAAAATGGGAATGACCCTGAGGTTTTCCCTTGTAANATGTTCTCGTCAAAACATTATTATTAGTCAGTTAATATATAACATTCTGAGAAAATACTTTTACTANAACTTTAAAATAATTTCATAATGGGATCTCAAATACCCTGCCCTATAAAATAATCTAAATATCTTAAGCAAGCTTGACGGTCTGCGCTAAAATCCCCTTCGATCCACCAGGTTTCAACCCCCTTGATAATCTCCCCAACTCTGGCACCTTCGGTTATTCCCGATGATATAACATCCGGCCCCTTTATTGGAAAAGGCGGCAAAGAAGTTACTTCGGCTAGTTCGAGAAGAGATAACCAATCATTATCAGGAAATTTTGCCCCTCTTAAAATAGAAAGTTCAATGAAAAAATTTTTCCCTAAACGATAAATAATAGCACGATTGTGTTTCTGCCCCTTCTGAGGATCTGGCTGTTCCGTTGGTTCGCATAAATTACAGAAACGTAAACGATCCGCCTTCGAAAACTTTAGCCGTGAAGCCAAAATACTCGCTTCATCCCTACACAAATCCACTATGGCAGCTAGACGCCTCAGATAATCAGGCTGTAACCCAGCCCTTTTCTCTAATTGAATCAACAACTTTAAGGAGTCACAACACACAACCTCGGGCAACAAATAAGATAGAATGGTATTCTCTTTCATCATTGCCAATGCTGGGGTTGGATCTTGAGCAAGAAATAACTTTGATAGTTCTCCCCAAACTCTCTCGGCAGATAATTTACTAAGTTTAGGAGCAAATTCTCGACAAGCCGCCAAAGCTCTATCATCCGCGGGCTCAGTTCCGTAATAGGCATAGAACCGAAAGTATCTTAAAAGCCTTAATATATCTTCTTTAATACGAGCTTTCGGATTCCCTACAAACCGGATCCTTCCAGCTTTGAGGTCAGCCAAACCGTCCAAAGGATCAAAAACGTTTCCCTTAATATCACAATAAAGCGCATTTAATGTTAAGTCGCGACGCGCCGCATCCTCAGTCCAATTGAGAGTATATTCTACTCGCGCGCGACGTCCAAAATTTTCGATGTCTTTACGTAGTGTGGTTATTTGAAAACACTTTCCACCGCANATCGCAGTAATTGTGCCATGGTCAATACCTGTCTTAACCCCTCGTAATCCCGCCTGTTTTAAAAGAGTCAGCACCCGCTCAGGAGTTTCTGGGGTAGCCATATCAATTTCTGTTACCCCCTCTCCCAACAACGTATTCCTAACACAACCACCAACAAAAAGTGAGAGACTGCCCGCAGCGGACAGGGCTTTCATTACTACCTTAGCCTGCGCCAAGCCATGCCAATCATCAANCNTGATTACGCATACGGGTTNCATATTCCCGNCCGCCTCTAAAAAATTATAAGTTCAGGATACGCTATNACCGTNAAAACTGTAATCATTACCATTAGGCCTCCCGCGAGAATAAGCCAAGNCCAAGGCAATGGNTCCCATTCCTCACGAGCTATCGCTCGGGATCCACCAAATTTTGGTGGAGCGATNGCACGCCATAAAATATAAAGACCAANNGGCAACAAAGCTGGTAAAACGAACATTAGAAGTAAGCGTATCATGCGTCCCTCAACATTTTTCCTAAATCAACAAGAATACGAGCAGTCAATCCCCAAATATAGTGTTCATTGTAAGGNATTACATAATATTNATGAGANTTACCACACTTCTGACGTGTTTCAAGAGCATAACTTTTTGAATCCATAATAAATGTAAGTGGAATTTCAAAAACTTTAGCCACTTCAGTTGGCGCAAGTTTTAGTGAAACAGGTGGTTTAATTAATCCAACAATCGGTATCACATGGTACCCTGTTGCGGTATCTCTAGAATTCATCCGGCCAAGAACACGGACCTTACTGGGCGGTAATCCAATTTCCTCCTTTGTCTCNCGAAGGGCGGTTTCTTCTGGCGTAATATCAATAGACTCTTGAGCACCCCCGGGAAATGCTATTTGTCCTGGGTGTTTTGACATTGTTTCTGTTCTCTCTGTAAGTAGGATTCGCATGCCATGATTATGATCTATTATAGGGACAAGAACCGCAGCAGAACGCAATTGTTTTGCGCCATTGCTNGCGGAGGATATCGGCCATGAATTTGTCCCCGTACCCTCGGTAAATTTGATTTTTTGTTTCTTAAAGATTTTTTCTAAAAGACCACGCATTTTATAAATGTAAATATTTGTTCAAAAAACCTTAATCGATACCTCCTAGGTTGAAAAATATTCCATCACTCCAAACGCCGAGAATTAATCCGCTCTCATGAACTTTTGTTATGCCTAATTCAACCAAGTTATAAAACACTGATCGTGTAATCAAAGCTTCTATCCCACTGCGGATTTCCAAATATGGCGATGGTTCACCTGTTTCTGGATCAACCCTGACATTTATAGAGTGTTTAGGTCCAGCAATTACAATATCATCAACATTTGTCCGAAAAATTAGCTGTTGTTTATTTTTTTTTCTATCCACATTCATCTCCACAGCGAGAAAAGGCGCGTCATCCACAGTGANCCGACACCTTTCAACCTTTGTTTTTAGCCAAAAATGACCCTTTTCATCCCTAGTCAAAATGGAAGCAAATAGTTTGACGAGCCTATACCTTTTGATAGGAGAACCTTTATAATACCACGTTCCATCGCGAGCGATACGCATGTCAATATCACCACAAAAAATTTGGGGAATTGAGTTAGAAGATTCTTTTCCAAGTTTGGTCTCTTCAACAACCTTTTGCAGGAACCCTCTAGCAATTTTTGGCGATGACTCGTCCATGATATTCCTTCCGCTAAATCAATAGCTAAGATCTTAGAGAAGAATTTTAACCCTGGTCAGTATATAGTCTCTCTGCCAAAGAAATTTTATCGACTAATCATCTTTTTCTNGATTTTATCCCATTAAGCTCGGCAACCAGAGAGCTAACTGCGGCCACTGAACCATCATAAGAATAAGTATGGCGTCACAAACCAAGAATGGAAAGGCCGATGCTGCCACCTGATAAAGTGTTGTNCCTTTTGGGGCCACACCCAACATCACATACAATAAGAGCCCAAACGGCGGCGTAGTACCAGCCATTTCAAACGTCATCAGAACNAATAAACCAAACCAAATTAAATTAAATCCAAGCTGCTCTGCAAGCGGAAAAAATATCGGTACCGTAATAAGCATCATGGACGTTGCATCCATGAACATTCCAAGCGCTATCAGAACAAAAAACATCAACAGTAGGATCCAATATTTGGAAATACCAAAACTGATTGTCCATTTCAGTAACCCGGCGCTAGCTCCTGAAAATGCTAGAAGTTGACTAAAGACAGTCGAACTCATAATGATAAAGAAGACCATGGCTCCAACCTTAACAGTTGCATGTGTCGCCGTCTTAATTGCGTCAAAGGTGAGACACCTAAATGCAGCCGCAACAATAATTACACCCAGCACGCCAAATCCGGCTGCCTCTGTCGGAGTTGCCCACCCCAGAATAATGAAACCAACTACCATAAAGACGATAATGCCCATTGGTAGGATATTGATACAAACAATCTTGATACGCTCTGCCATCGGCGGCATTTCCACATCATAGGCTGGCGCAGATTCGGGATTTATTCTCAGCTGTAGGTAAATCATTGCAGCATAAAGNCCCGCCAACACGAACCCCGGCAAAAANCCTGCGATGAGAAGTTTACCAACATCAATGCTTGCAACAGAAGCCAGTAGCACTCCAAGGGCGGAGGGCGGAATAATCATGGCCAAACCACCTGTGCCGAGGATTGGACCCATTGACATCTTCCAGTTATAGCCCCGCTTCTGCATTTCAGGTACCATAAGAGATCCCAACATTGCCGTATTAGCCATGCTGGACCCCGTTAGCGTTGAAAAGAGCGACCCACCCGCTACGGTGAGAAAACAGAGACGACCCCGCAGTTTTCCGAAAATAACATCAAGCCCGTCAAAAACCCTAATAGCAAGGCCAGTATGGAAAAACAGAGCCCCCATCATAATAAACATAGGCACTGGACCAAGGGTAAAGCGTGTTATCAATTGCGTAGAATTATCCGCAATTTGTACCCAACCTGTGGTGGTACCCATGAAGATAACTACTCCAATAATGTTGGTTATAATAAATGTAAATGCAACGGGCACACCCATCGCCATGAAAAAAATGACCATCCCGATCAGGGTGGCGAGAGCCCAATACCATTCCATCAGACGTTTTCCCGTTCTTCAATTGATTGACTATACATGTCGTCGACACCGACCAAATACCTAAAGAACTCGATCACACACATAAAAAAACAAAGGGGCATGGGAACAAATAAGATCCAAATTGGCACCTCATAGGTGCGCATATCAAGCTCGCCAGTCTGGATCGCTTCAACAAGTAACCCCATTAAATGATAACCATAGATGCAGCACCCTATGATACAAAGAAGGTAAACCACCTTCGCCACAATAAATTTTATAGTTGGTGGTAAGAATTGGGTAACAGCGTCAATAAAAACGTGGCCCTTTATTCTCAAAAGGTACGGCGCTGCCAGCATTGTAAACCAAAGTAAAATGTATTCGAACATAGTCATTATAAATATGAATGGTTCGAGACCTGTAATTCGCATCAGAACATCAACAACAATTGAAACGAATGCAAAGAAGATCAAAACTCCTGACAGTCCCGCCATACCATATAGCAATTGATCATACAGTTTAGATATTGCTTCCACGGTGCCCCTCACCTGTTTTAATTCTAATTTTCTGTATTAAGGACGATTATCGGGTTAGACTCAACGCTTATAACCTAAATATTTAAAATAAAACTGAAAAATTTTTCGGAAACGTTGAAAAAATGCTTATTTTTAGATAAAATCCTGCCTTAGGGTGCATATGGAGAATAATTCCATGGATATTGAAGTCATCCAACTGTCCTCAACAATCGGGGCCGAAGTTCGTGGTATAAATTTAAGTCAGCCTATTTCAGAAAAACTGCAGCACAAGCTTTTACAAATATGGCACAAATATCTACTGCTGCTGTTTCGTGATCAAAAACTTTCTGATAAAGAATTGTGGAAGAGTGGCGATTGGATTGGTCAATTAGGCCAACGCTCACGGCCTGCAGAGGGCAGGCATGAGAGTGACCCATATATTATGTTAGTTTCAAATATAAGAGAAAATGGAAAGCCTATTGGCTCCCTTCCAGATGGGGAAATGTGGTTTCATCATGATATGGCTTTCGTTGATGTGCCTCACAAGGCAACATTTCTGTATTCNNTAGAAGTGCCNCGCCATGGCGGAAATACCAAATTTGCAAATATGTATGATGCATTTGACCTGNTACCTCGCCGACTAAAACAGGCCCTCGATGGGAAAAGAGTTTTACAGTTATTTGATTACAAGGAAACCAGCCAACCTAACCTCAAAGAATTAAACAACGTGAAGCATGCGTGGCATCCCGCAATTATACAACACCCCGAAACCGGNCGTAGGGCGCTATACATCAACCGACTAATGACGGCAACTATCGAGGGTATACCCCACGATGAAGCACGCGAAATTATTGCAGAAGTATTATCTTATGCGGAACACCCGTCAATTATTTACGAGCATGTTTGGAATACTGGAGATTTTTTAGTCTGGGACAACCGTTGTTCAACGCATGCCAGAACAGATTTTCCTACTACCGAAAGGCGTCTATTAAAGCGCGGCATGGTGGAAGGCGCACCACTCATCGCAGNGTAAATTAAAACAAAATAAAAATGAAAATGATTGCCTAGAGGTTAGTTTCGATTGGTTTTAGGGTTAAGAAAAATTTGTCGATGCAAATCGATTATTGACAAATATACCGCGGACAGGTGAAGTGGCCTTCGTATTTGAAATACGTGATATTAAAATAAGTTCAAAGGGAGAACATCTATGAGTAATTTAAAAATGTCTAGTGTTGCTGCNGGCATNGCTGCNGNCGCTATGCTGGCAGGNTCTGCTGTAGAAGCTGCAAAGCTGACTGTAATGACCAGCCTGCATCGTGACCACGACCAGGTGGTAGCCTATTTTGATTTAATGCATAAACCAATGAACAAGGCCAAGGGTGCTGTGGTATTGCATTATAAAGGTGGACCGGAAGTGACGCCCAACCGTAAGCAAGGTGCTGCGCTGAAACGAGGTGTTATCGATCTTAAGTTCGGTCCAAGTGGATATGATATAGGATTAAACCCATGCGCGAGACTCGTTTCGCTCTCTACACAGCCTCAGGCTGTTATCCGTAAAAATGGTGGCTGGGATGTAATGCAAAAATGCTGGGGCGAAAGAATGAATGCCCGCATTCTCGCACATCCATTTTACAATTCTGGCAACTTTCACGTTTATCTAATAGATCCTCCTAATAAAAGCAAAAAGACCGGACTGAACCTTAAGGGTATTAAGATGCGTTCAACNGCGCTTTACCATGCTTTNTTCAAGGCAATGGGTGCTACGCCNATCAATATTTCTCCTGGGGACGTTTATACATCTCTAGAGCGTGGCCTCGTCAAGGGTTTGGCATGGCCTGAGGGCGGTATTTTTCGCTATGGCTGGACGAAGTACATCAAGTATCGTATCGGACCCGGTTTCTGGCGTTCCTCAACCATGGCAATCGTTAACCTCGACGCCTACAACAAGATGACAAAGAAGGAGCGTGATTATCTAGATGCTTGGGGTGAAAAATTTGAGATCGACAGCACTCCTTATATGCGTGCCTTAGCAGACAAAGATAATGCCAAGGTTTTCGGTGCAGGTGTTAAAGCTCTTGACCTTCAAGGCGACTATGGTAAGGCTTTTACAAATACAGTAATGGGATCTACCTGGGCCGTAGCTGAGAAAAAAATGCCAGCAAATTATTACAAGGAGCTGAAAAAGTATCTTCTCAAGTAACGACAAAACCATGCGGCACTGCCGCAGATAAAGGAAAGGCGCGCTTAAAAAATGGTGCGCCTTTTTTTATCGTCAGACTCCGAGATATCTTTGTTGAATANCAGACTGTGACAAAAGTTCCACCGAGCTACCTGACCAAACAGTCCGACCTTTTTCTATTATATAATGCTTGTCGGCTATCCGTGTGAGGGCGCTTACATTCTTGTCAATCACCAAGATAGATTGTCCCTGTGCTTTTAGATCCTCGAGACANTTCCATATTTCCGCTCGNATTTGAGGGGCTAAACCTTCTGTGGCTTCATCTAAAACAAGTAACTTCGGATTGGTCATCAAAGCCCGTCCGATTGCCAGCATTTGCTGTTCACCCCCAGAAAGTTCGTTGCCCATACCATTTACCCGAGCCNGGAGAGCCGGAAACCTCTTTAAGACCTTCTTCAAGGTCCATGGATCAGAATTTTCAGATGGATTTCTTGCCGTGGCCACTAGATTTTCTCGTACTGTTAAATTGGGGAAAATCTGACGCCCCTCAGGTACAAGGCCAATACCCATCTTGGCAATAAAATGGGAGGGACTTCCTGATATGACTTTATCTTCGAAAACTATTTTTCCTTTATGAGGAGTTATCAACCCCATTATCGACCGAATAGTAGTAGTCTTCCCCATACCATTCCGCCCCATCAAAGTCACAACTTCCCCAGCTCCTACCTCTATCGACATTCCGAATAATACTTGGCTAGTACCATAGGAAGACTCTATATTTTGAACTTTCAACAACATGTTGATTACTCTTCTTCACCGAGATAGGCTGCACGGACTTCTTGATTCAAGCGAATCTCCTCAGGCTCGCCTGAGACAATGGCACTTCCATATACTAGGACAGTTATCTGATCAGCTAACGCAAAAACGGCATCCATATCATGTTCAATTAACAAAATAGTATGGTTACCTTTGAGACGATTAAGAAGTTCCACCATTCTTTTGGACTCTTCTGCACCCATCCCGGCCATAGGTTCATCTAACAATAACATTTTTGGATGACTTACAAGTGCCATGGCAATCTCAAGCTGCCGTTTCTCCCCATGGGAGAGGTTACGGGCCAAAACTTGGGCACGAATATCTAAACCTACTGTCTCTAGAGCTTTTCTTGCGGGACCTATAAGTGAAGTTTCCCCACGAGCTGACCGCCAAAACTTAAATGAATGACCCTGATGCGCCTGTATAGCCAGAGATACATTTTCCATTGCTGTAAATTCTTCAAATATACTTGTTATCTGGAAAGTTCTAGAAATTCCGCGAAGTGATCGCGCCGGTGCACTAAATCCTGTTATATCCTCACCATCAAATATAATTTGACCACTATCTGATTTTAAGGCACCTGAAATTTGCGAAATCATTGTGGTTTTACCGGCACCATTAGGCCCTATTACTGCATGGATNTCTCCTCGTTTAATAACTAGTGAAAGATCATCTGTTGCTAGTACTCCTCCAAAACTTTTCTGGAGTTGAACTATTTTTAACAGGGGTTCAACCATTTGGTTTCTCTAAGTTTGATACAGAATTTTGCCGCTTCTCCAAGAAACCTAATAAACCACCTCGCGCAAATAAAACCACCAAAATGAGAAAAGGCCCAAATATAAGCTGCCAATATTCTGTTATGCCCGACAACGCCTCTTCTAAAAGAATGAATACAAGAGCACCAACGATTGGCCCAGACAAACTACCCATACCCCCAAGCAGAACCATAATGATCAGATCTCCTGATCGGGTCCAATGCATCATATCCGGGTTAACAAAATCCGTNTGGTTAGCCAATAGNGCCCCNGCTAGGCCAGCCATNGCACCAGCAATCACAAATGCCGTTAACTTATATCTAAAGGTTGGAAATCCAATAGCCTGCATTCTTACTTCATTAGAACGCGCACCCTGAATAACCATGCCGAATCGAGAATTAACCAAACGCTGACAAATCCAAAGGCTTACTATAAGGATAACAAAGACAAGGTAATATAAGCTTGTTTTTTCATTTAGGTCTATCACACCTGAAAAGTTACTAGGCTCTGGAAGTGGCAAGCCGTCATCTCCACCATACCGATCAAGGCTAACACCAAGAAAATACATCATTTGTGCTAAAGCCAGGGTAATCATAATAAAATAAACGCCACGGGTGCGTAAGCTTATAGCCCCGAAAACCAAGGCGAAACTTGCACTTATCAATATCGCTAATGGCCACTGGATATACCCACTTATGATTTCGTGTTCTGCACAAATTCCAACGGTGTAGGCCCCAATTCCTATAAAGACAGCATGTCCGAAACTTATCATGCCGCCATAGCCCATTATTAAATTTAGGCTTAGAGCTCCAATGGCCAAAATCATCATACGACGCGCTAAATCAAGGTAAAATGGAACATCAGTAAGCGATGCTATTACTGGCACTATAGCTAAAAGAAGAAATATCAATGTGCATANTAGNGCTTGGCGGTTNATTGTCATCNCCTAGCCGCTCCTAGCTGGAAACAAGCCCTGTGGCCTAAAAAAGAGTACCGCAGCCATCAATATATAAATCAGCATCGACGCCACGGCCGGCGCTGCAGTTTCAGCCGCGTTCACTGGAAGAAATAATTTAAAAAAGTCATCCAAAAATGAGCGACCTAGTATTTCGATCACACCTATCATAAGCGCCCCCACGAATGCACCTCTAATTGAGCCTATCCCACCGATTACAATGACCACTAGTACTTGTATGAGGATATTTTCACCCATCCCAATTGTCGCAGCAAAAATAGGACCTGCCATGAGACCGGCAAGCGCCGCTAGTGCAGCACCTAGTCCAAACACTAACGTAAATACCTGTTGAATATTAACCCCGAGAGCAGCAATCATTTCCCGATTAGATGCTCCGGCACGAATTAACATTCCGGTCCTTGTTTTAACCACTAAAATATAAAGAAAGGCTGCAACCAGTAGTCCTACGCCAATAACTACAATTCTATATACTGGCAAGGGAATGCCAAGCACGATAACCGATTGATTAAGTAAGTTAGGCAACGGCACTTCAATACCTGCAGGGCCCCAGATTAAGCGCACAAGCTCATTAAAAAATAGTATCATACCGAAAGTAGCAAGCACTTGATCCAGGTGACCACGATCGTAAAGCCTTCTTAAAACTACAACTTCGAGAAAAACTCCAATCAAAAGCGTTGCGGGTAACGCAACAAATATACCTAACAAAAACGACTCCGAGGCTAAAGTCACTGTTGCGGCGATATACGCGCCCATCATATAGAGAGATCCATGGGCCAAGTTCATCATGTCCATGATGCCAAAAACTAACGTTAGTCCAGCTGCTAATAGAAATAGCAAAATTCCATACTGTACACCGTTAAATAATTGTTCAAAGAGAAGGATGGGATCAATCATAAATAAATCCAGCTTAACGCGAAACGGGGGCGCAAAAGCGCCCCCGCCGCAGAACTAATCATTACTCACCAAGTCTTTTTCATTTTACATTTACTAGCGTAAACATCCTGGTGTTTAGAATAAATTTTCTGAACAATTTTGGTTGTCCATTTTCCTTTATTATCTTTGATAACT
The DNA here is from genome assembly GCA_002719885.1 of Rhodospirillaceae bacterium. Lineage (GTDB taxonomy): Bacteria > Pseudomonadota > Alphaproteobacteria > MPNO01 > UBA2964 > UBA2964. The sequence continues at coordinate 74,182 of PBFH01000032.1, read as the reverse complement.
TCCCGAAGGAAAAAATCTTGAATAGGGAAATGGTTATTTCCATAGATATATTTTCCCCGAACAGATCCATAATCAGCCTTCCTAAACGCCGCTCTCATACCATCCATATTTTTTAGGTTTCCTCCTACAGCTCGAACAGCGCTATCAATTAACATAATTGAGTCATAGCTCTGGGCCCCGTAGTGAGAGGGATAACTGCCAAATCTTTTTCTGTAATCTGAGACAAACTTTTTATTGACTGGCGTATTAAGATCGGGAGCCCAAAACTGGGTAGAAAATGTTCCCAATACATTTGTTAACTTAGCTTGCTGCAGCTTAGGTAGACTTAGAGAGTCAACACTAAATACAGAATACAGNGGTGTCTTCGTCAGACCGGCTTGCGCATATTGGCGCATAAAAGCATTTGTAGCGCGCCCTGGGTAAAATATAAATACACCATCAGCCTTAGAAGCACGAGCTTTAGCTAGTTCAGCTGAAAAATCTAATTGGGTTGGCCACTTCGTTAAATCCTTTCCAAGAATTTTTCCTTTAAAGGTCCGTTCGACTCCGGCTACCATATCACGGCCAGCTGCATAATTAGGGGCTATAACATAAAGGCTCTTAACACCTCGTTTATTTAATACCTCACCCATAGCCATGGGCACCTGATCATTCTGCCAAGAAGTTGAAAAAATATTTTTATGGCATAAGCGTCCCGCAATTTTTGAAGTTCCGGCATTTGAAATAATCAAAAATTTTCCTGCCTTTACAACACTGTTCCTTGACGCAAGAACAACATGCGACCAGATGAAACCGGAAACAATATCCACCTTATCNTTGTGTAATAGTTTCTCGGTCTTTTGNTTNCCNACCTCCGGTTTAACTTGATCGTCTTCAAAAATTACCTCTACTGGAATNCCACCCATTTTATTGCCTAGGTGATCCAGCGCAANCCGCACGGAATTTCGCATATCTTTNCCGATAACNCCNGGNCCACCAGAGAGGGTTGTTACAAAACCTATTTTAATTTTTTTTGCCTTTGTAGCCATTGCTTGAGGCGCTGTAATAGCCAGCGCTAGTGCCGTAGCACCAAAAATTATTGCCTTCTTCATTGTCGAGCTCTCCCAAATTCAAAATTTATGGGACCATAACCATCCCACTTAAAAAACACTAGATACTAACCTATGGGTGCCAGCTGCCAACCTTCAATTTTCGCCGACAATGGATTTAACTCCTTCACGATTTTCTAAGCCTTTTTCTCTCATCAGGCTAATGAAATCCGCAATAAACCAATCAACCAATGCTGTCTTGAAAGACGGGCGGGCGCAAATACGTTCAAACCAGTCTCGAATTTGCGGTCTATTGTCCAACAACCAATCCTGCTGAAGGTGGACAACCCGATTAACATAAGGTGTGAATGCAACATCCGCCAATGAATAGGAGTTTCCCGCTAGCCATAACCCGTCACTCAAGGTTGCCTCCATATCATCCAACATTTTTACAATTCGTTGGATAGCAGGTTTGAAAAATGCAGAGTCTACGCCCCTCAAAACATTTTCAGTCATTCTCGCTCGCTTGTTTGGATCGACGTAACCATCAAGTGTCTTTTTCAGTTGCTTAGAGGTTTTACCCTCCATGAACTGATACCTAAATGCTATGCAGGCGCTAATCGTAGCACTTGCCGCGTGAAGACCTTCATCCAGCTGTTTAACCCAAATTCGCATTTTTGCACGCTCATATGGTGCTTGCGGCCTTAGAGACGGATTGGGAAATACTGTATCAAGATATTCATCAATAACGGCGGACTCATAGATTACCTTACCTTCATGAACTATTGTTGGGACAACTCCATTTGGGTTTAAAGCAATATAGTCTGGATTGTGTTGATCTCGTGCCCTTAAATTGAAATGGTGTGATTTAAATTCTCGTCCCTTTTCAGCGAGTGTAATCCGAACCTTTTGCGAACAAGTTGACATCCCATTATGATACAATTCAATCATCTCTTATCCTTAAATTCTTCAACAAGCATTGCATGATTCTTCCTAACCCGAGAAGATCATTCAATCAATGTCAGAAAATACCGGAGAAAATATTATGATCCGACACATTCTCCCGAAAACTATAGTTGTAAATTATTTAGAGTATGACCGGGTGGTAAATTGAGTAATGTTTAAATCGATTAATTCCCTACTGCTCTTTAAGATATCAATAATTACCTACAACTATTTTAAGGAATTAAAACTCAAAATAGGAAAATTATCAAAATGAAAACCGCAATCGTCAATATAAAGACCATTGTCACTGGGGACTGGAGAACCCCCTTTGCAGATGGCGACGCTATTCTCATGGAGAAGGGAAAGATACGTAAAGTTGGAACACTGAGCTCAAAAGAGCTAAAGGGCTGTGATGTGGTTGTAGACGCCAATAAAACGACAGCATGTCCAGGTCTCATAGATTCGCAGGTTCATATTGCATTTGGTGATTATACGCCCAGGCAAAAAACAGTTGGCTTCATAGAGAGTTACTTGCATGGCGGCGTAACAAGTTGCTTGTCCGCAAGCGAGGTTCATGTGCCAGGTCGCCCTACCGATCCAGAAGGGGTCAAAGCTCTCGCAGTCGCTGCTAAGAAAAGTTTTGATAATTTGCGACCCGGGGGTGCTAGAGTATATGGCGGCTGCATAATTCTTGAGCCTGGCCTTACCCAAAAAGATTTCAACGAGGTTGCAAAGAAGGGAATTTGGTTTGCCAAAGCAGGATTCGGAGCGGTAAAAACTCCCTTCGATTATACACCCCTCGTTAAAATGGCGCAAAAAGCCGGTATGCTGGTCAATTGCCACACTGGAGGGGCATCTATCCCCGGATCTTCTCCCATTATTGGCAAGCATCTAATGGATATGAGACCGGATGTTTCATTTCATATCAATGGCGGGCCGATTGCGATGCCCGACAAGGATTTTCCTATGATTATTAATGAAACAGATATTGCTCTGCAAATTTGTCAGGCAGGAAACATAAGGACGGCCCTTTTATGTCTAAATTTAGCAGTCGAGAATGAGAAGTTTGATCGTTTTCTAATCGCTACCGATACACCAACAGGGACAGGAGTAATGCCACTTGGGATGATAAAATCTGTAACGGAAATGGCGACACTTTCCAGCTACCCGGCAGAATGGATGATAGCGGCTGCAACCGGAAGTGTGGCTAAGATTTATAGACTGAATTCTGGTTTTATAAAACGCGGGAAAGATGCGGATGTGTTGCTTATTGATGCGCCACTAGGTGGTAGCAAAAAGACGGCCCTAGAAGCCATTAAACATGGTGACCTAGCGGCGGTCGGGGCTGTATTCACGGATGGAATACCCCGCTTTATAGGGCGTAGTCGCAATACACCGCCGACCACTCGCCAAATCAAGACGGTGCAGAATAACGTCCCGTATGACTTCTCGGGCAAAGCTCATTGAAAGCAAAATCGATGCATATTAGAAAAATTATTACATCGGTTGAGGAAATTTACAGTGAAGCAGAAAAATCTGCAAAAATTCCTTTGCGTAAGGTAGCGGTCATCGCCGTAATAAAAAATCCCTTTGCTAATCATACATACAAGGAAGACCTATCGACCCTAACTGAAGCTAGTGAAAAAATTGGTATACGCATAGCGGAAATCGCAGGAGGCGCCATGGAGCCATATCATATAGAAAGCTATGGCAAAGCTTCAATTGTTGGCGTAGCCGGCGAACAACAACATGGATCGGCTATGGTAACAACCCTCTTTGGAGACAAAATGCGAAAGGTCGCTGGTGGTGGCGAGGCTTGGATTCCCTCGACTTCAAAGAGGATGGAAGCCGGGGGGGTTATAGATGTTCCTTTGGCGCACAAAGATGCGCTTTATGTTCGGTCACATTATGACACCATGACCGTTATGATTGCTGATGCACCACTTCCCGATGAAATAGCAGTAGTTTGTTGTTACGCTAACCGAGGTCAACTCAATGCCCGTGTCGGCGGACTTAAATCTAGTGAGATTAAAGGGGTGGATGGCCTAAGATAAGTAACTGCTAACCCATCAGACTAGGCAACCAAAGGCCTAAGCCAGGAGCGACGACAAGAATAATTATCAAAATTAGGTCGCAAAATAGAAATGGCAGTGCCGCAGCGGCAACCTGAAATAAGGTAGTCCCCTTCACCATCCCCAACATTATAAACAATAAAAGGCCGAATGGTGGAGTTGTAGCCGCCATTTCAAGAGACATTAAAACAATAAGAGAAAACCAGATTGGATCATAGCCTAGAGAAATCGCTAACGGGTAAAAAATCGGGACTGTTATCAACATCATAGATACTTGATCCATGAACATCCCTAAAAGGATAAGAACAAGAAACATACATGTAAGGATTATGATAGGTGCAACCTCGAACCCTGTTGCCCAATTTACTAAACCTTTACTAGCACCTGACATGGATAAAAGTTGGCTGAAGACAGTCGAGTTCATCAATATAAAGAATACCATACCAGCAACACGGATTGTCCCCATCAAAGATGTACTAAAGGATTTCCATGTTAAAACTCGTCTTGCAGCGGCAAGTATAAAAACTCCAACAACACCAAAGGAGGCGGATTCTGATGGCGTTGCCCAACCAAGGACTATAAAGCCAATGACCATGAAAACTACCAAGCCCATAGGTAGAATATTGACGACAATTTGGTAAACCTTTTCGCGCCAAGAAGTCGGTTCAACATCATAAGTGGGTGCAGATGATGGATCACGCCAAAGCTGAAACGTAATCATTCCTGCATAAAGAGCAGCCAACACTATGCCAGGCAGCAATCCAGCGATCAAAAGCCGACCCACATCTACTTGTGCAATACTTGCCAGTAAAACGCCCAATGAAGACGGTGGAATGATCATGGCAAGACCACCTGTGCCCAAAATGGGTCCCATGGACATTTTTTTATTATAACCTCGCCTAGTCATTTCCGGCACTAACAACGATCCCAACATTGCAGTGTTTGCCATGGTCGAACCTGTAAGGGTCGAAAACAGGGAACCACCAATCACTGTCAGATAGCAGAGCCGGCCGGGAATTTTACCTAAAAGTTTATCTAGCGCATCGAATACCTTTAAGGCCAAGCCAGTATGAAAAAACATAGAGCCCATCAGTATGAACATTGGTATTGGTGATAAAGTAAACGATGTTATTAGATTCGTAGCATTATCTGCAATTTGTGGAAGAACAGGCCAACCACCAGAAAACATAAAGATCCCGATGACATTAGTAATCATGAAGGTAATAGCCACGGGAAAACCAAGGGCCATGCCGCCGACAACACACCCCAATAGTAACCCCCCTGCAGCGTACCATTCCATGATTAAAGTTCGTCCTTTACTTCACCAAGATCATAAGAATAGTAGGAACGCAATCCTATCAGATACATTATGAATTCGAGGCCAACTAGCGCGAAACATATTGGCAAAGGCAAAAATTGGAGCCAATAAGGCATATCTACACCGCGCACATCAAGTTCTCCGCCTACCCAATAATCAGCGAAAATTCCCCAACAGAGGTATGCGAACAAAAAACAAGCCAATGCTGTCGTCAAATAAACAATTTTAGCCAGCGGCACGCGGATAAAATTTGGCATAACTGTAATGAGAGCTTCTATAACCACGTGGCCTTTTTCACGTGCTAGCCATGGGGCAGAACACATTGCGAGATATAATAATGCATACTCTACCACAGAGGACGTAAAAAGTGGTGGTCTAAACCCAAGTGACCGAATTGAAACATCGATCACAATCATTGTGAACATACAGGGAATAAGGGCACACGCAAACCACGCGAGTGCCCTCACAATTATACCGAGCTGCCTATCAAAGGCTTCAAGCATCGGCAATACTCCCCTATTACCCCAAGCTCGTTATTTTATTAAACGGTCATCGCCAAAATCAATTTGCCGATTTGGTTTTCCTTGGACATACAAGAGGGGTTTAAGCTGATCATGATATTTGGAACGTTTCTTTAATTCCTTCCAAACTTCAGCATATGCAGTCGCTAAATATTTTCGCGCTGCCGCTCCCTTAAGCTTAATAGTCTTTGGTTTGTTAGTTTTAGCAATAATAATTTCTTCTTTTTGTCGCTCAAGCTCCACATAGAGAACTGAGGAAGTCTCATAATGCAGGGCCAAATTGTTTAAGAAATCGCGTTGTTTTTGTGTCAAAGAATTCCAAGTATTAAGGTTCACTGTAACAACTTGGTTTGTCACATAAAAATTAGGCCAAACTCTGTAATTTGTTACGGGCTGCAAGCCAATTGCAATCAATGCACTGTCAGTCATACCATAACCATCTACAGTTTTACGCTGCATAGCTGTAAAAATTTCGCTAGATTTGATATTCACTGTCGTCGCACCAAGAGCACGGAATAAAGGTCGATATGTACCAGTTGCGCGCATCTTCATACCCGTGAGATTCGGAACACCATCTTTACCCATTTTTGGTTTCTTCGCCAAATACATATAATAGGAAGTAAGGTTTTCTCCCCAAGCCAACAAATGAGAGCCAGCCTTTTCCTTATAAATTTTTTGGAGCAGTTTAAAGCCTCCATTTGCACGTAGAGTCGAAGGACCTTGGTTACTTGCAAGCAGTCCATAACCTTCAGGTACAGTGCCTATATAATAGGCAGTCGGGCAGCTTAATATATCAAATTGGCCCCGCTTTAACGCCGCGGCTGCTTTTCTAGGAGGAACAATTTCTTGCCCACCGAGATTTTTGACTTGGATTAGCCCTTTGCCTAATGTATTAGCAGGCCCTACAAAGGTCTTCAAATAGGATTTAGCCAAAACATTAGTTTGCTGTAAAGCAGTGACCGTTTTAAGTGTCTTCTCTCCTGCAAATGTCGAGGTTGCCGTCACCGCTACAATAGCAGCAGCAGCAATTCCTAGACCATAACTTGATTTATTCATCTTTGTCCCCCCAAAAGGATTAAAAATTACTGTTTAGGTAGTGTCGGGGTTAAACCCCTGATTGCACAGGCGCATACTGTATTGGCAATAATTTTATGTCAAACCTTTAAATATCTGCTACGGTTTTTTTTAAATCTTTTCTTTTTCTTCCCAGCCAATCTCCGCATCCCGAACGGAAGTCTCTGGAACAAGATTGCTCTGCTGTCTTTGCAAAGTGCGGAGCCCGTTTTCTAAATAATTACCTGATGCCGCCCTTTCAGCCGCATCAGACCATTCTTGTGTCCAATCACCAAGCGAATAGCCAAACCAAGGGGGCATTGGTCGCACTGGTGGTAGACCCAGCTTGTTCCATAGTTTTAGACCCTTTTCCATATATTCTTTTGTAGGTAAGGCAACCGGCGGCATAGCACTTTTCATTGTTGCATCAATCAAAAGGGTAGAGTCTTCCTCTCCTGTATGCTCACGTTTTGGTCCATGACCCTGCCCTCGGTGAGCAAGCGTAATAACATCATCAACTGGATTCAACCGGTATGCTATAGCCCAAAGAAGAGCATCAGCATTATCCGGATCTATATCCTCATTAACCGCTATACAAACCTTGCTGCAATCTCCCTTGAAATAAGCAGCTCCATATAGCGAACGCCAAATTTCGGTTTTGGGAGTATCCTTATCAACGGTTACAATTGTTACTCGCAATAGACCAGTCAGCGGTTCATGCAGGGAAACTTTTTTAACACCTTTGATACCTAGCGCGTCTCGCAAATGAGCGAGAAAAAGAGGTTCATACGCTACCCGTTTAATGACACTAGATTCTGAAGGGGCTGCTTGACTGATATAGGAGGTCAAAATCGCATTTTTCCGATGCGTAATCGCCGTAACTTGCATTGGCATATTAAATTCTTCTAAAGCCACATGACCATGGCTTTCGCCGAATGGTCCCTCTGGCTCTACCATTTCGGTATCAATAATTCCTTCAATCACTAATTCTGATTCCGCTGGCACCAGCAAATCAACCGTTCGAGCTCGAACCATATTGATTGGCGCTCCGCTCAAACCACCAGCAACATTTACCTCGTCTATATCTAAGGGCAATTTCTGCGGGCCCATAAAAGCTACTTTTGGCGGGCAACCTAAGACTACAGCAACCGGCATTTTTTTATCACCACGCTTTTGATACTTTTTATAGTGTGCATAACCACCCGCACCACCCACTCTCGTTGCCATACGGACAACCATTCGATCAGCTGCCTTTAAAGCCGCCCGATAGGTTCCCATATTCTGAATACCAGTCTCGGGGTCACGAGTTACTACGTTCGTGGAGGTAAGCGTTGGGGCAGCATCAAACCCTGGCGTTGAAACCGGTATTGGAAGGGAATCAATGCCGTTTCCTTCGCCAAGAAGAGAGTCACCTTCTAAAATTATCTCGTGACAGGGTGCTTCCTTTACAATTGTCGGTTCAATCGGATTAGCAATCGCATCATCCCATTTTTTTCCAATGTCTCCCACCGATGTACCCATACCAATACTGTAGATATCCTGATTCGCCGCAAGCGCACCGACGACAATTGGAAGGTGATATTTCTTTCCCTTGGCATTCACAACATTTGTGAAAAGAAAAGCCTTGCGTTCGCTTTCTTTTAACCCACCCACAAACTGCCAACGCACCAGTGCGTGCATTTCAGAATCTTTATCGACCGGCTCATTTACTGTGANGAGNAGCCCTGCTTCATCTAATGCNTTTATATGATCGTGAAGATCNGGATAGTCTCTTTTAAGGCTGNTCATTTTNTGTATCNCTCATATCACTNAATAATTTTTTTACTTGCCATACCATACAGTGACATGTTGACAACCCCCNAGTCGCTCCATATCCATGNTGGCTCNANTTAAAACTATNTGTTTAAGAAATTTTTATAGCTATATAAATAGNNNAAATGAAAGCTGCTTCTTTTGATTATATAAGNGTAANAACGCTNGATGAANCCTGTAAGGCCCTCTCAGAATTCGGTGAAGAGGCCTGTATAATTGCTGGCGGTCAGACCCTTATCCCTCTAATGGCTATGCGCCTCGCACGCCCGTCAAAGGTGATAGATATAAATGAAGTAGAAGAACTCGCGGGCATAACCATCGAGAATGGTCTGCTTGTGATAAAAGCAAGGACAAGACAGGCTGAAGCATTATCATCAAATATCGTGAATGAAAAATTACCATTGCTCGCTGAAGCACTGTCCCATGTAGGGCACACCCAAACACGTAATTTAGGAACCATTGGCGGTAGCTTAGTCAATGCTGACCCAGCCGCCGAAATACCATTAATAGCGCAAACCTTGGAAGCAATTATCNCAGTCAAAAGCGTTCGAGGTGAAAGAAATATACCCGCTAATGAATTTTTTGAGTCAGCTATGGCGACATCGTTAGCTCCCGACGAATGTCTCGTCGAGGTTCGTTTCCCTATTTGGNCTGGAGAAAAAATTGGTTTTGGTTTTCACGAAGTNAGTATTAGAGACAGCGATTATGCTTTAGCTGCAGCCGCTGCACAAATACTTTTGGACGATGGCGATAATTGTAAACAGATTTCACTTGCTATTTGTGGAGCATCACCAACTCCTGTGCGTCTCAGACCTCAAGAGGAACTAATGTTAGGAAAAAACCTCAACGATGAGCTGATAAAGGTTACCTGTAATGATTTTCATAATTTGATTGAGCCACAATCAGACGTGCATGCAGATGCTAACTATCGCAGCAGGGTAGCAAAAGTAATGGCAACACGAGCAATTTGTGATGCGAGAGATCGGGCGAAGGGCATTTTAAGATGAGCGAACACAAAATTACTCTAGAATTAAACGGGCGCGAAGTGTCGGGTTTCGCTGAAGCTAGGATGACATTGGTAGATTTTCTCCGTGACAACCTCGATCAAACAGGCACGCATATTGGCTGCGAGCATGGTGTCTGTGGGGCGTGTTCAATCATCCTAGATGGTCAACCTGTTCGATCTTGTTTGGTTTTTGCCGTTATGGCGGATGGCCATAAAATTACAACAGTTGAGGGTCTTGAAGGGCCAGAAGGTGACCTCAGTCCATTGCAGGACGCCTTTTGGGAACAACACGCAATGCAATGCGGCTATTGCACCCCAGGCATGTTGATTGCAACGCATGCATTACTGAAAGAAGACCCCAATCCAACTGAGGAGAAAATTAGAGAATCCATCGGGGGCAACCTCTGCAGATGCACGGGATATCAGCAAATAGTAGAAGCAGTGCAATTAGCATCTAAGAAGTTAAGAGAGACTTCCTGATGACAAATGAGACTAAAAATAAGGATTTCAGATANATTACAAATAAACGTCGTGTGACCGAGGACAGGAGATTTATCACGGGACGTGGAAATTTTGCAGCCGATTATAAACTACCCGGTACACTTCATGTTGCAATGGTTACAAGCCCATACCCCTGTGCAGAAATCCGATCTATTAATGCAGATGACGCATTAAAAGTGCCAGGTGTTAGATACGTTCTAACGGGAGAAGAGTTATTCAACAATATTAATCCACTCTTGTCCGGCCTCGACCTGCCAAATGTCAAACGCATACCACTCGCCCATGAACGTGCACGTTATGCTGGTGAATGGGTTGCCGCCGTCGTGGCAGAAACGCGCCACATNGCGGAGGATGCCGCTGAACTTGTTAACGTCGATTACAACCCTTTGGACTTTGTCATCGACCCGGAAGANGCTATTAAACCAGGGGCTCCTATGGTTCATCCGCAACATGGCTCCAATATTCTTTGTGACAAGACCTGGGTTTGGGGTAGTGTGGATGAGGATTTTTCTGCCTCGTCCAATAAGCTCAAATTCAGAGTAAAATGGAGTAGAAATTCTACTATACCGATAGAAACTTTTGTTGTCACAGCCAAATGGGATGAAGGCAAAAACGTCCTTGACGTTTGGGCATCAATCCAAATGCCAAAATATCCGGAGCAGATTGCCAGGGCTTTAGGTTTGCCGGTTAACGCAATCAACGTACATTTTGATGTAGACGTTGGAGGGTCATATGGGCTTAAACGCGGTATTAGACAAACTGTTATTGTCAGCTATCTAACTCGTAAACTGCGTGCTCCGGTGCGTTTCAATGAAGACAGACTGGAAAATTTATCAGGTGGTGAAATGCACGGACCGGATCGTATATTCGACATGGAAGTCGCCTTTACTGATGAAGGCATAATCAATTCTATGCGTATTAAGGCCACCGATGATGCAGGCTGTTACCCAGGTCGAGCACCACTTCAACTTGGCAAACCCGTCAGTGCAATTGTGGGCCCTTATCGAATAAAAAGCGCCTCTTATAATGCTATCTCGGTGACGACAAATAAAACCAGCCAAGAAGCCGTTCGAGGATTTGGGCAGGCCCCTACAAATTTCGCAATCGAAACAATGGTGGACAAAGTGGCCGCTAAACTCGCACTGGATCGNGATGAAATTAGACGTCGAAACCTCATAAGGCCTGATGAGTTTCCTTACAAAATTCCGTCTGGATCAGAATATGATAGCGGTGATTACCTCAACGTTTTATCGAGGCTTCAAAAAACCGCCGACTGGAATGGCTTGATTGAAAAACGCAACTCATTGCGATCTTCCGGGACACTTGCTGGTTTAGGACTTTCTACCTGCTTAGAGCCATCTGGTGGAAACTCATCATTTGAGCCATTCCTCAATCCCAAAAATGATACAACGACTTGGATGGAATCCTGCTTGATTAAGGTTGATATGTTAGGATCTATTACCGCAATGATGGGAACATCTAGTTCTGGCCAGGGCCATGAAACTTTGCTCGCATCAGTAATAGGAGAGGTACTCCAGAGGGACCCGGATACAGTTCGCGCAGTTCATTCAGAATCTTTAGGTGCTCTACCTTCAAATAGTCCAGTTGGTAGTAGAATGGCTATAATGCTCGGTGGAGCCGCAGCAGAAGCAGCAAAAAAAATAAAAAAACAACTTTTAGAAATTGCCGCACATAACTTCCAACTGCCTGTGGATAGATTGTGTTATGATGGTGGTGATATTTCAGTGATCGATGACGNCGACAAAAAAATGTACTGGAATACGCTAATCGATATAGCACACCGTAATTATCATAAAATGCCTTTAGGTTCGGAGCCCGGTTTGCAGGCCCAACATACTTGGGAAGTACCAACCGGCGGNGCATTGCCTGCTGATGATGGNACAGTACAAATGTACCCCTGCTATGCATTTGAGGCCCATATTCCTCTTNTATCAATTGACCCTGATACTGGNCAGGTAAAAATTTTAGAATATTTTATGGGACATGATTGTGGAACCGTTTTAAATCCGGATATTGTGCGTGGCATGACTATAGGTGGTATCGCCCACGGCATTGGCGCCGCACTTTATGAAAAATTTGAATATGATGAAGGTGGACAGCATCTGTCAGGTTCTTTTATGGATTATTTACTGCCTTCATCCCATGAAATCCCCAAGATTGATATCATGAAGCATTATACACCATCACCGTTGACTACATTTGGTCAAAAAGGTTCTGGAGAGTCNGGNTATCTTGGNGCTCCAGCCGCTATAGCAAGTGCNGTNAATGATGCATTATCACCACTTGGNAAGTCTATAGAGATAATTCCCATGAGGGTGCGTGATATCGAAGGCCTAATAAATGGGTGATAAAATTTTCTGACTTTAAGTAATTCGAGGTNATAAATGANNAATGAACTTATAATNGANCAAAATGGACGCATNCTGGAAGCTACCCTTAACCGGGAAGACAATGCCTGTTCTGATGCAATGGCCGCCGAACTTTCANCAGCGATGCTCTCNGCGCATGAAACTTCTGATATGGTCTTNCTGANAAGTAGCGGCCCTGATTTCTGTACCGGTCGAGCGCGTAATAAAGATGCGGGAAAACCAGANNCAGAAGCCTATAAGCGNAGACCAGAATATGACTCNATTTTTAACTGTTACAAGGCTATCCGAAATNCTCAAGTCCCAGTNGTCGGGGTAATAGAAGGCCGCTGCATGGGATTTGGAACCGCGGTGGCTTCTCTTTGCGATGTTTCCTTTGCTAGTAGCACNGCAACTTTCAATATTCCTGAAATAGAGCACAACGTAATGCCTACGATGGTAATGTCTGCGCTCTATGATCGTATTAATCGAAATGCAATATTATGGATGACCTATACGGCACAGTTTATTGACGCCGAACGAGCACTTTCATACGGCTTNATTAGTCAAGTGGTTAATGCCGATAAATTAAACTCTGAAGTTGAGAAGTTCTGCCAAATTCTTTTGAGCCGGCCCCGTCCTGCAATCCTCGGCCTAAAAGAATATCTCCATGTCGCTCCAAACATGGATGAGCTTGGTGCCATCGACTACGCGCGTGCCCTGCACTCCATGGTCAACACTGCATCGGACATGAAAAAATAAGTTTTCTCATGATAATCGACACCCATGCCCACTACCTCCCGCAAGCAATGCTCGAGGATCTAAATAATCGTAGAAACATGTTTCCGAATATCGATTGCATGAAAGAGGATGAGATTTGGAAACTCGGATTCGCTGCTGGACCCTTGACACGGCCTATTCTACCCAAATTACGCCAAGCCGATACAAGGGTGGNATGGATGNATAAACAAAGAATTGATATTATGGTCTGTGGCGGCTGGCTCGACAGTTTCGGTTACGAAATTTCTGATGATGAAGGAAAAAATTGGAGCCTATTTATCAATGATCATCTTTTAAAAGCTTGTTCCGAGACGGATCGATTTGTTCCGCTGTGCAGCGTTCCCATGCAGAATGGTAAAATGGCAGCGGAGGTATTAGAACGCGCCCTAGACGATGGCTTTCACGGTGCTATGATTGGCACACAGCCAAAGGGTGGAACAGGCAACTTAGATGATCCCGATCTAGACCCATTTTGGGAACTTGCATCAGATCGCAAGGTAACTATTTACTTGCATCCTATGTTTGGGTGTGGGGACCCCCGATTGAATGACTTTGGCTTGTTCAACACAGTTGGACGTGGTCTAGATACCATCACTGCCATGTCACGCCTGATATTTTCCGGACATTTACAGAAATATTNCGGGATGAATTTCGTNNTAAGNCACGGTGGAGGCGGACTACCATTTTTACTNGGTCGNATGCAGATAAATCACNACCATAACCCAGAACTAGGGGATCCGAGNGCGNGTNTAGAATCTTGTTACTATGATACGGTTGTTCATGATGTAAAGACTTTAAAATATTTATGCGAAATGTTTGGTTCCCGGAAAATAATGATGGGATCTGATTATCCTTTTAGTTTTGGCGATCTTGAACCCTGCTCAATAATTGAAAAAACGCCCCTTCTAGATGAGGATAAAAAAAATATCTTAGGTGATATCGCGCAGCGCATATTTCATATAAAAAATTGTGATTGCAAACACCGTTGAAAAACAGATTGTCGTGACCGCAAAATCCATTGTTCGCTGCATATATTATTTTGGAAAGTGTAAATGAGCCAATTAGACCATTGTTATAATATTGCGGACCTTAGAAACGTCGCAAAGAAACGTCTTCCAAGGGGTGTCTTTGACTATATTGACAAAGGCACCGAGGACATGATGTCTCTAAGTAATAATCTAAATGTTATGAGAGAAATAAAGTTACTTAATAAGGTTATTACCGATATTTCGGATGTAAAACTAGACGCCAATATTTTTGATCGTCCTGCCGCGATGCCCTTAGCAATAGCACCAACGGGAACAGCCGGTTTAGCTTGGTATGAAGGTGAGTTCGAACTAGCCAAGGCAGCAGCAAGGGCTGGGGTCCCTTTTACCCTAGCAACTGGGTCTAATACTCCCATGGAAAAACTGGCTAATGAAGCGGGCGGACGGCTTTGGATGCAGCTATACATGTGGAAAGAAAAAGACTATTCGGATGAATTGGTAAAAAAAGCGGCGAGAAATGGTTTTGAGGCATTACTTTGGACTGTCGATATTGGTCATGGCGCAAATCGAGAGCACAATCTGCGCAACGGATTTGCTACTCCTTATGTTTTAAATACAAAGTCTTTAATCGATATGTTGATTCATCCCGTTTGGTTATCATGCGTTATGGGACGATATTTTTTAAACGGTGGCATGCCACGACATGTCAACTATCCCAAAGGCTATCAGATGCCAATAACTGGTAATGTTTCAAAATTAGAAGATAAAAAACCAACGACAAAACGAGCAGATAAACTGTCTTGGGACGACGTCGACCGCCTACGCGATATTTTTCCAGGAAAGCTTCTTATTAAAGGAATTATGCGGCCTGACGATGCTGCCGAAGCCATTGAACACGGAGTTGATGGCATCGTCATATCAAATCACGGTGGACGAAATATGGATAGCGCCCCCGCACCCGTGCAAGTACTGCCTGAAATTGTAAGAGCAGTGAATGGAAAAATGACGGTTTTTGTTGATAGCGGTATTAGGCGAGGCAGTGATATCGTAAAATGTTTAGCGCTAGGCGCCGATGCTGTACTTGCCGGCCGCGCAACTCTCTACGGTACAGCCGCAGGAGGTGAAGCCGGAGCGGTTAAAGCTATTAGTTTGTTAAAAGATGAGATGAAAAGAACTATGGCATATATTGGCACCCAACGTGTTACCGAGATAGATGATGATGTTATTTGGAACAATCCACTCAATTCCTAATCTAGGTATTCTTTCAAATTAATTTTCTCCCATACCTCCCTTGGCGGCTTAATGGGCTCCTCAAAATGAAGAGTTGCCGGTCGTGTTGCATCAATGATTACTTTTGTATTCATGGGGCCCGATTCGGTACGCACCTCTCCATATGCCGCTGGATTTAAATGAGAGCCCATAGCGTTGGGTATTATTGCCATATCCCTGTCCGCTTCAAAAGTGGTGGCAATTGCCCACAATACCTTTTGTTCATCGTAAATGTCGATGTCATCGTCCACTACAATAGCTATTTTTATATTTGGGTTGGCTGTCAACGCCGCCATACCCGCGGATTTACCCTCTCCGGGCACTCTTTTTTTTAACGAGACATAGACGGTAAATCGGCATGATCCGGAAACTGGCATATAGACCCCAGTAACAGTCGGACAAAGATGTTTAACGTTATCATACACTGTACTCTCAAGGCTCAATGTACCAGCTAGGTTATGTTCCTGATGGGCAGGATCTAGGTCATGATATATTGCATCTTCTCGCATTGTAACCGCTGTGACATTCATCATGCCCACCGGATCTTTTGCAGGACCATAATACCCCGTGAACTCTGCAAAAGGACCATCTTTAGTTTCATTGGATGGATCTAAATAGCCCTCAATTGCAATTTCTGCAAAAGCTGGTACGGGAATATCAACGGTTTCACCATCAACAACCTCTAGTGGCTCACCTAACATTCCTCCCATTACTTCCAGTTCGCTTAAATCCATTGGCCCTTCACACAAGCTTCCAATAAGAGCCGCAGGATGATGACCTAAAAATAGGACTGCTTCCATGCGCTTGTTTAGTTCTTTGTAGCGCCGATATATGTAGCCACCGTGATGGGCGGGATTGAACATACAGCCAAGCAAATTTTTTCCTTGCAATTCGTGGCGATACATTCCCGCATTAAGCACACCGGTGTCTGGGTCTTTGACGACCAGAACCCCAACTGTGATATATTTACCAGAATCATTCTCGGCATGATGTATGATGGGTAATTTCGATAGGTCGATATCTTCATTTATGAAAATACGTTGTTTTACGGGGGCGTCCGCACGCTGCACAGTTTTAGTAGGAATGGGGTTAGCCTCCCCTTGAATAAAGCGCTGTAAAATCGCACTTTTAGGCTCCAGAGGATCTACACCCAGTGCAAGTCCAAGAAGGTCATAATTTCCAAAAACATTCGTAACTAGCGGATATTCAGAACCATTGACCTTCTCACAACGAATTACTGGATAGCGCCCCTCTGCTGCCAACTTCTGTTGTATTACGCAAGGTTCAAAAATTGGATCAACGGGCCTTGATACATTAGCGTAAAATGCTGACCCTAGTTGGCGCGCTTCCCCTATGAAAGATCTTAGGTCTTTGTTCATTTCAAAATTCCGTTACTAAAGATATAAAGTTAATTATCAAGTTTAACATATAACCATGCTTTTAACATTTTTGATTTAACTCGAATTTACATCCGACCCTTTGCCAATCCCGGCATAGCCGCAAGGAAAAATAGAAGCATAGAAACAACGACAATCGAAGGACCAGCAGGAACGTCAAAATTCGCAGAAGCACTCAACCCTCCTAACACCGCTACCCAACCTAAAAGCACCGCGTAAAAAGCCATCTGCTCAGGCGTTCGAGCAAATATTCTCGCCGTCGCCGGCGGAATGATCAATAGAGAAATTATAAGCAAAATCCCAACTATTTTCATTGAGATTGCTATCACGAATGCAATCATTAACATAAATATTAATCTAATTTTACCTACTTCTATTCCGTCAACAAAAGCGAGGCCTTCATGTACAGTCATTGACAACAACCCGCGCCAAATAAAGCTCAACAACACGAGGCAAAAAGCTCCACCACCATAAATCCATACTAAGTCAAACGGTGATACTGATAAAATATCTCCAAATAAATACCCCATTAGATCTATGGTGACATTTTCTAGAAAGGCTGCTACCACTAATCCTAGCGCTAATATTCCATGAGCTAAAATGCCAAGTATCGTGTCTGAAGCAAACCTGTAATCAGACTCTATTGCATAGAGGGTCATTGCAATCGCCAGACAAACCCCAATCACTCCCACCAACGTATTAATACCAAGCAGGAGGCCTAACGCCACTCCAAGAAGTGCAGAATGCGAGAGTGTTGCACCAAAATACGACATTCTTCGCCAGACCAAAAAACAACCCAACGGTCCTGCAACCATCGTCACACCGAATCCAGCAGCAAATGCTAATAAAAGAAAATCATCCATTGGCGTCGCCATGCGTTTGCTTTTCTCTAACCGGAACAGGAGCTCCAGTATGGTCATGTCGGTGATCATGTTTGTGCGTGTAAAACGCCATCGCCGGATTTACAGTATCTTCTCCAAACAATTGCATATATGCTGGGTCACGGCTAACTAAATCGGGTTTACCTTCACAACATACATGAGTGTTAAGACAAATCACGTGATCCGTCGCCGCCATCACCAGATGTAGATTGTGGGAAACTAATAATATGCCGCAATTGCGACGATCACGAATGGTTCTAATCAGCTCAAAGAGTTCGCCCTGCCCCATATAATCAATACCAGCGGTAGGCTCATCTAAGACTAGTAATTCTGGCTCCCGAATTAAAGCCCTAGCCAACAATACCCGTCGTAATTCTCCCCCTGAAAGACCTTGTACAGGAGTAGTTAGAGAAGCCGTAAATCCTACCTCTTCGAGAACCGGTCCCAAATCCTGTCGGTTTTTCTTAGTCCCGAGATAAAGAAATCGCCTTACATCGATTGGTAGTGTGGGATCAATTTCAAGTTGTTGTGGCACATAGCCAACCACTAGGCCTGGTTTTTTTTCAACCAAACCACCATCACATTTGATCAAATTAAGAATAGCATTGATCAGTGTAGTTTTACCCGCACCATTGGGGCCCACCAATGTTAAGATTTCACCAGAATGTACAGCTAGATTGATTTTATCAACAACCGGCTTACCACCCCTGTTAACTGTAACTCCTGTCGCGCGAATGAGCGCCCCGTCAGCCAAGCTAAAGAGCCTTCTCGGATCCGGCGGCACACTCAGCACATTTTCCTATCACCTCCACGGTTTGTTGATGCACCGTAAAACCCATTGAATCGGCCCGGCTTATTACCGCTCGAGCAATAGCATTGTCATCTAATTCTGCAACAGTTTTACAGTTTTGGCATATCAGAAATTGTCCGCCATGACGGCGTTTAGGGTCGCCGCAGCCTACATAGGCATTAAGAGACTCGATCCGATGAATGAGTCCATTTTCCAATAGAAACTCTAAGGCCCTGTAAACCGTCGGCGGAGCAGCCTTACGGCCAGTTTCCCTCAAACCTTCAAGCAACTCATAAGCTGTAATAGACCCATGGCTCGACCACACTAATTCTAAAACTTTACGACGTAATGGTGTAAATGTCAGACCTTCTTTCTCACACAAAAGGTCCGCCGCTGTTATTGCCTCAGAAATACACTCTAGGTGATTATGGACTTTTGGCTGAAAGGGCTTAATAACGTCAGTGTTTTCATATAGCCTCTTCATAGGTGTCTCCCATAATTCCTAACCTTATATTATATCAATTAAACTTTTTTTCCATGAAAGTTTAATTGGCTAAATAAATTTATAGACTTTATTGGATACATTTAACCCAAACAATTTATATTCCTAAAGTAAAGTATCTAGTGCAATGTCAAAATATAGTGGATCAACTTTTATATTCATTTGTCTCTATACCCTGTCGCAAAATTGTCTGAATGCCCGAGAGGTTATAACATTCATAAGTTTGGATAATGAAAGAACAGTTATCCGTGGCGAGTTATTTAAACCAAAAAATGTTAACAAACCACCCGCTATAGTAATGATGCATGGCTGTTCCGGTCTTTACACTAGGTCCGGCAATTTAAGGACTAACTCCGCATCATGGATAAACCGTTTCTTAGAATGGGGCTATATCGTATTGGCTGTGGACGGATTTACACCTCGTGGTTTTCGTACAATGTGTAAGAAAAAAAATAGACCTTTGCATTCTATTGATGATCGTCCTTTTGACGCATATGGTGGACTTGCTTGGTTGAGTAGACAGCCGTTCGTAAATAAGAATCAGGTTTTTTTAATTGGATGGTCAAATGGTGCCATGGCAGCGTTGGCAAGCCTTCGCGAAGACCGAGTAGCGTATTTTGGCGAAGGATACCGATTTAAGGCCGCAGCAGCCTTCTACCCAGGCTGTATAACACTAAAAAGACGAGTTAAAGATCGTTATGAACCATATGCGCCTGTACTTGTATTTCTTGGCTTAGCCGACAATTGGACGTGGCCTAAACCTTGCATAAAAATGATAGAGAGTGCAGCAAAAGCCGGATTTCCAGCAAAATATATTGGATACAAAGGTGCCCACCATGCGTTTGATCACCCTAATCTGCCAATCAAAACAAGAATAAGCCAAAACGCAAAGTGGAAAAAAGATAAAAAAAGATATGTAACCGTTGGCTCAAATGGTCGTGCACGCGAATCAGCGGTTAAAACCTTAAAAGAGTGGTTGAGACAGCAGTCTTCTAAATAAAAGTTAATCGACTCATCTGAAATCTAAAGAGAAGGTGGCGGCTCAGCCGCAAAATCCGTTCCAGTGAGACAAAGACGCCCTTCAGTATCCTGCCAAAGTTTACCCGCAGAATGTAATTCTCCTAGCGCCTTAGTCACTGCCTTGAATCCCTCTGCCTCAAATTTTTTAGTGAGGGCATCAAAATATAATGGTTTTTTTTCTATCAAGGCCTCTATGCGTAAGGCGAGATCAAAAATATTAATATCAGCCACCGGACCAACCTGTTCTTCTGCCTCTGAATCGCCCAAATAATTTTTAATATCTACCTGTCCCGCGTAGGCGTATTCAATGCGTTCAAAACGTTCACGGGGCAAATCATCTGGGATCGTTGCGTCGATGCCACATTTGCTTGTTATGGGAGTTCTACCGGGTGTGATGTGTAAACTTGGGTCCAATGGTTTAGCTCGAAGATCTGGAATCGTGATGATATCTCGGTCAGCTTGGACACGGGTAGCAATTGCCCACTCAACATCAGTACCGCTAAAAACATCGATATCTTCATCAACGACAACAACATGTTTTATATCAGAAGCGACGAGACCAGCCATTATGGCCTGTTTGGCATCTCCCGGCCTTTTACGAATCGAAACAATTGCGTGAAAATAGCAAGATCCACCAGGTGTAATATTAACGTTAACTAAGTCTATATTAGCTGCATTAAATGCGCGTCTTACCGCCGCCTCTCGGTTGGGTGCACCAGGCAAAATTACCTCCCAGGGCATGTGAAGAGCATAATACATGGCGTCTCTGCGCATGGAAATCGCTTTGACCCGAACATGAGGGTTCCAATGAAGCCCTCCCATCAGACGTGTAAACTCACCAAAGCGTCCTTCTGGTTTTGTCCAGCCTGTTGGCAAAATCTCGGCTTCCAATACAATCTCTGCATCCGAAATACACGGCACATCAATTGTCTCACCCGGTGTAAGACGAACTGCGGTTTCCATTAAGCCACCTGCTATCGCCAATTCATTCTGATTCATTGGAGCCCTGTATGTAGCACTTACATTTATAGCTAAATGTGTCCCGATATTTATCGTTATCGGTAATGGCTCATTCCGGCGAAAAGCCTCTAATGCCANAAGTTGGAGATCGTTAGGCGTAACAATATCTATTCCTGTAAGGTTCTTTTCCCGCAACAAAAAACGATAAATTCCTGCATTTAGTGATCCGCTAGCATTCTTAGCGATTGTCACACCGGCGGTGATCATAGGCCCACCATCATGAATTGAAAAAAGGGGCACAGGCAATTCAAATAGGTCAACCTCATCATCGGTAATAAAAACTTCACGCACTGGACCACCATTTATAAGTTTTGGTTCAATGGGTTCTGAAAGCCCTAGATCAAGTAGTTTATAAACATCCTCATATGAGCAACCAAATGCGGCTCCTATTCGTTCTCGACTGTTTGCCACCCCCGAAACAACTGGCATACTGTAGTCATTAACATTGTGAAAAACTAAGGCTTTTTCTGACCCATCTACCAATGCAGCGATGTGCCGAATATCAACCGGTTTTGTTATATCCTCTACATGCCCCTTTTGGCGCAAGTCTTTGAGTACTTCCCTAAAACTATTAATCATNTCCGGCTCCTGCACTAATCCGATATACTAGCATATCCGCCCTTTCGAGTTTCTTGCAAATCAAGCAGGATAATTAAATATTTACTGGAGTATTTATGATTGAACTCAGACAAGATAAAATTCAAGGTTTGGACCATGTCGCATTGATCGTTCATGATCTTGCCAACACATCTAAATCTTTTGAGCATCTTGGATTTTGTGTAACACCGGTATCACAACATTNNGGTGCCATAACCGCTGGTGGTGAGGTAGTGCAGTGGGGCTGCGCAAATGTCTGCGTCATGCTTCAGCAGGGTTATCTGGAATTAATGGGAATTATAAATCCAAAACTTTATGACAATAAAATCCCACAATTTCTGTCTCGCTACGAAGGGATCCACATCCTCGCTTTTGGTTGCAATAATCCCAGGGCATTATCTGAGAGACTTAGTGCAGAGGGTTTTAGTAAAAATGGTGTTTACAATCTGTCGAGGAAACTTGAAACACCAANAGGAACTCGAGTAGCTAAATTTAACCTTGTAAGACTAGCGCCCGCAGATATGCCTGAAGGACGGGTACTTGCTATAAGGCATCTCACAAAAAGTTATTTGTGGCAGGAACGTTACATGACACATCGCAACGGTGCTTCATCACTTGAAGAAATAGTTGTCTCAGTCGATAAACCCTCAGAGGCCGCGGAACGTTACCAGCGCTTTTTTGGAATAAGCCCAGTCAAGAATTTGGAAAGCTACCATTTTAATTTAGGCGAAGGTAATTTCGTCCTTACAACTAGCACATTTTTACAAGAAAACTACGCAATTGATGTGCCTTCAAACCCCTTCCCAGCTATTATAAAAATCAGGTCCATTAATTTAAATCACACTCGAACATTTTTAGAGGAAAATTCTATTAAACATAAAAAAATAAAGACCGGTATTCAGATTTCGAGTTCTGAGACCGCTGGAGCAACCGTAATTTTTATTGAATAATAAGGATAATAATGTCTTTTGACCTTATAGTAATCGGAGCTGGCTTTGCGGGACTGACTGTGGGTATTAGAGCTGCCGAACTCGGACTACATCCACTGATATTGGAAGCGGGCGAAGATGAGAATTATCAATGCAATTCCCGTTATTCTACGGGGTCTTNTCATGTCGCCTTTAATACACCGTGGACTAACCCGGAAGAACTTACCAACACCATTATCAACAATGCAGGCGGCTGTGCCCGAANAGATCTTGCTGTTTCAATTGGACAAAATGCCCGCAGGGCTATTGATTGGCTTAAANTTCAAGGTGCCAGTTTTGAGGACCACCCAAGAAGAATAGATCATATGCCCATGCTTTCACCCCTACGAGAAATGAGAGCGGGATTGGATTGGGAAACTGGAGGAGCAAACTTACTCCTAAAAAAAATGGCTAACAAACTCGTTAAAAATGGGGGGGAAATTAGACTTGGAACTAGGGCAGAAAAGTTATATTTCGAAAATGGAAAAATTTTTGGTCTTAAGGCAACAAACAAAGGAGTTCATCACGACCTATTGGCAAAGTCCGTTGTTATCGCTGATGGTGGTTTTCAAGGTAACCCCAAACTTGTTGAAAAATATATCGGTTGTTCAATAACTAAACTCCAACGACGTAACGCAGGCACCGGGGTTGGGGATGGACTTAGGATGGCTATAGAAGTCGGGGCAAATATAGCAGGAATGGATTGCTTTTACGGACATGTCTTGAGCAGAGATGCAATGACTAACGAAAAATTATGGCCATACCCACAGGTCGATGTGATTTGTTCAACTAGTATCGTTGTCAACGCTAGTGGAAAGAGGTTTTCCGATGAAGGGCTTGGGGGTATTTANCTTGCAAACTCCATAGCNCGCATAGATGATCCCCTATCAACAACAGCAATTTTTGACTCTGACGTTTGGGAAGAAGCTAAAACAACGGACAACGTGCCGCCCAACCCCTCTCTTCCTGATGCAGGTGGAACTATTCTAAAAGCCTCCACAATCCAGGGGTTAGCAGAAAAAGCTGATTTGAATGCGAGACAGCTTGCAACGACCATTACATCTTACAATAAATTTCTGTATCAAAAAGAAGCTTTTCTCTCACCACCCAGAACACAGACGAGATATTCAGCCCGCCCAATTATCAAACCACCATTTTATGCCATCCCACTTTGTGCTGGAATTACTGTTACCTCTGGGGGAGTCTCAGTTAATGGGAAAGGGGAAGTGATAAACANAANCGGCTGCCCCATTCCGGGTTTGTATGCGGCCGGTTCAACAGTTGGCGGGATAGAAGGTGGCCCCTCGGCTTCTTACGTGGGTGGATTAATTAAGTCATTTTGTATAGGTTTACTCGCCGCTGAGAGCATAGCCAATTCTCATGGGTCGCCAGCCTTCGTTTAAACGTTTACAATTGGAATATCTCCATTATTTAAATAGATTCAACAGTAAATGAGTTTAATTACCACCGCTAAAAATCACCTTCCCCGTGTAGTGCTCTCCTTGATTTTCGGTGTACCCGTTGGTGCCATCCTATCTTGGCTCGAGACGCCTATTCCATGGATGGTTGGGCCTATGATTGCTGTAGCCACTCTCAACTTGCTCGGCATTCGCGCATTCGCTATCCCCTACGGACGACAAATTGGGCAAGTAATATTAGGTTCTGCTATCGGGATTTATTTTACCCCGCCGGTTCTAGCNGCCCTAGCCGCAAATTCCATCGCTATTTTTATNACAACAATATCGGCTTTCGCTATTGGTGGTTTAGGGGCCTTAGTAATGTCTAAGGTTTCAGGAGTTGATGGCAAGTCGGCCTTTTTTGCTTCAATCCCTGGTGGATCAATGGCTATGGCTAATCTTGCAGATAAATACGGAGCGACAATGCCACCAGTCGCAGTAGCGCATAGTCTGCGAGTTTCAATCTTGGTAATCGTGATCCCTTTTGGAATAACTTACGGTGGTATTCCTGTTGAACCCACAGCATACCGACCCGACTTTTCCTTAGACTACTCCATCCTAATTCCCTGGCTAATCGCGGGCTTAATTCTAGGAGAAATTTCAGAGCGTCTTAGGTTTCACAATGGTTGCCTGCTTGCCCCGCTATTTCTTGGTATGACCCTCGCTTTAAATGGAGTTACACTCTCGGAAGTACCCGGTTGGTTGACCGATATAGCTCAACTGTTATTTGGCCTTATCCTTGGAGAACGCTATGAGCGCGCGTTCTTTGCACGTCATAAACTATTTATCCCTTTTGCGTTAATTAATGCAATTTTCATAATATCCGCATCGGGTGCTGTGGCAGTTGCGATCTTCTACATGTTCGACTTACCCCTCGCTACGATGATTATAGCAACGGCCCCGGGCGGGATGGCGGAAATGGCTATTGTAGCTCAAGCACTGCAAATGGCTGTGCCCACAATAATGGCTTTTCATCTATTTAGAATTATCATTGTAAACATGGGTACTCAGTATATTTATATTAGTGCGACTTGGTTACGCATAAGGTTTAGCTCGGACAAAGATTAAACATAATAATTATTCCAAGCCGCATAGAGTAGACGGGCAGCGAGCAAAGTTAAAATACTTTTTAGAGCGACGCGAAACACCCTTTCCGGCAACCGATCCAAAACCCTTCTTCCAATCAATGTTCCGCAAACCCCAAAGACAATCAGGCCAATTAGCAGGGGAATATAAGACCCAAATGCAAAACCTAATATACCGAACAGAATAACTTTAAAAAGATGTTGAAGGGTCATCAATGATGCATGTGTTGCCACAACTTGTTGTCGTTCTTTGCAGGCTGCATTTACAAACGGAGCAACAAGAGGGCCTGTCCCGCCAACAAACATTGTTGCAAAACCCCCAAATACGCCGCACCCGAAAAACTTTGCGGGGCCAGGATTAGAGCTGCGAAATTTTGGCGTCCAAGTAGCGTAGAGAACAAATATGCCCAAAATAGATTGTAGGACCCATACCTCTAGTGCAAAAATTGTTAGACCTCCTAACCAAGATCCAAGTAATGTACCAAGTAAAAATGCTGGAATAACGGAGGTAAGAATTTCACGACGCATGAGCAATGCTCTGAAACCATTTGATCCTATTTGTACGACCGCGTGAATTGGTATCAACACTGTTGGTGGCAGAAACAAAGTCATTGTAGCCAAGACTAACAAACCACCGCCTAAACCCAACGACGCGGCAATGAAACTACCAACAAAAGAAATTCCGCAGAGTACCGAGAAACCTACAAGCGTCAGGGTGGTTCCTTCCGTCAAAAATTCGATTAATAGTTCCATATCCTTACCTTGTTCACTTTTTTCATGCTTCTTGACTAAAACCTATATGGTTCGCACTAGGAGAATCTTCTTAATTGGTTGCGGAAAACGGCAAGCTGCGCTACTTCCACCTGATAACATAGGAAAGGAACAACCAGTGCAACCACTTGATCCCGAACAACTCAAATATGTGGAAATACTTGCCAAACTCATGTTAGAAAATGAAGTATTTAAGGAACAATATTCCGAAAAAGACTTCGATGAAGTTATCGACTGGCTCACCAAGCTTCGTGCGCAGATAGATATTACAATCGAAGCCCTCCAAGATCAGGGGCCCAGTAAATAAATCTTTTCTGCTGTTCAAATTATGGAAAGGCTATTCCGCCATTTGCAGCGAAAGTTTGACCTGTCGTAAACTCCGCATCATCCGAACATAAGAATAACATAAACCCTGCATATTCTTCCATAGTCGCTGGACGCTGCACCGCCTGTTGTTTTGCAAGATTCTCAAACATAACTCCCGATACAGAAGGCCGTTCCACCTCTGTTTCAACTGCTCCCGGCATGAAAAGATGCGCTGTAATATTCCATTCCCCAAGCTCTCTCGCCATCGAACGTGTCATACCAATCATCGCAGACTTTGAGGTAATATAATGTAAATAATTTGGACGACCGGTCGGTACCGTCGTTGAGGCTATATTAATAATCCGCCCCCACCGGCGTTCCTGCATCGCGGGAACAACCGCGCGTGAACAAAAGAATGCTCCATCAATATTGACCCTCATTGCTGATTGCCATTCTTCTACCGGCAACTCCCAAAATGGTGCAATTGTAATTCTTGAAAAAACTGCCGCGTTATTGATTAAACAATCGATGCGGCCGTATGCAGATAACGCTGTTTCTGCCATCGAATTTGCTTCGGCTTCAATTGCTACATCAGTCCTAACACTCATAGCACGTCCACCTTTTTGTTCTATTTCTCTAACCACACGTTCGCCATTTTGTTCATCTAACTCAGCGATAACCGGTATTGCACCCTGTGCAGCAAACTCATGAGCATATGCACGCCCTAGCGCCTGGCCACCACCTGTAATTATGACAACGCGGTCCTTGAGACTTGAATATTGAGCCGTTGGCACACTAATACCTCCAATAGAGAGATTTAAATAATAATTTATTTAATTTATTCTTATAAACTAACAAAACGATAAACAATATAGACTTTCCAACTTTGGACTCTTTTAAGTTTGGCACCACCGGTAGCTCCGCACCGTTTAAGGAGTTCTACGAAATTGATACCGTATGTTTTTTACCATTAAAATCTGAGTCATTATGTACCTGATAGCATTTTAAGTGAACCCACGATCATAAAGCGACCAAAGCCTTTTATTGGTTTCTTCCGATAAAGACCCTTTTTCAGCTCCTTTGCAAGCCTCATCTAGGTGTCTAATCTCCGATAGACCAATTATTGCTGTCGATACAGCTTTGTTAGAAAGTACAAAACGTAGTGCAGTTTGCGCACGAGTTCCAAATTGAGATCCGATTACAGAAAATACAGTCTCTGTATTACTAGCCTCAGATTCCGCATGCGTATTCTCAGTTAGTATACTCTCGCGCCCGGTCCGTACCCTTGTTGCCAAGTAACTTGCCGCGAATACTCTAATGGCCATAATAGCCATTCGTTGAGCGATGCAGGCATTCATAATCCCGCTACCATCATAGCTCGACCAACTCTGTGGAGCTACTTTCCAACTCGAAGAAGGATTAATTAAATTATAATAAACTTGAGCAGCATCAAACCGGCCACTATTTATTACCTCGATTGTCGATAAATTATCACCAAGGGCTGTTAAACCCATAAAATTTATTATTCCCAAATCACGTAATTTTTCCATGCTGTCGGCAATTCCGCCGCGACGAAGCACATGATCAACAGTAATTGTTCGCCCTGACGCCGTCGTCGTTATTGGGCTGTGGATTTGGAGTAAATCGATCCTATCGAGTTTCAATCTCCTAAGGCTATTTTCAGCACTTCGCTCCACTTGACTTACAATACTTTCTGATAAGTTAAGGTCTATCCTTACTTTCGAGGAAACCATTGGTTTTTCTCGAATTTCCGTCAATATAGTGCCAAGTGCTTCTTCAGATTTTCCATCACCATATTGTGGAGCTGTATCAAACCAATTAACTCCAAGATCAAGTGCTCGTATAACTGCTTCACGGCGTTTTTTTTCACCCGCGTTGATCAAAATACCGCCTGAACGCCCTCCACCAAAGGCCACTTCAGAAACTTGCAAACCGGTTTTGCCGAAAGGGCGCAGTTTCATTATTGCCAGCACTCCTGTAATTTAATTACTTCAATGCCCTACAGCAGACTTTTATACAACAGCTAGGAATTAAATTATGTCCGACACAACTCAAACGCTTAAGCTAACCAGCCAAGGTGCAATGAAGATTCTTGAAGCCGCCATTGTCAAGGCTCAACAAATAGATGTTCCACAATGTATTTCCATCGTTGATTCCGGCGGTCATCTCTTGGCCTTCTGCCGCATGGATGGGGCGTTCGTCATGTCTAACACCTCTTCACGTCGCAAGGCTGAAACTGCAGCCGCCTATGGTATTCCTACCGGCGATATTCCGGAAGGCGTCGATTTAAAATTGGCAATAGTCACAAATGGCGAACGTGTTAATTTACCAGGTGGGCTTCCATTGATAGTTAATGATGAGATAGTAGGAGCTATTGGCGTTGGTTCTGGCACAGGTGCTCAAGACCTTGAAGTCGCAAAAGCTGGAGTAAAGGCTCTAGAAGGTGCAAAGGAATTCTATTGATATCATAGACCCGTCAATCTAGGGACTACTTCATCTGCAAATAAACTAACAGATTTTTTTGCCTCACCAAACGATATGTCCCCAAAAACGAATTGGCCTACAAGGTAGTTTGCACCTGAAATCTGTAATTCCTTAGTCAACATCTCTGTTACCGTTTCAATTGAGCCTGCCACCGCACGACCCTGTGCAGCTATCGCATCAAATTCTGCGGGCCTTTGGTGCCTAGGCTTTCTCGTCCCGCGATACTTAAATAGGTAGTTGAAACTCTCATGCCAATTTGGGTAAGCACGACGTGCTATTGCTAACGCCTCGTGATCCGTATCTCCGACAATGATGAACCGTCCGATTCCCAATTTGGGATTTTTCTTATTACTAGGGAAACGGTTAAAGGAAGACTTATATGCGGCCAGCATCGCCTCAGTCTCAGGTGCTGTATCTAGGCTAATGACATTTAGGCCCTCCGCGCCGGCACGAGCCGCACTATCAACCGCATGGATGCCATACCAAACTGGCGGCAATGGATCCTGCATCGGTTCCAAAGCTACAGGGACATCTTGTAAATCAAAGTATTTACCTTGGAAATCCACATGACCATTTTTTAAGGCCATCATGACAATATCCAGACATTCCAGATATATCTCCTGGGAATCTTTTGGATCTTGTCCAAATATATCAATTTCAATGGGAGAGGCTCCCCTTCCAAAGCCGAGTTCAAGACGCCCGTTGCTCATTTGATCAAGCATGCAGATTTCCTCTGCTAGCCTTAGCGGATGATATAGAGGCAATGCAAAAACCATCGGACCAAATCTTAGGGTCTTGGTACGTTGTGCAACAGCGGCAAGAAATATACTCGGAGATGGCGCCATTCCAAGCGGAGTTGCATGGTGTTCTGCAAGGTGGTATCCGTAAAAACCTGACCGATCGTATAATTCTATTATCTTCAAACGCATCTCATAAAATACATCAAGCGGCACGTTTCCGCGATCGAGATGATCAAAAACCCCAAATTCCATCAATGTCTCCTATATCCATTGATAAAGGATTGATATTAGACCCAATGCGAAAATATGCCAAAATACCAAATCATATAAGTTTGGTCGGTCTATTGCCAAACATATCTATCCATACAAGTATTCAAAAAATTAAAAGGAATAACAATTAAATGTTAATTAGAAAAAAACAGTTGCTTGAGTCCTCTCTGTGCCATGCTGATATCCGTTTACTCGGCAGATACTCTCTTAAATTGCCAAGTAAGATTGCAGAATAGGACCTTTCTGTAGCAGTTAATTTTTCTTTCTAGAAATCGAAACCGCTAAATTCCCATTAAAGGAAAAATAAAATGATCCGACTGTATGCAGCCCCCACGACTAACGGAATTAGAGCAAAAATAACTCTCGAAGAATGTAATTTGGATTACAAACTGATTAATATCGACATGAAAGCAAGAGAGCATAAAACAAAGGAATTTTTTACTATGAATCCGATGGGTATGACGCCGGTTATAATTGATGACAAAGGCCCTGAAGGTAAAGAAATTACCGTACCCCAATCGATCGCAATAATGTTCTATTTAGCAGAGAAAGTTGGAAAATTCATCCCCAAAAACCCTACTAAGCGCGCGGTATTTTGGAATCTGATGATGAATGCCGCCACAGATGTTGGTCCAACTTATGGTGCAATATCATTTATCGGACGAATGGAACATCCCCACAACCCGACTAGGGATAAATTTTTAGATAGGCTCATGGAAAACTACATTGTATGGGATAAAATTTTACAAGATCAAACATATTGCGTTGGAGATGAAATAACGATTTGTGATTTTGCCCTTTTTGGTATCCACGCACGCACAAAGGTACTCCTTCCAAATGTAATAAAAGGCCTCGAAAATTTGGAACGTTGGGCCAATTTGATCAAACAACGTCCAGGCATAAAAAGAGGACAGAATTTCGATGAATAAATGGATGGAGACGAACCGAGCTGTAGTTCACCCTTGGAACTGTGACGTCCTCGGTCATATGAATGTTCGCTGGTATGCACATATTTTTGATGATGCCGAGTTTCATCTGTGGTCAAGTATCGGATTGAGTCACGCAACCCTGAAAAAGGAAGGGGTTGTAACCGTGATAGCAAATACCAATACGGATTTTTTGCATGAGGCCTCAGCAGGAGAACTCCTAACAGTAAAAAGTGCATTCACTAAATTAGGGAATAAAAGTTTATTTATAAGTCAACAAATGACTAATTCCGAGAATAATAATCTGGTAGCTAAACAAGAAGTTGTTTGTGTGTTTTTTAATATAAATTCACGGAAAGCCGTGCCGATGCCCGATGATATCAGGACGAAACTAGAAACTGTATTAGTTGAACAATAGTGTTCGAGGAACCCCAAAGAAAATAATTTTTTTCAGCAATTCAAACCGATAGTTTATTTCTACTTGTATAGGAAAAAGACGTTTTCAGGCGCAAAATCAAAAATGTTTAAAAATTTATTTGCAAAAAGGAGATTTTATTCTCTAAAACTGAAACCCTTATGTATTATCCCACGGATTTCTAAACTCTTTTATAAATCCACTGCATAACATTTATGACGTAAAGATTAATTATCCAAAAAGCCAATTACAATTCCCTATCAGATTTTCCTCCCAAAATTTCTTTAGCCTTGACGTAAGCCAAAACGGGGTACATGGCCGAGAACATTGCCAAAGCAATACCCATATACCCTTCTCGATAACCCTTTTTGCCGAAATATGACTGCAAAAACCGACTAAAAAAACGTCGGAATACTTCTAAGCCGCAGGGAATATCATGTGCAGCGACACTGTCTGCTGCCGCTGCTGAGCTATAATTGTTCAGGCGTTGATACATCGAGGATAAGTCTTGATCAACATAATGATCAATTTCTGAAACCATTTTACCCCGCCGTCCGTCCAATATAATTTTTGGATGCACAGTACCACTACACCATTTTTTCTTACCTTTTCTAAATAATGCTGCCTTAGCAGCAACGCCGTTATAAGCTCCCCACCCAAATTTTATGTGCCGGCCGCCGACGTAATTCCTAAATGGAATTATAAAATAATCAAACTCGGTTTCTGGAAGTGTCGTAATAATTTCCTTAACGAGTCTGTTGGATAAACGTTCATCTCCATCAAGCTCCAATATCCAATCACCAGTACAAGCTGAAATACCCTGTGAACGCCTCTCCCCTTCATTAGGCCAATCTCCCATTATCAGCTTTGCACCGAATTGTTCCGCAATAGCCCCAGTCCTATCTGTCGATCTATCCAAAACTACCACAATCTCATCGGCAAATTCACCACTGCCTATACAATCAGCTATTTGCGACTCTTCATTGTGAGCAACAATCAACAAAGAAACTTTATTTCCTAACACGAAAGACTCCTGAACTAGAAAAGAGAAATTCTTTCTCAATAATCTCAGAATCAAGATTAATTTTCTAAAAATATTTACCTAAAACAATTTAACTCCCCTTTATTTCTTGAGGTCAATTATAAAAAGGCTAGTGTCAGTAAATTTGGTTATGTATGTTTCGGTTATAAAGTTTATTGCAATGCAACAATTTCAGGGGTTAGCATTTTGAAACCCAAAAGAAATATAGCTCAACGCCTCTTAGATAGATTTTTTTATAAGTATTATGCTCGCAATCTACTGTACGAATTGCAAATGAGAGCCCGCTCAGAATCTGCAGATTTTGTGCAAACTGAGATGCCAGAAGCACAGATATTCAGGACCCATCGCGATATAATCCATTTTGCTATTAATAACTCGCCTACAGATGGCCTATTTTTGGAATTTGGAGTTGCCACCGGCAATACAATTAGTGAGATAGCATCAATAGTTCCAGGTGGAACAACTGTTTTTGGATTTGATAGCTTTAAAGGATTGCCAGAAAATTGGTCGGGCCATATAGAAACCACTGGTGCATTTCAACAAAAAAAAATGCCCAATGTACCCCCCAATGTCTCCTTGGTTCCCGGACTATTTAGAGAAACACTGCCAGAATTTTTTGTTGATAAGAATGGGAGAGTGAGCTTTGCTCACATTGACTGCGATCTTTATAGCTCTACCGCCACTATTTTGGATCATATCGGCTCAAGACTTCAATCTGGAACTATGATCCTATTCGACGAATATTTTAATTACCCCGGGTGGAAGCTGCACGAACACAGGGCATGGATGGATTTTTCTAATAATTCAAAAATTGCCTTTACATACGTTGGGTTTACGGCATTAGACGGGAAAGTTTTAATTCGTGTTGACTAAACAACCACAATTTGGTGCCCCCCGCCAGAATCGAACTGGCACTCCCTTGCGAGAACTAGATTTTGAGTCTAGCGCGTCTACCAATTCCGCCAGAGGGGCTGATGATTCAACCGCATGCAAAATGACCAATTTTATGCCCTGTAGTCAAGCAAAGTCGTCTTTTATTCCATGAAAAAACAGAACAGGTTTAAATCTATATTATATAAATTTAAATGAAAGAATTAATGTAACTTTACAGTTTTTATAAACTAAAAACATATCCGTTCAAAGGCTCTGAAAGGTTTGGTCTTGCTAAAGCGATCTTACGACTGGGTTTTTACTTATTCTGCTCATCCCAAAGCTTTTTGGTTATTGGTTGTAATTTCTTTTCTCGAGAGCTCGGTTTTCCCAATTCCACCAGACCTATTATTAATCCCGATGGTACTTGCGACACGTAGCCGTTGGTTAGTCCTTGCGATGGCATGCACTCTGGCATCGGTTCTAGGTGGACTATTTGGCTACGCCGTTGGGTATTTTCTTTATGATACAATCGGTAAAACACTCATAGAACTTTATGGATATACGGCGCTTTTCTCCAAATTTCAGGAACGTTACAACGAACTCGGTAGCTGGATCGTTTTTATAGCCGGCACTACGCCATTTCCTTATAAAGTGATTACAATAGCTAGTGGGGCAACGCAACTTGACCTTTCAACTTTTACTTTAGCCTCTGTATTTTCACGTAGTTTGAGGTTCATTTTAGTCGCTGGTTTATTATTTTTTTTAGGCCCTTCAATCAGGAGTTTTATTGAAAAGCGATTAGGCCTTATGTTGGCAGCAATGTTCCTCCTTATTATTACTGGATTTGTAATCATAGAATATTTCTTTTAAAGAACGGTTTATCTTGACCCTCGACCTTTTAGGCCACATATCAACTTTATTATGAAAACTAGTTCTTTCTCCCCATTTAAACATTACAACACTGTAATCATTGCTGGCATGGCATCTGCTAGCCTTCTTATAACCGCGTTGATTCTTGAATATTCTGCTGGCTTGATATCTTGCACTCTTTGTAATGCACAACGATGGCCCCACGCCATTGTGCTTGGGTTATGTCTAATTGCTTCTTTACCAATACTACCCAATAGGAGAAGATTATTACTAGGTATAATATCCCTTGCATTTGCCACAACTGCTCTAATAGGCGTATACCACGCCTCCATCGAATATGGTTGGATTTCTGGGCCCACTGGATGTTCCGGTAATATCACCGGCAATTCAGTTGAAGAAATCCGACGCCAACTGTTAGCACAACCATTGGCAAGATGTGATCAAGTTGCCTGGAGTTTGTTCGGAATTTCTCTCGCTGGATATAACTTTTTAATATCTGGAGTACTTTCCCTAATTTGTGGATTTTCATCACTATGTAAACTTTCTAAAACTACGCTATGAAAAAGAAACAGCAAAAACAATCAAAGATCACTGGCGAAAATAGAATGCCTGGTGACCCTTATCCAGAGAAGATAGTTGAAACAATCCTTCGTGTGGACCACGCAGGAGAACACGGCGCAATTAGGATTTATGAAGGACAGCTAGCTGTTCTTTCTGGAACAAAAGCCGAGGCCCCAATAAGAGAAATGATGGATCAGGAACAACGACATTTGGATAAATTCAATCAATTAATCGCTGACCGCAAGGTTAGACCGACTGCCCTTTCACCATTATGGCACGTAGCAGGTTTTATGCTTGGCGCCGGCACGGCTTTTCTTGGCCCAAAAGCAGCTATGACATGCACTCAAGCCGTGGAAGAAGTAATCGACGAACACTATGAAAGTCAGGCAAAACAGCTCGGTGATGATGAAAACGAACTTCGCGCTGTGATAGAGGAGTTCCGCATGGACGAGTTAGCTCATAGAGATAAGGCTATTGAAGAAGGGGCGGAAGAAACACCAGGCCACAAAACTTTATCCAGAGCAATTAAAGGTGGAACCAAATTAGCTATTTGGCTCTCAAAAAAAATTTAAGGATACCTTTTCTTTCTTTCACGGAATTTCCGATGACATCCGGAGCACGTCTTCCCGAGTGCCCGATACCCCGACTTCACGGCCTTCTCATTTCCGGCACGACCAGCTTCGGCAAGTACTGTTGCAGCTCTTACCATAGCATTCATTGATCGAGCAAATTCTTCCCAGTCCCGCCAAATTTTAGGCGAGGCTCTACTAGGCCGTTCATAATTCTTTTTAGAAAACAACCCAATCGCTCCTCGCCCATTTAGTACTATTCGCTCTGAGGCTGCTGCTACTATGGAACCATCAAAAGGATTTCGACCCCGGACTATTAGCCCTATTCTCTTCATTTCAGCGCCTATAGCCTTCATGTTTTCCATCCGCTTTTTAATATCACCTTTAGCTCCCGCATGACTGAGCTGCAACTGGGACATCAAAACACCGTTCTTTTTCTCAACATCGGATTGCGCACTTACGTAATTCACGAGCGGAAAAGAAAACAAATAGGTCACTAATAAAAATAGAACACCAAATTTTAAATCTTTCATCAGACCAACATAAATTTCAATTATGGCAAAATTTCGCCTCTAGAACATTTAACACTCATTATCATGAAAAATTTAAGGTAAAAATAAATTTTTATTATTAATCTTTAATACTTCCACCGCACTTCAGATAGTATCGTCATAATCGTCCAATGCACCCCGTCAAGCACCATTCAGGCAGCACCTCATAGGTGATGGTTAATTTGAGAACTATTCAAAGATACGGAGGCTTATTTTACGGCCTTAACAAAACTATGCGGCAAAATATTTCCCCATTTCTCTCGTATACGGGAATCGAGTTCGGCACTGTTACGCGCAACAATCGGAAAAGTTTCCTGACGGCGAAATGGAATGCAAGCATCGACCACTACACGGGCGTTACGGCGATCAGTTTCGTCATTAAAACACATTGGGTCCAGATGTGAACTCCAACCTCCTGAAACAATCTCAACATCTTCGCGGGGATCACACCTTGTACACATGGACCATAGAACATCATTGACATTAGTTGGGTCTATATCCTCGTCCACAACCACGGTCCAGCGATTACAGTAGGCGCCCGCCAAGCACTGAGATGCCACCAACCCCGCTTGCTTTGCATGCCCTCCATATAATTGCTTGATCGAAACCGTAAGCCAAAATCTGCTTCCTCCCGCTTCGTGTGCCCATACACCTCTCACTTCGGGGATACCGGCTGCCTCCAGTTGTGACCAAACAGCACCACAACGATAATGACCTAGGTAATAAGTATTATCATTCGGCGGCACAGCCGGCACAGCCCCCATGAGCACCGGTTTGTCCCTGTGCATCATTGTTTCCACTTGAATTGCGGGCTCCGGTCTCTGGCCTCCAGCATAGTAACCAGTCCATTCCCCCAGTGGGCCTTCGACTACTTCATCATCAGGGTGAATGAAACCTTCTAGGGAAATTTCAGCATTCGCGGGCACGGGCAGCCCAGTTTTGGGCATATTTATAATTTCGACGGCTTCGCCAAATATTCCCCCGGCGGCTTCATATTCACTTTTTCCATATGGGATCTCAAGGCCTGCAAGCATAAATAAAGCTGGATGCATACCAAACGCAGCTGCGACCGGACAAGGCTCGCCTCGGGAATGATATTTTTCCATAATCAGTCGACCGTGCTTACCCGGAGACATCATCACGGAGGCCACATTTTTTTCATGAACTTGCATTCGGTAGGTACCATAGTTAATCCAATCATTATCCGGATCTTTCATCACCACCATGCAAGCGGTTCCAATAAAGTGGCCTCCATCATGTTCATGCCAGACGGGGGTTGGAATAGATGTTAAGTCCACTTTTCCACCTTCCAAAACGTTATCTAAAAGTGGCCCGCCATTTACCTGCTTCGGAGGAATTGAAGGAGCATCACTCATATATTTACGCCACCACTGCACCAATTCCATCTCTGAGGCATTAACTGGTAGTCCGAGAGCTAAATTAATTCTTGGTGTAGAGGTCAGGAGATTAGCTAGCACTCTATGACCTTTGGGAAACCCCGGAATGTCATCAAAGATAAGGGCTGGATTTCCCATCTTACGCTGGACAATATCAACAATACCGCCAATATCTTCCTTAGGTTCTGCACCCGAAATTTTATGCAATTCCCCTGAATTTTCAATTTCATCGATCCAGTTTCGTAAATCTTTATTCGCCACGTCAGTTTCTCCAGACAGGTTTTATACTAATTATGGTTACCTTGTTTTGATACAATTGAAAACGGGGAAAAATGTTTATTCTACATCTTGCGCTTAAAAGCTTAAGGTGGGAGCATTAGAAAATGACATGTCATCTAATTCTTTAACTCCAAGAAGGAGAAAGGCGTGAAGGCGCCCAAATTTAATTATATAAAAGCAAATTCATTACAACAGACGCTAGAACTATTAGATGAATTAGGTGAGGAAGGGCGTATAATTGCAGGGGGTCAGAGCCTTATGCCAACCCTTAACATGCGCCTTTCACAGCCCAATACGCTTATTGATATTAATGGACTGCAGGACCTTGAAGGAATTACCCTCGAAGGCGAAATCGTTAAAATTGGAGCTCTTACCCGTCACATAGACGTTGCTCAATCCTCCATTATTTCTAAGCATTTATCGCTAATAAGTAAAGCAATGCCCCATGTCGCACATGTTGCAGTTCGAAACCGCGGGACCATCGGAGGTAGTATTGCCCTAGCTGACCCTGCTGCCGAAATGCCAGCCTGCGCCCTTGCTTTAGGCGCCATTATGGTGGTTGAAAGCTTGAAAGGCAGACGAGAGATTACCGCCGAAGACTTCTTCAAAGGACTATATGAGACTGAGCGGAAACCAAACGAGCTATTAGTCGAAATTCTTATTCCAGTGGAACGCCCTGAGGACATTTCAGTTTTTATGGAACTAGCTCAAAGGCATGGCGACTTTGCCATGGCCGGTATAGCATGTATTGCACAGGTCAAAGACAAAACATTTAAAAATTTAAAATTAGTCTATTTTGGCAGTGAAGATAAGCCCACGCTTGCCAAAAAAACTATAGCCTCAATGCTTGGAAGAACATGGTCAGGGGATTGCTGCAAAACTGTAACTGAATCCTTAAAGGAAGACTTGAGCCCCATGACGAACCTACAAGGTAGTTCAACCATGAAACTACATTTACAAAATGTACTAACAGGAAGAGTTCTCAGAACCGCCCTAGACCGAGCGGAGACACAGTAATGAGTGAAATTACGATGGAAATCACTCTTACGGTCAACGGCGAAAAAATGACCAAGACCGTTCCGGTTCGCCAACATCTTGTAGATTTTCTTCGAATGGAATTAGGCCTCACTGGTTCTCATTTAGGATGTGAACATGGTGTTTGTGGTGCGTGCTCCATTCGGGTGGATAATGCAGTCGTACGCGGCTGTCTGATGCTCGCAGTCCAAGCGGATGGTGCCGATGTCGTCACGGTAGAAGGACTGACAGAAACTAAGGAGATAGAAGATCTACAAAAGAACTTTGTGGAAAGAAATGCTATGCAATGCGGTTACTGTACACCAGGGATGTTGGTTACCGCAGCTGAACTTTTACGCACCACTAAACCCATAAGCAGAGACGATATTCGAAATCATTTATCGGGAAATTTTTGCCGTTGTACAGGATATCACGCTATAATTGATGCTGTTGAAACAACCATCAACAACCGCATGAAGGGACGGTAAATAATGGGCAAGGAAACCCAAATAAATCTGCTAGACCGCCCTAACAGTTACGTCGGGCGCACTTTGTCACGCGAGGCCGCAAAACGAGCTGTAGCAGGTAGAGGGCGCTATACAGACGATATTATGCCACACCGTACTCTTCACGCAGCGTTCGTAAGAAGCCCCTACGGGCACGCAAAAATCTTATCGATAGATGTTGAGGCCGCAAAGGAACACCCTGGTGTAGCACTCGTGATGACGGGTGAAGAACTGTCGGAGATGTGTACAGAGCCCTGGGTTGGTACGCTCGTTTGTTTTGAAGGTATGAAATCTGCGCCACAAAACCCAATGGCGGTTGACAGGGCATGTTGGCAAGGTGAACCAGTTGTCATGGTAGTTGCAAGCAGCCGTGCTGTTGCGGAAGACGCATGCGAATTGGTTTCTGTCCAATACGAAGAATTACCAGTCGTGATTGACAAGGAAACTGCTCTCGAACCAGAGACACCAATAATCCATCCTGAATTAGGGGATAATCTTGCATTTGAAAAAACTATTGAAACTGGGGATGTGGAAAAAGCAACATCCGAAGCCGATGTTGTTATTGAGGATACTTTTACGTTTGGGCGCCATACCGCTGTAAGTTTAGAGCCCCGCGCGCTTTTAGCAGAATTTGACCCCGGTACTGACCGGTTAACTATACATACCAGTAGCCAATGTCCCCACATGATTCAGGCGGTGTTTGCTCGCACATTGGGTGTCCCCGAACATAATGTTCGAATTGTTGCGCCGGATGTTGGCGGCTCTTTTGGTCTCAAAATCCATACCTTCGGCGATGAAGTAGCCACAACGGCCGCCTCCATAAAACTCGGAAGACCGGTTAAATTTATAGCTGATCGGCTAGAGAGTTTCGCAACCGACATTCATGCGAGGGAAAACCGGGTAAAAGGACGGATTGCTGTTACCAAAGACGGGATCATCACCTCAATGGATATCGATATACGGTCCGGCGCTGGTGCATATTCACAGTATCCTAGAACCAGCGTTTTCGAAGCAAATCAGATCCTGAATATCACCGGTGGCCCATACGCCCACCAGAATTATCGTGCGAAAACACAAGTCGTCTATCTGAACAAAGTTCCAACATCACAATATCGCGCTGTAGGGCACCCTATTGGAAATTCTGTAGGAGAGTCTTTGGTCGATCAGGCCGCTGACGCTTGTGGTATTGATCCCGTGGAGTTTCGACGTCTTAACGTCATGCGCGACGACTCATACCCACGTACTAGTGCAGCGGGAATTGAGATGCAGGATTTATCCCATCAAAAATGCCTTGAGGCTCTCGTTGAAGAGATGAATTATGATGGTCTTCGAACCGAGCAAGCTGCTTTTAGAAAAAAGGGCATCCAACGAGGTATTGGAATAGCGGCGTTTATAAAAGGTACTGCACCGGGTCCGTCAGGATACTATGGTGCTGGTGGAGCCCCCATTGCGACTCAAGATGCATGCACCGTTAAATTGGAGCCCTCTGGGGGCATATTATGCATGGTAGGCGTGACTGACCAGGGACAAGGTGTTGATACGGTGATGGGTCAAATCACTGCCGCAACAATAGGAACGCCTATAGATTCTGTTCGAGTAATAGAGGGTGATACCGACGCTGTCCCCTATGGGGGTGGAACTTATGCTTCGCGCGCCACTGCAATAGGTGGTGAAGCTACTTATCAGGCTGCATTAAGTCTTAGAAAAGAGATACTCGAGATTGCCGGCTCTTTACTTCAGGCAGATAAAGACTCCCTCGATATTGTTAATGGAAATATTGTGAATAAAGGCGATACAGTATCACGGATCTCCTTAGCAGAGATCGGACGAATAGGTCACTTTCAGGTCTCAGAACTGCCAAACCATATACAACCCGTTTTATCCGCAACCCATCGTTTCCGACTGCGTGATGCTCTCTATATTTTTACCAACGGGATACAGGGCGCCTACGTTGAAGTTGATATAGATACGGGATTTATAAAACTTTTAAATCATTGGGTCGTAGAAGATTGTGGTCGTGTAATTAATCCGCAGCTCGCTGATGAGCAAGTACGCGGTGGATGCGTACAAGGTCTTGGTGGTGCCCTTTACGAGGAATGTGTTTATGACTCCGCAGGCCAGTTACAAAACGCTACACTTGCCGATTACTTGACCCCCATGGCAGGGGAAATGCCAGATATAAATGTTTCTCATATACAGACTCATACAGGTGTATCCGAATTAGGAGCCAAGGGCGTTGGAGAGTCAGGAACCGGCGCTGCACCTGCTGTTGTGATGAATGCTGTAAATGATGCAATCCGCCCTTTCGGGGGAAAAATAACATCCCAACCCATGTCACCAACAATAATTTTAAAAGCCTTGGGAAAAATATAACTTTTAAGTTCAAAAAATTTTTTAAGTTAAATTCAGGAAAAAAAGCGTCATGCCAACAGCTATATGGAAAAAAGCTATATTAGCAGAGAGCAAAATAATTGCTCACGTGGAAGGTAATGCATATTTTCCCCTAAAGAATGTAAATTCAAGATTAGTGCGCACAAACCCAAGCCTTCAAAAAACGTTTTGCCATTGGAAAGGTTTTGCCAGCTACTTCGACGTCATCGTTGGCAAAGACATTAATATTGGAGCTGCTTGGGAGTACAAAAAACCATATAAAGAAGCATGCATTATTAAAAACCATATCGCTTTCTGGAATGGAGTAGAAATCATTGATGCTCCAAGCGGACGAGGGTTAGTGGAGGGGACCCCGAGTAAAAAATTTTGTAAAAGAGGTTGGGAGTCTCTGTGCTGGTTGATACGACATTCAGAAAATGACACCTTAGACCACAATGACTTATTAGAACATACAGGGCTGACCAACGATCAATTCGATAAAGCTTGGAATATCCCCGATGTTGCGCGTTATGCAAAAAGGTATCGCTGGAGGATTCAAAGTCGAACCCCCCTGCTGTTAAAACGCAGCAAAGGGAAACCTATTAATCTAAGGTAAATTATAGTCATAACTTCTTCACTCCTCCTGTAATTCTGAGTCCCAGTAAAGAAAATCATGCCAACTTTTATGAAGGTAATTAGGCGGAAAGGCACGTCCGTTTTCTTGTAATTGCCAAGTGGATGGTTGTTTGGGCATATTTTGTGGGTACATTTCGCTTTCTTTTACGCTTTTATTTGCCTTCCGCAGATTACAAACCGAACAAGCTGTTACAACATTATCCCAATTTGTCCTACCTCCCTTAGAGCGGGGTACAACATGATCAAAAGTTAACTCGTGGACCGGAAACCACTCTCCACAATACTGGCAATTAAAGCGATCCCTAAGAAATACATTAAACCTTGTAAAAGCCGGCTGTCTGGACAGGGGTATGTATTCTCTGAGAGCAATAACACTGGGCAATTTCATTGTAAAAGATGGCGAACGTGCAGAGACATCGTATTCAGCAACAATATTTACCCGATTGAGAAAGACCGCTTTAACAGCATCCTGCCAACTCCATAGTGACAATGGAAAATAACTCAATGGCCGAAAATCGGCATTAAGAACCAGAGCAGGTGAGTCAGTTATTGAAGCCAAGATATTTTAACCTAGTAATATTTTTCTTAAAAAAAACAAGGAGTTGTAACTCTTCTCTTCTCATTTGTTCATTTATATATAAGAAATGATACAAGGTAATTAACGGCCATACAACGCCATCCCATTATATCGGTTTGACCCATATGTTTTTTAAGCATTTAATTAAAAGCCCTGCACGGTGTATTCGAAAGGATGGTCCAAATGGATAAAAAATCATCTGTTATAAATTCGAAATTTTTATCGCATGGCACTCTGGGCTCAAAAGATCTAACCGCCACACGAAAATTTTATGAAGAATTTCTCGGTATTGACGTTATACAAACCAGTAAGATTTCCCTGATGATAAGACTTGGCGGCAATCATATTTATGTAGTGGTCCAAGATAAAAACATGCTGGAAATGCCCCGCCTCAATCATAACCGAATTGATGTTGAGAATGATTTAGAAGTTGATAAGTCTCATAAGGCTGTCCTCGATACTGCTGACACATGGGGTTTATATAATATTTCAAAGCCATTGGAACAACACGGCACTTACAGTTTTCACTTTTGGGATCAGGACGGTAATTGTTGGGAAATTTTAAGTAATCCTGTCGATGGATATAATTGGATTTTCAATATGGGTGACCTCGACGGCAAGGGTCATTGGGATCCAGAGCTAAGAAGGTCAAGGTTTAAGACCTCAATGCGAAATTAATTATTAATCTCGAATATGCGAGACAAGAACTCTGCACCTAACATTATTCCTTCTTGATCAATTCCATGAGCAAGCCCGGGTCTCGAGTGAGTATCAACCTTTACTCCATTTTCTCTAAGCTCATCAGCAGCAGCTTGCATCAGGTCTATAGACAATAAGGGGTCCTCCTCTCCATGGATTAACATTACTTGGGGACGGACTATTAAATCAGTGCCAAGCTTTTCTGGAGCCTCAAGTCTACCCGAATAACCTAGAATACCCGCTGGACATTTAGAGCGTCGGACCCCGACATGTAAGGATAGCATTGTCCCTTGTGAAAATCCAAGCAACGCGAGATTTTTGTCAAGTAAACTGCGCTTTTCTAACTCGACATTAATAAACTCATCTATCGTAGCAGAAGCTAATTCTATTTGAGTTAGACGGTCTCGACTATCCGCTTCCCAAACATCAAACCACTGCAATCCGCCAAACGGGTTTTGTGCACAAGGGTAAGGGGCGTTGGGTGATATAAAGGCGGTATCTGGTAAAAATTCTGATAAAGGATTAGCTAGTCCAATCAGATCATCACCGTTTGCTCCATACCCATGCAGTAAAATGACAAGATTTCTAGTGTAACCGGAAATTGGCTCAACATTAGGACCTGAAAGTTTCGGTAAATCAGTCATGAAGGTTTTTCTCCCATTTGCGGTCTAATTTCACAAAGGTAATAATGCCAGAGTATACGAGCTGCGACAGATCTGAAGGGACGCCACTGCTCCCCCAATTTATTTAGATCATTTTCATTCGGACGAGATGCTAGTTTCTTTACTTTTTCTGCCCCTACAGCCAATGCAAGGTCCCCAGTTGGCCAAACATCTGGTCTACTCAGCGCTTCCATTAAATATACGTCTGCTGTCCAAGGACCAATCCCCTTAATTTTCATTAGTTCCCTCTTTACTGCCTCATCACTGAGTTTACCCAAATCATTTATAGCAAGGGTACCATCAATAACCGCTTGGGATAACAAACGACTATAAGAAATTTTTTGCCGTGAGAAACCGATAGCGCGCAGTTCCTCAAAGCTAAGTAATAAAAATTCCTTTGGTGTAGGGTCGGACCCTAGACAGGTTACTAACTTTTCAAAGGTTGCACGTGCTGAGGCAAGTGATACTTGTTGTTCCAATATCAAATATATTAATGTTCTAAAACCTTCTGGCCTATTCCAGAGTGGTGGGACACCGTATTTTTTTACAATTTTTTCTAAATCTGCGTCTTGACTACAAAGTTTCGCAGTCGCTCTCAATAACCGCCCCTTGGTCAAAGTTAAACTCACTGGTGCAATCCACGTTGAATGTCTATATAGTCCCGATTTTCGGGTAATAAGAGACCGTGCCGA
Organism: Rhodospirillaceae bacterium; assembly: GCA_002719885.1. GTDB lineage: Bacteria > Pseudomonadota > Alphaproteobacteria > MPNO01 > UBA2964 > UBA2964. Next base: position 29,577 of record PBFH01000032.1, on the reverse strand, counting down.
ATAAAAAAATCAATATTTACCGCCGCACAATTAAATTTAAATGCCGTTGTGTCAGCTGTAATAGACATTACCTCACGAACAGGTAATAACTTAAAATCTGCAACTTCTCCATCAGTATTGATGGGGTTAAAGTCACTGGGTAATTCCAAGTCAAACACGAACATGGTATCTGGTTTTAAACAGTTATTTTCTTCGTATTGATAAGTAATAGATCCAACCGCTTTTGCCTTTCGGGCTAAATCGGGAGGAATTGCTGCCTCTTCGGCACACTCTTTTAGAATATTATCGCGCAAACTAAGTCCTACCGGTTGGCCTCCTGCCACCATATTATCAAGTTGGCCGGGATAAGTTGACTTATCATCCGCACGACGCCCAATCCACATAAATATTTCATTTCTTAAACTGACGAAACCATTGATATGAATTCCATGGGCAGACACACCAAACCTAGAAATAGCACTGCGGTCCATTTCAAAAAACGGTGTTGTATAAAATCCTGTACTTACAGGATATAGCTCGTCTGAGGGTTCCGCAATCCAGCCCTCCTCTGCGAGAAATTTGACCACACAATCAATGGCCATGGTCTTCTCCTGATAAGTGACTAATTGGGGTGACAGACAAATCTTTTTTTCAAAAAATTCAAAGATTTGATCAAATTTTTTCAACACATAGCAAAATTCATGATGTATCCAACCGACACGGGCTCCCTCTACAACGAAGGGGATAAACTTCGAGAAGTCATCAACGTTATTACACTGTTTAATTCGGTCGAGAAAACTCATGTACTTTGACTTCAGACACCATATTTTATTAAAAAAATTTGTTCTATAACATGCAAAAAATTTAAATAGTGATCTCGGTCTTGTAACTATAATAATTTAACTTATTTATTGACTAATTATGCAACAAACTTTTCCATGGCTCGTGATATTTGCTGTTGTCCTTACTTTTTTGGTATTGGTTACAGGATTATTTGGGATGTTGCGTCCTGGTAGGGTCAATGCAAAACGTTCAAATATACTTATGCGATATCGCATTTTATTCCAAGCGTTAGCAATTGCCTTAATCGCAACAGCGTTTTTGATCGGTCGAGACTAAAAAAACTTAGCCACTTATAGAATTATTCAATGTATTGATCCCTCTCGTATTTGTTCGTATATCTATATGTGCTAGGAACACAATTGTATGAATAATCAAATGTTATTTTAAATCCGAGTTTATCATGAAAATTCTTGTCGCAGTAAAACGAGTCATAGATTACAACGTTAAAGTTCGTGTTAAAGGAGACAATAGCGGTGTTGAGTTAACCAACGTCAAAATGTCTATGAATCCTTTTGACGAAATTGCTGTAGAGGAAGCAATTAGACTTCAGGAGGCCGGAACTGCATCCGAGGTAATAGCTGTGTCCTTGGGTGAAGCAAAATGTGCAGAAACAATTCGAACAGCATTAGCTATGGGCGCAGATCGTGGAATCCATGTTAAGACTGATGAAGAATTGCAACCGTTAGCAGTCGCTAAGCTTCTAAAAGCCATTTGTGAAAAAGAAGGTCCGGATGTCGTAATTCTTGGAAAACAAGCTATTGATGATGATTGTAGCCAAACCGGTCAGATGCTGGCAGCTTTAATGGGTTGGGCACAGGGTACCTTTGCATCCAAAGTAGAAATTAATGATGGAAAAGCGCTGATAACTCGTGAAATTGACGGAGGCCTGGAAACCGTAAATCTTATTATGCCCGTGGTTATCACCACAGACTTGAGACTCAACGAACCACGGTATGCATCGCTTCCAAATATTATGAAAGCTAAGAAAAAACAAATCGACGAATATTCACCAGCGGATCTTGAGGTCGATGCCACACCTAGATTGAAAACTTTGCGTGTAGATGAACCACCACCTCGTAAGGGTGGTGGTAAAGTTATCGATGTTGCAGAACTTGTCGATAAATTGAAAAATGAAGCAGGAGTAATCTGATGACTGTTCTAGTAATCGCGGAACATGACAACCATGAAATTAAAGGGGCAACACTCAATACCGTAACGGCCGCTTTAGAATTAGGGGATAAAGATCTCGATCTGTTGATTGCAGGGGAAAATTGTCAAGAAGCTGCAAATGAAGCTTCAGCTATATCCGGCGTCAGTAAGGTGTGTGTTGTTGATGATTCTGTATACGCTAATGGTCTCGCTGAACCATTTGCCGAACTGATTGTTGGATTAGCTAGCAATTATACACATATTATATTTCCGCATACTACTAGTGGCAAGAATATTGCCCCTCGCGTTGCAGCTCTTCTGGATGTTGCCCAAGTCTCCGATATTGTCGAAGTACAGTCAGCCAATACTTTTGTTCGACCTATTTATGCAGGAAATGCTTTGGCAACGGTTCAAGCTGAAGATTCCAAACTCGTCATAACTGTGCGCAGTACTGCATTTGAGAAAGCAGAAATTGGTGAAGTGCGGGCGACTATAGAAGCAATAGATGCAAAAAATAGCCCGAAAATTTCATCTTTTGTTAGTCAGGAATTGACTAGATCAGAGCGTCCGGAATTAACATCAGCCCGTATAGTAGTCTCTGGTGGTCGAGGCATGCAATCGGGAGACAATTTTCATTTAGTGGAATCTGTTGCAGATAAAATTGGGGCGGGGGTTGGAGCCTCCCGCGCGGCCGTTGACGCAGGATATGTCCCTAATGATTACCAAGTCGGTCAAACCGGTAAAATTGTAGCGCCTGAGCTTTATGTGGCAGTTGGTATTTCTGGTGCAATTCAGCACCTCGCCGGAATGAAGGACAGCAAAGTTATCGTCGCCATAAATAAAGATGAAGAGGCACCAATTTTTCAGGTTGCAGACTACGGACTAGTTGGTGATCTTTTTGAAGAATTACCAGCTCTCGCTGCTGAACTTGACAAACAAAATGTCAAACCTCGATAAATTCATATCACTATATTAAAACTGGATGAAAATATAAAATGGAAACCAGCTCAAAAATTACCAAAGTTGGTATAATTGGGGCTGGACAAATGGGCAGTGGAATAGCTCATGTATGCGCTCAGTTTGGCTTCGATGTCTTACTTTATGACATTGCTAAAGAGGTAATAGATGATTCTCTAATTAGTATTGAGAAACAAGCAAAACGGCTACACGAAAAGCAACGAATTACCAAAAATGATTATAAAGCAATATGCTCTAATATTTTAAAATCAACAAATTTGGAAGACTTTAGTGATCGCGAACTCATAATTGAAGCGGCAACCGAAGAAGAAGAGATAAAAAAATCAATCTTCAAGACACTACTACCAATAATTCATCACAATGCTATTCTAGCGACAAATACCTCTTCAATTTCTATAACTCGCTTAGCCGCGGCGACAGATCGCCCTCAAGCTTTTATAGGGGTACATTTTATGAACCCCGTGCCCGTAATGAAGCTTGTGGAAATAATCAAGGGTATTACCACCGATGATGTTACCTATCAAACTATCATTGATTTCATCTCGAAGCTGGACAAAACAGCAGTGACTTCTCAAGATTTTCCGGCCTTTATAGTCAACCGTATTCTGGTACCCATGCTGAATGAAGCTATGTTTATACTATATGAGGGTATTAGTAATGTTAATGATATAGACCAAGCCATGAAACTTGGCGCAAACCACCCAATGGGGCCTCTAGAACTTGCTGACTTTATTGGACTGGATACATGTTTATCGATAATGCAAGTGATATTTAACGGATCTGGTGATAGTAAATACCGCCCCTGCCCTTTATTGGTGAACTACGTAGAAGCTGGATGGCTCGGACGAAAATCTGGCAAAGGATTTTATGATTATTCTCAAAATGTGCCTGTCCCCTCTTGATAATTTAGTTACTAATTTTTCGATAATAATCAATCAGTTTTATCGCCTGAGATGAATCCCATTCTGCAGTACCTTTAAGGCGCCCAAGTTCCTTGCCTTTTTTTGAAAATAGAATTGTGGTTGGTAGCCCCGTAACTTTTAAATACCGCGCCAATTGAGTTTTTCTATCCACAAATGTAAGAATGTTTTTAAGTTGAGATTTTTTCAAGAACGGCAATACTGCCTTCCACTCCATTAAATCTTGGGATATTGCTATTACAGTAAAATCATTCCCACCGCGTTTTACCTGCAATTTATCCAGCGAGGCCATTTCACGTATACAAGGTGCACACCAAGTAGCCCAAAAGTTTACTAAAAGAATTTTTCCGCGGTAATTTTCAAGCGATACCCACTGGTCTCTCTTATCAAGAACTTTTAATTTCAAAGTCGGCACGACAGATCTAGTCGGAATAAAATTTTTCATTGAGCCTGTTAGTAGTGGTACAATATTTTTCATATCGACGCTATTTTGACTTGATTTATCGATAAAAAACGCCCAGATGGCAATGACGACGGCTAAAAAAGCGATAGATACGAGGATAAAGTTACGCATTTTACCTCTTGAACAAAATCGAGATCGAACCATGAACGAAAAAAAAATTATTACATCTAAACAAAAGCCTAAAACTGCCACGATACTACCTAGCGAGGAAAGTAAAAAAGTAGCTAATACAATGTGGGGCGGGCGGTTCAAAGATTCTCCAGATGTATTAATGGAAAATATAAATGCCTCTATTGATTTCGATCAACGTTTATATATTCAAGATATCACTGCATCGATTGCACATTGTAAAATGTTAGTTGATCAAAAAATTCTCGATACTTCTGCCGGGAAAAGCATCATCAATGGATTAAAGGAAATTAAAAATGAAATAGACAAAGGATCTTTTGAATTTAAAAAATCTCTAGAAGATATTCATCTTAATATAGAAGGCCGACTAGCAGAGAAAATCGGGGACGATGCTGGAAGACTTCATACAGCAAGATCACGAAACGATCAGGTCGCAACAGATTTTAAATTATGGGTGCGTGACGCTATCGACACCTTAGATGAAGAGTTAAAGAACTTTCAAACAGCAATTCTTGATCAGGCAGAAAAGAACGCTGGAACTATAATGCCTGGCTTTACACATCTACAGGCTGCCCAACCAATTACTGTTGGACATCATTTATTGGCATATGTTGAAATGCTTGGTAGAGATCGTGGCCGGTTAAGAGATGCAAGAGCAAGACTAAATGAGAGCCCATTGGGGTCTGCGGCGCTTGCGGGTACCTCCTTTCCTATTAACCGAGAACAAACCGCAAGAGAGCTGGGTTTTGACCGACCATCTGCCAATTCTATGGATGCAGTATCTGACCGGGATTTTGCGCTTGAATTTTTATCAACAGCGTCCATTACCGCTCTCCACCTATCCCGTTTGGGAGAAGAAATTGTGATATGGTGCTCTGCCCAATTTGATTTTGCTCGGCTTAGTGATGCGTTCTCTACTGGCAGTTCGATAATGCCCCAAAAAAGAAATCCTGACGGAGCCGAGTTAGTCCGAGGCAAAAGTGGCAGAATAATTGCATCATTGATTAATTTAATTACTGTGATTAAAGGGCTTCCAATGGCCTACTCGAAAGATTTACAAGAGGACAAGGAACCCGTATTCGAGGCTGCTGACTCTCTATCAATCTCCATTGCAGTTATGACTGCAATGCTTAAAGATATGGAGTTTAATGTCCAAAACCTTAAAAAGGCTGCAGAGAGTGGATTTACTACTGCAACAGATTTAGCGGACTGGATGGTAAGGGTCTTAAATATTCCTTTTCGAAAGGCCCACAATATCGCCGGCCAAATGGTCAGCATTGCCGAAGAAAAAGGTTGTAGACTTGATGAATTATCACTGGCAGAAATGAAAGCGGTAGAACCAAAATTTACAAATGACGTATTTTCAGTGCTAGGAGTTGAGGAATCGGTTACGAGCAGAAACAGCTTTGGAGGAACTGCACCACAAAATGTAAAAAACGCAATAAAAAAAGCCCGTGAAAGGTTTTTGTAATGCGGTATATATTTTTGTGTATTTGTATTGTTGGCATTAGTATANCANTATCGTCGTGTGGTAAAAAGGGCAGCCTTGAGAGGCCTCCAACCGTAGAGAAGGAAGAGTATCCNAGAGCTTACCCGCAATGAATCAATTTAATTATCAAAATGGGAGATTATTTGCTGAAAACGTTGATGTAGCGGAAATTGCGTCAGCTCTTCGGACACCATTTTACTGTTATTCCAAGGCTAGTTTAAGAGAGGACTACCTCGCGTTTGAAAAAGCCTTAGACAAGTTTAATTCGAGAATTTGCTATGCTGTAAAAGCTAATTCTAATTTAGCTATTATTAAAACTCTTGGAGACTTGGGTGCCGGAGCCGATGTCGTCAGCGAAGGTGAAATTCGTCGAGCACTCGCTTCGGGAATTCCCGCGACAAAAATAGTCTTCTCAGGGGTTGGAAAAACGCGCGAGGAAATGGAATTTGCAATAACNGAAGGTGTNGGTCAATTCAATATTGAATCTATAGACGAACTTGAAACTCTGAATAAAGTGGCAAAGAATCTAAATAAGATTGCATCAGTAGCTTTCAGAGTTAACCCAGATGTCGACGCACAAACTCACGATAAAATCTCTACTGGCCGAAAAGAGGATAAATTTGGAATAGATATAAATCTTGCACCACATTTATATCAAAAAGCGGCTGNNNTACCTGCNATCNAACCTGTNGGNCTTGCGGTTCATATTGGATCACANCTCACGTCCTTAAAACCTTTCCGGGAAGCTTTCAAACGTGTTGCTGATATGGTCCACATTATTCGAAAGGCCGGACATTCTTTATCTCAGTTGGACCTTGGAGGTGGCCTTGGTATTACTTATAACGATGAAAGACCGCCTGAACTCCAAGAATATGCTGAATTAATTCAGAGCACACTTGGCAAGCTAGATGTTCACTTAACTTGCGAGCCCGGTCGATTTTTGGTTGGCAATGCAGGTATTTTAGTTACCTCNGTAATTCGGATAAAAGAAACGGGAAACAAGCGATTCGTTGTTGTTGACGCTGCCATGAATGATCTTATTCGCCCTGCTCTTTATGACGCTAAGCATGGCATTTCTTCGGTAATCCAACCAATGAGTGAAAACACCGTACTCTCGGAAGTGGTCGGTCCGATTTGTGAAACGGGAGATATTTTCGCTCGTCAGATTGAATTACCGGAATTATTTGAAAACGATTTACTTTATTTNAAATCAGCAGGCGCCTATGGTGCTGTTATGTCNTCAACCTATAATTCTCGTCCTTTAATACCAGAAATTTTGGTTGATAATGTTAAATTCACNNTAATTAGANCGCGTCCAAGTTANGACGATCTTTTAGGTNTAGACCAAATANCCNGTTGATCANGNCAANTTTNAATAGNTNGNNCNTAATAATCTTTTAACAAGATCANAGTTAANAANCTTNAAAGAACCGTANATTTTTCAAATATNTTCTATGATGCCNATATATGGTAGGCCACGATATTTATTTGCTAAATCCAATCCATANCCAACTACAAAATNTGGGTCGATTTTAAAACCCACATAGTCNGCTTCAATATCTACCTTTCGCCTTCCAGGTTTATCAAGNAGNAGACANGTTTTTACNGTNGCAGCNTGNCGTTTCTTCATCATTTCCACTGCAAAAGNAATAGTCCTTCCCGATTCTAGAATATCATCAATCACCAAGACCGGTCGACCAGATACATCTTCAATTAAATCCTGTTTAACAGTAATTGTACCAGAGCTATTTGACCCGAGCCCGTAGCTAGAAAGACTGATAAAATCGACCTGCGCAGAGCCCCCATTAGTTTCTAATGCTCTTATCAAATCAGCAGCAAATACAAAGCTGCCTTTTAATATTACAATAACGAGAAATTCTTTGGGGTAATCAGCGACAATTTCTTGCGCTAAAGCATCGACGCGTTTGGAGATCTGAGCCTTAGAGAATAAAGTTTTTAGAGAAGTTTGATTTTTAATTTTCGACATCAACTGTAGTTTCAAAAAAATACAACGCAATTCACTTATATTTTATCAAATCAGAATTATTTAATTAATTTTTTNTTTAAATCTTTTTCAAACATTTTAATATTCTAATTGTAAGATAAAAGACATAGGACGGACATATAGGTAAATCTTATGCCATACTAGCAAATACAGAAATCTTGAGGAAGTATTTTGTATTACGGTGAAGAAGTCATCAAATTCCAAAATGTGGGAATGCGTTACGGCTTAGGGCCAGAAATTCTCCACGATATTTCTTTAAAATTAGAGGAAGGAAGTTTCCACTTCCTCACCGGAGATAGTGGAGCCGGCAAGTCATCTTTACTACGTTTAATGTATTTNGCTCATCGACCGTCAAGAGGGTTAATCTCGTTATTTGGAAAGGATATAGCAACCACACCTCGTCATATTTTGCCAAAGTTACGACGTATGATGGGCGTTGTCTTCCAAGACTTCAAACTTATAGATCATCTCACAACATTAGAAAATGTAGCATTACCTCTTCAAATTGCTGGTGCTTCCGAAAATGAAATAAAATCCAAGACTTCTGAACTATTAGATTGGGTGGGGCTATCAAAACAAATGTCTATACTGCCGCGGTTGCTATCTGGTGGTCAAAAACAACGGGTCGCGATCGCTCGCGCCGTTGTGACTCGGCCAAAACTAATCCTAGCTGACGAACCCACGGGCAATGTCGATGACCATATTGCAAAACGTTTGATGTATTTATTTGAAGAATTAAATAGAAATGGAACCACTATCTTATTAGCCACCCATAATAAAAAACTCTTAACCGACTTTCCGAAGCCTATTCTTCAACTCAGAAACGGTAGTTTATCGCTAACAACAATAAACAATCATCAAACCNAGCCTCTCAGGACCTAATCTAATAATGGCTATTGATATCTTACCACTCACCCGAGATCCCGCTAGCAAATATGTTCCTTGGTTTATTGCATTCATGGTTTGGCTCGCAACTGTAATTCTAGCAGGAGTTTTAATCTTATCTTCTTTTGCAGATCGGTGGCGTGCGGACCTTAAAGGGAACCTCACCGTACAAGTTCCAGAAACCAAAACCGGTAATTTTTTTCAATCGGGAAAGGATTTAAAATCTGTATTAACCTTAATAAATACTTTTCCCGGAGTTGAAAGTGCAAAAGAAATTTCGAGCGGTGAAATAAAGGATCTTCTGATCCCCTGGCTTGGACATAATATTACTTCCAAAACTATGCTTTTACCCCTCCCGAGGCTCATATCAGTAAAAGCTCAACCCAACACAAAAATTAATTTAGAGAATCTTCGAGGTGAATTAAATAAAGTAATACCTGATATCCAAGTGGATGATCACCAGATATGGTTAGACAAGCTTGTATCCCTAACGGCCATTATTGAAGGAATTGCCCTAATAATATTATTACTCGTTATTACTGTGTCGNTAACAACGATAATTTTTGCTACAAAAACGAGCCTAAAAATACATCGAAATTTAATTGAGCTTCTGCACTTGATGGGNGCTAGAGATCGATATATTGCTGCCCGTTTTAAACGCTACGGGATTTATATTGGGTTAAAGGGTAGCCTTATAGGAACTTGTATGGGCTTAGCCACACTCTTTATACTGAGTTTTATTAGCTATAAAATAGATCAACAACTGTCACTGCCTCTAACGCTAAGTTTTTTGCAATGGGCATTGATAATTTCTACGGGCTTATTTGCCATCGCTATCACTACTATAACTGCATGGATCACAGTTATTAGGATCCTNGGTCGTATAATGTAAACTGAATATTATGANCCTTGGTTTGAGATATAGAANAGGACGCNCTTTTAAGAAATGGNGNATTGGGNTTCTGATATTGTTCTTATTTTCTNTNATGATTTGGTTNGCAGGACTGNTTTGGTTTGTACANAATGTCCCAGCNACCCCAACTTACAATCCTTTGAAAACNGATGCTATAATCGTNTTAACTGGAGGGTCGGNGNGACTNGNGGTGGGCNTNGACCTTTTGTCAAAGAGCTACGCTAANTATTTGTTTATCTCGGGGGTTGCTCGTGGTGTAGATGTAAAAGAACTATTGAAACTAGTCAGTCGTAAACCTAATGAATTCGCATGCTGTATCGCAATCGGTTACCGCGCAGATAATACAGCCGGCAATGCTATAGAGACTTCTATCTGGATGTCTAAAAACCAACTTAAATCTCTCAGATTAGTAACGGCAAATTATCATATGCCCAGAAGCCTTCTGGAATTTAGACGGGCAATGCCTAAGATTCAGATTGTTCCACACCCTGTTTTTCCATCACAGTTTAAACGTAAGAATTGGTGGCGATGGCCCGGGACAGCTGAACTTTTAGCAAGTGAGTTTAATAAATATATAATCGCTCAATTCGGTTTAAAGAATAACCTTACTACAGAAAACAATAAGCTATGACCATTGCTCGCACATTCTTTTACCACACAATTTATGGTATTTGGGCTTTCCTGATGTGCTTTGCTTTTCTTCCATCCCTGTTACTACCTCTATCGGCAAGTAAACTGATTGCAAGGTTTTGGACTAATTCTGTATATTTTCTTCTAAGTAAAATATGTAACCTCACCCATAATATTGAAGGTAAAGAACTGGTCCCGGAAGGACCCGTCATAATTGCCGCTAAACATCAGTCTGCTTGGGATACTCTTATCTTCCCTTTAGAACTTGAATGTCCAACTATAATTCTAAAAAGAGAGTTATTTTGGTTACCCTTTTTTGGCTGGTATGCAAAAAAGTATGGAGCGATAGGAATTAAAAGAAATGGCGGCGCCTCAACGATACGTAAGCTAGTTAGAGATGCACGTCGACCTGTTTTAAATGGCAGATCGATTGTAATCTTTCCTGAAGGAACACGCACTGCACCAGGACAAAAAGGTCTTTATCACAGTGGGGTCGCTGCACTATACAAGGACTTAAAAATACCTGTAGTGCCAGTAGCTTTAAATTCTGGCCTTTTCTGGCCAAGGCGAAAACTCATTCGACGACCAGGTATTATTACTCTACGTTTTTTGACTCCAATACCCCCAGGCTTATCCCGTAAAGAATTAATGGCAAAACTCGAATCAAAAATTGAAAACGCACAGCAAGAAATTTGTAATTTTAAATATTCCAAATAACACTTGGGTAATTAACTTTTCGCTTCTCCTTGCACCCTATTGTTTAAAAGTCCAATACCGTCAATTTCTACTTCCAAGTGATCTCCCGGCTCCAAATAACCGGGGGGATCATGTTCAATAGCTGAACCGCCCGGGCTACCTGTACAAATCAAATCCCCCGGTTCAAGTTGAGTAAAACGAGATATATAAGAAATAACAAATGGGATATCGAAGATCATCATTTCAGTTCCTCCATTCTGTCGCTCTTCACCATTAACTCGCGTTATAATTCGAAGCTTCATAGGGTCTGCTATTTCGTCAACAGACACCATCCAAGGACCCATTGACCCTGAATGCCATTGGTTTTTAACAGGACAATTTTGTGTTCCCCGGCCAATCCAATTTCTTACGCTACCCTCATTAGCAATAGTATAACCGCCGACATAGGTCATTGCTTTTTCTTCTGGAATATGGCGCCCCTGTTTACCAATAACAACTACTAGCTCTCCCTCGTAGTCAAGTTTATCAGCATCGTCAAAGCCACGGATTATGGGTTCCTCGTGTGCAGAAAATGAGTCACAAAAACGTGGGAATATACTTGGCCAATCTGGACGACCATCTTCGATGACCTCATGGTAAGCATAGTAATTTCGTCCAACGCAGAAAATTTTACCGGGGTTAACAATAGGAAGGCGGAATATAACATCGTTTATCGGGATGGTATGGGAAACATCATTTAATATCTTCCTTAGAGTACTTGTTACGGTAGGTCCTGCCTCTAAAAATGATTTAAGATTACAAATATTTCCGCCGTTTGATAGCCGTCCAGATAAATCAATAATCTCTCTACCTTTTATTATCCCAAAGCATTCATTTCCTTGATGGTAAAAACTTGCAAACTTCATGTGATCCTCGGTTTATTGATAAAGTATAGCTCTTTATATGTTTGTCCTATTTCCGGCATTGATCAACGAGCATTAATAGCGTCGTTAGCATTTCATCCTTAACACCTAAGCGTTCCAGGTATTTGACAGTTTCCTTAAGGTAGCACATGTTCGAACCGTTAGCCCCATTTGCATATGCAATCCTTTTGGCGATTTGGAGCATAGACATTTGACCAACGTATAGACGGTGATCGTGATTTACAACCAAGGTATAGGCCTTTAGTCGAAGACCCCTGACATTAATTATTACAGGTAAGAAATGATACACTTGTTCTCTCAATTCTCGCTTGCTTAGATAATCAAGAACAAAATCACGATCTCCCTCGGATATAAAAAATGCCAATCCTTGACATTCTCCACCTAAATCTAATCCCAAAGATAAGCCGGGGTTGTCGATAGTCCCTCTATAGCTTTCGGAAGAAATACAAAATTTACGTTGCCAGCCTTTGAGGGTAGCCTTATGTTTTTTTTTGAATGGGAATGCAGGATTCCACATCAAAGATCCATAGGCAAAAAGCCAAAAATCACCTGGTTCATCAATAGTTAGCTGCAATTGTTTCATTCTCAGCTAACTATACCGACCGATTGACAATAGCTACTCCGATAACAGCCACGACTAGGCCTAACAAAGCGAGGGTGGTAAAGGATTCTTCGAACATTAGCCAACCCATTAGGGCTGTGGTCGGAGGACTAAGATAAATCAAGCTGGTAACCTTTGCGGTAGCGCCACGCTGTACTAAAAAAAAGTATAGGGCAATGGCTATAACAGAAAGCCCGACGGCTGACCATGACAAGGCAAGAAAAAACTTCTTATTCCAATTGACTTCAAATGGCTCAAATAAAAAGGCTAGAATTCCTGCTAATAGGAACGAAATGGCATTCTGAATTGTAACCGCAGCGCGGATATCGACCCCAACACAATAATGTTTTTGATATATTGTGCCAATCGTAATCCCGGATAACGCCAATACGGCGAATAAAATTCCCCACAAGGTTTGCCCGGAAAAATCGATTTGCTCCGCTACCACTAAGCTTAATCCGAGAAACCCCAGGCCAAGACCCGCCCATTGTTTATAAACTAACTTTTCACCTAATATCTTCAATCCAAAGCACCCTGTGATTATAGGCTGCAAACCGACGACGAGCGCCATTATACCCGTCGATAAACCAAGATAAATTCCATAAAATACCCCTATTAGATAGGTTGTTTGAATAAGCAAACCAGCAATCACTAGATGAAAATTTAAACTAAGTTTGTTAGGCCAACGAAAGGGCCAGATAAAACAAATACCAACTAAAATTATTAAAGCCAAACCAAACCTGAGCGAGAGAAAGGTTAGTGGAGGAGCGTAAGGTAAACCATATTTTGCAGCTATAAATCCACTAGCCCAGAAAAAAATGAAAAATGCCGATGCTATGTAAAGAGGGCCCGACTTCTGGTATTTTTCTGTTATAAACTTCATCTATTTATCGTTATTTTCAAATCCCGAAAATCTTTTTAAAATACAAGAATATTTACTCAGCTCCATAATCTCGACGATGACGGATTAGGTATCTATAAAGACTTATGGCAATCAATCAATTAAATCGAAAACGGATTGTGATCTTCTTGGCAGTTATTGCTAGCCTTGCCACAGTCTATTACTGCGGCTGGATGTATATAGCATTCAAAATTGAGAGCGGTTTTTCCAATTTGAAAGAAAAATATATCACTACCGATTTGCAAATCAAACATAAAGATATCGAAATTTCCGGCTTTCCGTGGGGATGGTGTTTAAAAATTGAAAGACCGAGACTTAAATTCAAAAATGTTTTTTTATGGACTACTTCTCTATTAAAAATAAATTTAAAATCATGGGATTATAAAAGTTTTGAGTTTCAAACATTTGGTAGTCATGAAGCACACATTTATAGAAAAAATTCTCCGAAACATATCAAAGCCAAGATGAAATCCGGTGTGGGTCAACTGAAATTGGATCAATTTGGTAAAGTTCAAGAATTTAATTTCAGCGTAAAGGAAAATACAATTCAAATTCCACCGGCAAATCAAATAAGATTTAAAAAGCTTAGCGGATCCCTGATTCTAAATAAAAAACACGGAATTAAACCTGTGACACACCAAGGCCCTTTAGTAAGGCTGGAGATGGATTTATCGAGTTTAGTAATCCCAAAAACCCTTCTTCCAAAGATGGAAGATGAAATCGCGGAAATAAAACTGTCAACTGGCTTACATGGGAGCCTTGAAGGGTCTAATCTAAAAAATATATTAACAAATTGGACTAAAAACGGTGGGGTAATAGAAATCAATAAGATGATACTTAATTGGGGAAAATTAAATTTTTTTGGCAACGGAACCTTTGCACTAGATGAAAATCTTCAACCCATTGCTGCGCTGAGTGCGAAGATTACTGGTCAAAATGCCACTATTAATTCTATGGTAGTTGGAGGACTAATCAAAGCAAGCACCGGTATGTTGTTAAAATTCATCACAAATGCTTTGGCAAATAAAAAAAGAGCTAAAAATCAAGAAATCAAAATTTCTTTAGCGGTACAAGATAGTTTTCTATATCTTGGACCTATTAAATTTTTGAAAATACCAAAAATTAGATGGAAATAAGAAATTTAAGTCTCTTTGGGCGGCTTGGGTGGGATATGCTGACCAACCTCTATGACACTCCTACGAATTTCTCGCGTCCGAGAGAAAAGTGCTTCTAATCTTTCTCCATCTTCATTTCGTATTGCCCGTTGTAACCCTCCTAGGTCTTCTGTGAGACGACCAAGCATTTCAAGGACCGCATCTTTATTATTAAGAAATATATCTCTCCACATAATAGGATCTGAGGCTGCTATCCTAGTGAAATCTCTAAAGCCGCTAGCTGCAAACTTAATAACTTCGGACTTTAACCGTTCTTCAAGATCAGTAGCAGTCCCGACAATAGTATAAGCTATTAAGTGTGGAACATGAGAAGTAATAGCTAATACTTGGTCATGATGGTCGGGGTCCATATACTCGATCTTACTACCCGCAGAACGCCATAAATTTGCCACGCGTTGAATTGCGGTGGGATCGGTGCCCTCAACTGGNGTCACGATTGTCCAACGATCCTTAAAGAGCGTATCAAACCCCGATTCCGGGCCTGAGTTCTCTGTCCCAGCTATGGGATGACAGGGTACAAAATGTACACCATCAGGCATGTACNTCGCTATGGATTCTATGACGCTGCCTTTGACTGACCCTACATCACTTACAATAGCACCGTTTTTTAGCGCCCCGGAAATATTTTTAGCTACAGTCTCATAGGCTCCTATCGGTGTACAAAGAATTACTAAGTCCGCCCCCTCCACTGCCATTGAAATATTATCTGTTGAAGAATCAACAAGATTTAATTCTAACACCTTACTTCTTGTTTGCTCTGTGCGTGCATAAGCAACAACTTCTTGTGCCAAATTATCTCGCCGAATAACTCTGGCTAGAGAAGAACCGATCAACCCGATTCCGATAAAAGAAACTTTTTTAAACAGTATATTTGACATGATTTTTATTTNGNTAAAAACTCTTTTACAACTCCNACAAACTTCTCTAACTCTTTTTGTTTTCCCACCGTAACCCGAAGGNAATTTGGNAATCCATAGCCACTTGTTTCCCNAGGTAATATCCCTTTATTGGCAAAGAATNTCATCGCCTCTNNAGCATTGTTACTTTCATTATCCCCAAATTGTACGAGCAAAAAATTNGCCACACTGGGATATACTTTTAANCCGNANTCAGTGAGTGCGTCTCTCAACCATGGTAGCCAGACAGCATTATGCTCTTTTGCTTCTAACATATGGCTAATATCTTCCAAAGCGGCTTTGCCCGCCGACTGTGCAGGGGTAGACAAATTAAAAGGNCCCCTCAACCGGTTCAANACATCAACTATGNGCNGGGGAGCATAACACCAACCTATCCGTAATGCGGCCAATGCATAAATCTTCGANAATGTTCGTGTAACGACCGTATTTTCTGCACCGTCGACTAAATCGTACCCAATACTGTAATCTTTATTGGTCACAAATTCTGCGTAAGCACAATCTATTACTAATAATATATCTTCTCGCAAACCCGCACGAAGTCTCCTTAGCTCATCTGACGTGATGTAAGACCCTGTTGGATTATTTGGNTTGGCGATGAATNCAATTTTCGTTTTGTCACTAACAGATTCAATCGTCGCCTCTACATCAAAAGTTAGATTTTTTTCCGGAACTTTAACCGGTTTTGCACCGACGCAATACGCTACTATCGGGTAAACATTAAAAGCATGATCGCTTATTAAAACTTCATCGCCAGGCCCTGCATAACCACGTGCTAGATTATATAACAACTCATCTGAGCCCGCCCCGCATACAATATTTTCTGGGTTTAATCCATTTACTTCTCCAAGTGAAGCGCGGAGGTCAATCGAATTACCGTCGGGATACAAATGGAGTNAACTACTACATTTATAAAACGCCTCGATAGCCTTTTCACTAGGTCCAAGAGCACTCTCATTAGCAGAGAGTTTTATGGGAGAAAAATTTCCCGGAACTTGAGATTTACCAGGCACATAGGGGGCAAGTTCCATAATACCCGGGCGACATTTAAGCATTCTANTTCTCTACTCTAAATGGCACGGCATAACTGCCAATTGGCTGTGCAGTCATAAAGCCGGTTCCGCTTTCTAAAATACTAGCTAACCTTTTATCATTTACATTCACAAAACCGTTGACCTCAATCAAAAATATTTCGCTCAAATTAGTATTATTTGTTAATTGGACTATACCCAATGGTGACAGGCCCGCCGAAGATAATGTGCTCGTTAAACGAGAGCGGCTAATCAACTCGTCTAATTCAATAATAATATAGCTTTTATCATCCCCTGTTTCCAAAGGTGATAAATTTGCAATCAGTAGAGCTTCGACATCGCCTCCTCGTCTATTTCCCCCAGAAATAAATGGCAATTTAGCGCAAATGCGTAANNATTTCCCGTTCCCCTGACTNCCCAGTAAAGGCCACCAAGGTTCATTCTCNTCTATCTGAGGTAACGGTAAAATACCTGCTGTTGTTTCACCTTCGGCAACAACTCGTAGTACACCACGGGCCGTTTTCCGTCTTGTCATAGGTGTCTGTGAACCGAAGTGGTCACGCGCGATATCCCAATAAGATCCNTCTTCATTATCCAANACAGCAATNTTAAATTCTCCTTGGATNANTAAGAAAGCNGAAATTAGCTCNCGCCAAATACGAACTAATGCACCGTGCGGTAAATCACCNNTATGCCGTTNCAATAATTTTCTTAAGACTTCCGCCTCGCGGGCTGGCCAAAATATCGGCCCATCCACTTCTTGCTTAGTTTTTTTTACCTCAGAAACTACTTCGGAACGTTGCATTATTAATTCATGTATCGACCGGTCAATTTGATCAATTTGGCCTCTGAGTNTCTCTAATTTTTTTTCCGCAGTCATAACAATCTCTTGTTAACGGTTTTTATATCATGNAAAGCTTGGCTGTGCGTTTATAACGCGCTAGANCTATAACAAAAAGCAAAGAAAATATTACTAAATTTTTTACTTCGACATAGCTATCATAAAAATTTTAATATTAGTTAATTTAATTCAGTATTAAAACGAAAGCTAAAATATTGTCATTAAAACCAATATCCAAAGAAAATCTACCAGGACACCATGTAGAACTTGGTATTGATCAACCGTTGCGACTTGATTCTGGCGAGAATTTTGGTCCGTTTAACATTTCTTATCAAACCTATGGAAAATTAAATAAAGGGAAGACCAATAGTATTCTTGTTTGTCATGCTTTAACNGGAGACCAGTTTCCTGCTGAAAAACATCCTATCACTAAAAAGAATGGTTGGTGGGAACTTATGATAGGACCAGGAAAGGTGCTTGATACCGATCGATACTTTATTATTTGCTCAAATGTGTTAGGCGGTTGTATGGGAACAACTGGTCCGAGTTCTTTGAATTCCAAAACAAAAAAACCCTTCGGGCTTGAATTCCCAGTGATCACTATTGGAGACATGGTTCGCGCACAAAAACTTCTAATAGACCACCTTGGTATTGAAAAACTTTTCTGCGTGATCGGTGGCTCCATGGGAGCAATGCAAGTCCTAGAATGGGCGTCAAAATATGGTGACCGGCTTCATACCGCGGTGCCAATCGCTGGAGCACCACGTCATTCTGCACAAAACATTGCATTCCATGAAGTTGGAAGACAAGCAATCATGGCAGATCCTGAATGGTGTCAAGGCGACTATATCAATAAAAACAAACGTCCTAGGCGAGGACTTGCTGTTGCAAGGATGGAAGCCCATATCACTTATCTTTCTGAGCCTGCACTTCACAGAAAATTTGGGCGACGCCTTCAGGAGCGTGACCAGATCTCTTACGGTTTCGATGCGGATTTTGAAGTGGAATCATATTTACGACACCAAGGGAGTAGTTTTGTNGAACGATTTGACGCGAATTCATACCTTTATATTACACGTGCNATGGATTATTTTGATTTAGCGGCAGANCATGAAGGNGTGCTNGCAAATGCCTTTCGTANCACCAAGGTAAGATATTTTATCGTCTCCTTTTCGAGTGACTGGCTTTATCCTTCTATTGAGAGTCGGGCCGTAGTGCACGCGCTTAACGCAGTTGCCGCTAATGTTAGTTTTCTTGAAGTCCAAACAGATAAAGGCCATGATGCCTTTTTGTTAGATGAACCTGTTTTACATGAGACACTTTCGGGGTTTCTAGAAGGCGCTATTCGGCATAGTGGATTAGGCTTATGACCAATATTGCTTCGGGTCAAACCCTCAGATCCGATCTAAAACTTATCAGTGATTTAATTCCACCGAGTAGTAGGGTCCTAGATATCGGATGTGGTGATGGTGCCCTTTTATCTTTTCTCGCTGAAAANAAAAATATAGATGCACGAGGCATAGAACTCAGCCAGGAAGGTGTCAACGCCTGCGTTGCTAAAGGCTTGTCAGTAATTCAGGGTAATGCTGATACAGACTTAATTGATTATCCATCAAATGCGTTTGACTACGTTGTATTGAGTCAAACATTGCAGGCCACGCATAATCCCAAAGAAATTCTTACAACCTTAGTGAGGATAGGTAAGAACGCTATAGTTTCATTTGTCAATTTTGGACATTGGCGCACCAGGCTCTCACTAATGCTCCGCGGGCGGGTCCCGGTTCCTGAAAAAAATGGTTTTAACTGGTATGACAACCCGGATATTCATTTGTGCACAATCCTCGATTTCGTCGACCTTTGCGGCAATCTCGGTGTGAAAATCGACATTGGCCTNTCGCTTGATAGAAATAGCCGTGTCCGTCATATCAAAAGCCGTAGTCACACAGCAAATCTTAAGGGCGAGCAGGCAATCTTCTTACTCAGTCCAGATGCTTCTTAGTTAGGGGTCAAAATTTTATAGTGTGGTCTTCTGCTGCGGCTGTGTTCTTTGCTGATTGTAGGCGCATGAATCTGTTTTTTGCATTCAATTATTAATACTCCGCCCAAAGACGGAAATAACCCTTTCCCTATTTTTTCCATGGCGGGCGCAGAAGCCATCATTAGACCATGTGACATGGGTGGCATAAATAACGCCCTTTCAATTCTTGTCGGAGTAAAAAGTGTTTCCCTAAGTAACCGTTTAACTTTTGCGGGCGAATATGGATTGCCATGTCCAAAGGGTGTATGATCCATTCTCGTCCAAATACCCNTTCGATTAGGTACTACAACCATTAAACGACCCCCTTCGCCGAGAACTCTCCAAACTTCACGAAGCATAAGCCGTAATTTCTCACTACACTCAAANGCATGAACCAAAAGNATTTTATCAAAATAGGAATCAGGGAGAGGAATTCTTNCTTCGTCGCATAATGTTATTCTGCCCATTTTTTTCTCTGGCCAATGAAGAATACCCTGTCTCGCCGGCATTACCGCTATCGTGCGCTCTGCTTCTTTTTGAAATATATCTAAAAAAGGGATAGCGTAACCCAAACCCAGCACACTTTGGGTATTAACGTTTGGCCAAACCATGCGAATAGACTGAGCAACCAGTTTTTGCGCATTTTTTCCTAGAACGCTGTTATAAAAGTTTTTTAAATCAACAACATCCAACCACATATATTAATCTTATCATAATAAATACTATAATGGTGTATCATAGTATTGGCGCGTTAAAATGTCTTTGGTATTTTGGAGAAAGAAGTGACACCGTAACTCAAGGAAAATTCAATGACTAAATTGGAAATTGAACAAATTGCTACCCGAACCGATAATTACGTATATCTAATAAAGGAACACGGACAAGGTAAGGTTGGCGTAGTTGACCCCTCGGATGCCGAGCCGGTGATAGAGACACTTGACCGTTTGGGTTGGAGACTTACCGATATTATAAATACCCATCACCACAACGATCACACTGGCGGAAACCTTGAGTTAAANGAAAAATATGGATGCACCATTGTTGGACCGTTGGCAGACCATGATCGCATAGCTGGCATTGATATCGACGTTAAGGACGGCGATATTTATAAATTTGGTGGCTTAGAGGCAAGAGTATTTGATACACCCGGACATACACGAGGCCATATCGCATACTGGTTCCAAAAAAATAGTACTTTATTCTGTNGTGACACTCTTTTTGCTCTCGGCTGTGGCAGAGTTTTTGAGGGAACGTTCGAACAGATGTGGAACTCTTTGGGCAAGCTTCGCGAACTACCGGATAATACGGTAGTCTATTGTGCCCACGAATATACGCAGTCAAATGCTAAATTCGCAGTTACCATTGAAAAAGATAATGCGGCGCTGATTGAAAGAGCNNCTGAAATCGATTTGTTACGCGCCGAAAATAAAAGGACTGTGCCCTCACTTCTTGGTGTAGAAAAAGCCACTAACCCGTTTTTACGCGCTGATATACCTTCGGTAGCCAAAGCGTTAGGACTTCCTTCCGAAGACCCCGTTCAGGTATTTAGCGAAATACGTAAACGTAAAGATAACTTCTAAGAAATTTAAGGGTAATTATAAAAATCCGGTTTTTAATCTCTAGCAACACACATTGCGATACCCATCCCCCCACCGATGCAGAGCGTTGCTAGACCCTTAGATGAATCGCGCTTCTCCATTTCATGGATTAGTGTTGTCAAAATTCGAGCCCCGGAGGCCCCGATTGGATGGCCTATAGCAATCGCGCCACCGTTAACATTCAATTGATTCTCATTCCAACCTAGATCTTTTCCAACCGCTAATGCTTGAGCAGCAAAGGCTTCGTTTGCTTCAATTAAGTCTAAATCGTCAATTGTCCAGCCAGCTTTTTCCAAAGCCATACGACTTGCTGGNATAGGNCCNGTNCCCATAATTGAAGGNTCNACTCCAGCCTGNGCCCAAGATACAATTCTCGCTTTTGGCTTTATGAATCNCTTTGACGCTTCCTCATCTGTCATTAAAACAAGCGCAGCCGCTCCATCATTGATACCAGAGGCATTTCCNGCCGTGACCGTTCCTTCCTTAGNAAAAACNGGACGTAAATCGGCAAGNGATTCTATTGTAACCCCGGCACGNGGATATTCGTCACAATCGACTTTAATCGANCCTCCTCGTGTTTTAATNANCACNGGCACAATTTCGTCTACGAANGCCCCATTTTTTTGAGCTTGCTCCGCTCGTTGTTGTGAACTAGCAGCAAACCGGTCTTGCTCTTCTCGGCTGATCTGAAACTGTTTGGCGATATTTTCTGCCGTACACCCCATATGATAGCCATTGAATGCATCCCATAACCCATCCCGGATCA
The DNA here is from genome assembly GCA_002719885.1 of Rhodospirillaceae bacterium. GTDB lineage: Bacteria > Pseudomonadota > Alphaproteobacteria > MPNO01 > UBA2964 > UBA2964. The sequence continues at coordinate 7,731 of PBFH01000032.1, read as the reverse complement.
TTGTATCGACCATTTCGGCATCACCCATTTTCTTCCCGTTTCGGAGATACATACAGTGGGGCGCCTGGGTCATGCTTTCCTGTCCACCAGCTACAACAATAGTCGCATCATCGTTTCTAATTGCCTGGAATGCCAATGCGACTGTTTTTAGTCCTGATCCACAGAGTTGATTCACACAGTAAGCCGGAACCTCAATCGGCAAATTTGCAGCCATCGCAGCTTGCCGTGCTGGATTCTGGCCAGCGCCAGCTGTCAAAATTTGTCCCATAATCACTTCTGATACATCCTCAGGCACAACATTAGCACGTTCCAACGCCGAAGTTATTGCAGCGGCCCCCAGATCAGAAGCAGATATTTTAGAAAATATCCCGTTAAAACTTCCAACTGGCGTGCGAGTTGCACTCGCAATGACAATATTTTTCATATTTTATAAAAACTCCAATCCGCATGTTTCGGCATATTAATAACCGTGGAGTTCGTTTTCAGCAATTATTAACCTTGCTAAGTCCATAGTTATATTTCCGTTGAAAACTTGGAATCTTTGAGTGCTATGCTAACTTCCTTGAGGATGTCGGGATCATCTATTGTAGCTGGTGTGACATATGGCTCTGAATTAGCAATTTTTTGCAAAGTACCACGCAAAATTTTCCCTGAACGGGTTTTAGGCAGACGTTCAACTATCAGCGCAGTCTTAAACGAGGCCACCGGACCAATGGTATCTCTAACTAATTGGATGGTTTCATTAACAACTTGATCACCCCCACGATTTACACCCGCATTTAACACCAGAAACCCAAGAGGTACCTGTCCTTTTAAAGCATCATTTGTTCCTACCACTGCGCATTCCCCAACGTCCGGATGCGACGCCAGAACCTCTTCTATGGCACCGGTCGAAAGACGATGTCCTGCCGTATTGATAATATCATCAGTCCTTGACATAACATATACGTAGCCATCCTCGTCTAGGTAACCAGCATCTGCTGTCTGATAGTAGCCGGGAAATTCTGTAAGATAAGATTGATGATATCTTTCATCAGCGTTCCATAGTGTTAGCAGGGACCCAGGCGGCAGTGGAAGTTTAAGAACTAATGCACCAATTTCTCCATTTTTCACTTCTTTCCCACCTTCGTCTACAACACTCAAATCCCACCCCGGAACGGGTTTACTTGGTGACCCGTGTTTCACTCTTAATTTTTCTATCCCCAAACAGTTAGCCACAATTGACCAACCTGTTTCAGTTTGCCACCAATGATCTATCACAGGTACATTTAAATGCTTTTCCGCCCAGATCAATGTATCCGGATCCGAACGTTCTCCTGCCAGAAACAACGCTTTTAAACTAGGAATCGAATACTTCTTTATCTGTTTTCCTGCCGGATCTTCGCGCTTAATCGCACGAAATGCCGTCGGAGCGGTGAAAAGTTTTGATACTTTATGATCTGAAATCACCCGCCAGAAGGCACCCGCATCTGGAGTACCTACTGGTTTCCCCTCGTAAAGAATTGTGGTTGCCCCCGCTAAAAGAGGTCCATAAACAATATAGGAATGTCCTACCACCCATCCTATATCTGAAGCAGCCCAATATACATCTCCGGGTTTAACATCGTAGACTGCCCCCATAGACCAGTTAAGCGCTACAGCATGGCCACCATTATCGCGAACAACGCCCTTTGGTTGGCCTGTCGTCCCAGAGGTATATAAAATATAAAGAGGATCTGTCGCGTCTACGGAGACACAATTATGAGGCTTCGCCTCGGACATTGCATCATTCCAATCTAAATCTCTCTCCGTCATCTCACAAACTAGAGCATCGCGTTGGACAATTATTGATCGGATAGGCTTATGTTTCGCGAGTTTAATTGCCTCGTCAAGTAATGGCTTATAAGCAACAATGCGTCCGGGTTCTAGTCCGCATGAAGCGGAAACAATCACTTTAGGCATTGCATCATCTATTCTGACTGCTAACTCATGAGATGCAAAACCCCCGAATACAACCGAATGAATAGCACCAATTCGTGCGCAGGCCAGCATTGTAACTACAGCCTCCGGAATCATAGGCATATAAATTACAACCCGGTCACCGTGCTTGACACCTTGATTAGCTAAGGCTCCTGAAAACCTAGCCACAAGGTCTCTTAAACTCTTATATGAATACTTTTTAATGGTATTCGTAATCGGACTGTCATAAATCAAGGCACACTGGTCAGCGCGTCCATCATCAATATGACGATCTAACGCATTATAACAGGTATTAATCCGTCCACCAGAAAACCAACGATAGAAGGGGGATCTAGAAGTGTCTAAAACCGAATTCCACATTTTATCCCAAGTAATAGCACCGGCAATATTGGACCAGAATTCCTCTTTATTATTCAATGCCTCAGAATAAATTTTATCAAAGTCTTCAGTCATAGCCCCTCCCAATTTATTCGTGCAGCTATTGAATCGGACGTTTTTTAATATGCAAATATTTCAACGATATCGGCATCAATATCTTGAGAAGATCGATAGCGGCCAAATCCAAAATCAAACGGATATTATCATTTACAAATTTTTAATAGTTTATCTTTTAATTTAAGTTTTTGTTTTTTTATTTGAACAACTCTGCTCTGATCAGGTTGAGGACGATTAAGTTCTTCAAGTAGTTTTTTTTCCAATTGTGCATGGTTAGTTTCCAATGAAGATCTAACTTCATCAACGATCATATTGACCTCCATAACAGTTTACAGGGCTAAAACATAACTTAGGTATCACCAGCATAAAACACCATGATGATTCGGCAGGATTTATTTTTTTCCGAAAGGTCTTCCCAATCATGGCCGTTGAGGTTAGGACTTAATATCCATTATGATGTTAGCCATTATCACCGGAGAGTATTTTGAAAATACCTCTTTAAGGCAACAAAATTAATTTCATTGACTATCTCATTACTTGCCGAAAAGCACGCCTTATAATAAATTTGCAAATATTAAATTCAAATTGAAGAGAGTATAAAATGGTAAGAAAACCAACCCCGAAAAAGAGTAGGCGAACAACTTCAAAAACTAAGAATCCTCTTGTTGGAATTGTTATGGGTAGTCAGTCCGATTGGGAGATTATGCGGCACGCAGCCGACACACTCAAAAAACTAGGAATACCAAATGAAGTCGCTGTTCATTCCGCTCACCGAACACCTGAACGTCTAGTTACCTGGGTCAAAGATGTTGAAGAAAGGGGAGCTAAAGTATTTATTGCGGGAGCAGGAATGGCCGCCGCATTACCGGGGGTAGTTGCAGCCATGACTCCTAAGCCCGTCTTTGGTTGTCCTATGGAGACCCGCGTCATGGGAGGTATCGATAGCTTATTATCTATGGTGCAAATGCCGGGGGGTATTCCGGTTGGCGTCCTAGCAATTGGCCGAGCCGGAGCGGTTAATGCCGCCCTTTTGTCAGCGGCTGTTTTAGCAATAGGTGATGAGAAAATAGCAAAATCTGTTGACAAATTTCGAATTCAGCAAACAAAAGCTGTTCCTATCAAGCCAAAATGATATTTGTATTTCAACACTTGCGTAGAGTACGAAGTACCTTAAACGGATCGGGAATATAAGAAGAAAACTTGTCTAGACTACTCCGTACAGAATTTATCTTCATTATGTCAGAAATTCTGCGATTAAGAAACGACCATGTGACAGCATTTTCTTCTGATTCGTCATTCAGCCAGACTAGTGTTGTAGTTGAAATTACACCATAGAGCAAAGCGCGCTTGGTATAAAAACTAAAATCTGCTGAACGATCTCCAACACCATACCAAATGGTATCAACAGCTCTGTATGCTGCGTCAATCGCTATCGAAATATTTCCGGGCAGAGAACAATATGTAATAGACCTTCGGAAAGCCTCTTTATTATTGGATAAAATTGAAAATCTTAACTTTACAGCAAAGACAATCCGGTCCCTGATTCTCATCCCTGTAATATCCACTGCCGCTAGACTATCAAGCAATTGTCTATCAACCCACTTACTATAATATTTCACCACTTCTTTTACCCCACCGGGGAAATAGCGTTCTATCATTATTGGTTCAATTTTTGCATCTTTAAAGCCCGCTTCTAGCGCTGCATTTGTCCATCCATCAAATGCAGCATGCGAAAGGATCGACTTTAACAGAAGATCTTTTCGTTCCTGACGTACGTGTTGTTTCAACATTCGGTTATTAGGCTCCTATTACCGATCATTTTATTGATGAGGAAAAGGCGGTAAACCAAACTTTTTTGCTTCTTCAGCGAACACAAGCAATGAAAGATCATCCATTCTCATGGTATATAAAATTCCATCGAGATGATCAAACTCATGTTGGAATACTCGTGCATGGAACCCTGTAGCTTCTCGTTCAATCAACTCACCTTTTGGCGTATAACCACGATATTGAATATGCATATATCTTGGCACCGCACCCGTTAAGCCTGGCACGGATAGGCAACCTTCCCAACCCAAGGACATCTCATCTGATACTGGAACCCATTCTGGGTTAATAATTTCCGTCATAGGAGCAAAATCGGTTTCTGGGATATTCTCTTCTTCCTGTTCCTCTTTTGGTGCAGCGAAGATAATAAGCCTTTTACCGACATGCACCTGCGGTGCCGCTAGCCCGGCCCCTCTGACATCAGCGAGTGTTTCGTGCATGTCTTTAATAAGATCGCGCACGTTGCGTGAAGTGGGGTCTGAAATAGGATCAGCCTTTTCGTTCAAAACCGGATGACCCATTTTCGCAATTTTTAGAATAGCCATCAGTAAATATCAGCAGCCCAAATTATTTAATATCTAAATTAATATTATATTTGCGATCAACTCAATGTCTGTAAAATTTCTTCCGTCATCTTCTTAGCATCACCAAATAACATCATTGTGTTATCACGGAAGAAGAGCTCATTATCAACACCAGCATAACCTGATGACATCCCTCTTTTAACAAACAATACGGTCTGTGCTTTTTCAACATCTAAAATTGGCATCCCATAAATCGGACTAGCAGGGTCAGTTTTGGCTGCAGGATTAGTTACATCGTTAGCCCCTATAACATAGACAACATCAGCTGTAGAGAACTCATGATTAATTTCCTCCAACTCGAACACCTCGTCGTAGGGAACATTTGCTTCAGCAAGCAATACATTCATATGACCTGGCATTCGCCCCGCCACAGGATGGATGGCATAGGAAACTTTAACACCCTCCTTTTTCAAAACATCCCTCATTTCTCTTAGGGCATGCTGCGCCTGCGCCACCGCCATCCCATAACCGGGAACAACGATCACCTTTCTAGCATTTTTTAAAATAAAACTTGCATCTTCTGCACTACCTTGCCGAACAGTTTTGTCTCCCTGGCCAGCTGCGGCTGCGCCTTCTTCTGTTCCGAAACCACCAAGGATAACATTGAAAAAAGAACGGTTCATGCCCTTGCACATTATGTAGCTAAGAATTGCACCAGAAGAACCAACAAGTGCGCCGGTTATAATTAAGAGCGTGTTGCTCAGCGTGAACCCAATGCCACATGCCGCCCACCCGGAGTAAGAATTGAGCATAGAGACCACGACTGGCATATCTGCGCCTCCAATGGGTAAAATTATCAAAAACCCAAGAACAAAGGCCAGAACTAACAATAACCAATATGCGTTATAAGATTCGGTCAAAGAAAACCAAGCTATCAATCCCAAAGCAAAAATACCAAGTAAGGCATTGAGAAGATGCTGACCCTGAAAAACTAAAGGTGTCCCAGAAATGATTCCCTGTAGTTTGGCGAAAGCGACTAAGGAACCAGTAAAGGTTATTGCTCCGATAAAAGTACCGATAGACATCTCTACCAAGCTTACAGTTAGTATTTGCCCGACTCTGCCAATACCATAGGACTCGGGTGCATAAAGTGTTGCAGTTGCAATAAATACCGCTGCTAAACCGACAAGGCTATGAAACGCAGCTACAAGCTGAGGCAGCGCCGTCATATGAATTTTTACAGCCGTAACAGTTCCAATAGCGCCACCGACAATTATACCTGCTAAAATCCAGCTATAGCTGAGCACCCCAGGATTTGCGAGCGTCGTGCAAATAGCAATAGCCATACCGATTATACCTATTACATTTCCACGACGAGCAGTCTCCGGCGAGGACAAACCGCGCAGTGCCAAGATAAAACAAATTGCAGCTAGTAAATATGCTACGCCAGTCGCTTCTTCAGACAATGTTTAATCCTTTTTACGAAACATTTGAAGCATACGTTGTGATACTATAAAACCGCCGAAGATATTAACCGAAGCTAAAACAACAGCCAGAAAACCCATTATTTTGGAAAAATTTAATTCCATAGGCCCTGCGGCAATTAATGCACCAACAATTATTACTGAAGAAATAGCGTTGGTTACGCTCATAAGAGGTGAGTGTAAGGCAGAGGTGACATTCCAGACTACGTAATAACCTACAAATATAGCGAGAATGAAAACCGTAAATAATGCAATAAGGGTGCTCATAGAGGCTGTTGCCAAGGCGGTGTCGGTAGCTTCTAATATTTTAGCTGGCCCCATATTTAGCCTGCCTTTTCTGTATTATTTGTTTGACAAAGACCGGAATGAACGACTTTTCCATTATGAGTGACTAGACAGCCCTTTACGATCTCATCTGCCCAATCAATTTCCAATTGCTTGGTATCAGTGTTCACTAATGGTGTTACAAAATTTAGTAAATTCTTTGCGTATAGTTTGCTCGCATCAGACGCTAAACGACTTGGTACGTTAGCGTGACCAACTATTGTTACGCCATGCTTAACAACAACTTTTCCCAATTCACTAACTGGGCAATTTCCGCCTTGTTCAACTGCCAAGTCAACGATTACAGCACCCGACCGCATTGCTTGTACCGTTTCTTCAGGAATTAATACGGGAGCAGGACGCCCGGGTATCAAGGCAGTGCAAATAGCTATATCTGTCTTTATTAATGCCTCCCTTAAAACTTCCGCCTGCCGTGATTTATATTCATCCGTCATCTCTTTGGCATACCCCCCAACCGTTTCAGCGTCATGGGAATTATCTGAATCTACCTCTAAAAATATTGCACCTAAACTTTGCACCTGCTCCTTTACAGCCGGTCTCACATCATAAGCGGAAACAACCGCTCCTAACCTGCGCGCAGTTGCTATCGCCTGCAGTCCAGACACACCAGCACCCAGAATAAGGATGCGGGCCGGCGGTATGGTGCCCGCTGCCGTCATCATCATGGGAAAAGCACTATGATATTCGTTTGCAGCATCTAAAACTGCCTTGTATCCCGCAAGATTAGACTGGGATGATAGGACATCCATCGATTGTGCCCGACTTATTCTTGGTAATAATTCCATCGCGAAAGATGTCAGACCCTGCTCTGCATAAATTTTAACCTGTTCGGGATTCGATTGCGCGGACAAAGAACCAATTAAAATCGCACCACGTTTCATCATTGAGATATTATCTGTTGTCTGATCTGTGCGAGAAAAAGGACGTTGGACAGTTAGAATTATATCAGCGTCGTTAATAGCAGCATCAGCACTTGGGACAATGGCTGCTCCTGCTTCTTTAAGGGAAGCATCGGATATTAATGCCCCGTCTCCTGAACCCCTTTCTACTGAAACTTCAAATCCTAGTGCGACGTATTTCTTTACTGAGTCGGGCGAAATAGGTGTTCTGGCTTCATCAGCCCATCTCTCTTTAATAACCGCGATTTTCATCGAACT
>PBFH01000031.1 GCA_002719885.1 Rhodospirillaceae bacterium | reverse complement strand
GTTGATATATCTAATAAAAAATGGTGGGCACGACTGGGATTGAACCAGTGACCCCTACGATGTCAACGTAGTGCTCTCCCTAAAGAGACAATACGTCACGCATCACACTAATCAGCTAGAAACCCTTTGTTTCCCTTGGGTTTGCAGTATCTAGCTCCGTTCATACTGCCCTTGAATCATAACAAAAACATACGGACTGTATAGCTAAAACTCCATTAATTGGAGCAAAAGTGGAGCATTATTGGAGTAAAAACAGTTGAGGGGAGGGGCAAAAAACACACCCCTCCTCTGATATATAGAAACAGGCAGTGAGATTAGTGACCTAGAAACGTGGGTCTATCATCCTAAAAAACTCATCAGTAATGATAGTGGTGTATATTTATTATTGTTAGTCATAATTGAAGGTTCTGTTCTTCCATTCCCTGAAGNCTTCNAGATCATCAAGGTACCTCTGACTTACATATTCATTATCCTTTATGGACATTATTTCCAGATGTCTTTCTCCTCCACCTTCTTCTTCAGAATCAAATTCTTCATCTGTGTATCCAATCTGCTTGGTCTTAATCCAAGTCGGCATACTGGTTCCAAAGACATCTTCCATTAATTTATTATTGGGAAGACTGCTCAGCTTTCTCCATGCTTCATTCATGACATCACGAAGATCATCAGCATGTTCTTCCCATACGATGTAGGAGTCATGAACAGCCAGTACAGGAATACCATCAGCCATGAACTCAGTGATGATCATCTCTGTGATCTGGCTATCCAGATACTGAAGCTCTATTCCCTTTCCTGTCCCAATGAGATCAGCAATGGGTTCATGTTTTCTTCTCAAGGCATCAAGGGCGTCACCCAGAACCTCATGGGTAAAGACCCCTTTAAGCTCTTTATTGCCTATTACATGCTCACTGATAAAAGCTCCAAAGGCCTNNNCATCNCTCTCAGCATTGATAGCGATCAGAAGGAGGTCTTTGAGGTACTTCCTTTGCCATACAGGGTGATTGTTACTGGTCTNTATTTCATAAGGATCTGTAACCACTTCCTTCCAGTAGTTAATTCCCCTTTGTGCATAGAGAAGGGCTGGATGATGGGAAGAGTAATCCACTTCTATGGTTCTTCTGCCACTGATACGAATGAACGGTCTTGAGGTTGAGGGTATGGATTGCCAGAAGCCACCATAGAACCTTCCCCCATGATCCCACCTGTTATTGTTAAAGACCCTGTGGGTGAACTTGTCATTATGGCTGATGTACGTCCTTTTGGGTTTGCCTGTTCGTTTATCTATTTCCTTGTGATCAACCCAAGGGACATCTGTATTGCTGAGATCAATGTGGTGCTGTGCCAGCAGGAGATTGTAGTCCCACAGAACTTCTCTCATGCGTTCTGTCTCAGGCGTGTCTTCATACTCAATGTTTTCTTTTAATGTATTTCCCCTACCATCCTTGGTCTTGATCCTCATGATAATGGGTTCANAGCCTCTCAATCTCTGATCCTCTGGTGTACGNAGGGCATAGCCAATATCAAACTTGTTGATCTTTGCATCCTTGAAGTACTGGATAAGCCTTGGCGTGGCTTTCATGCGTGAGTTACGAGAAGCCCTGCCTTCATCATGGAAGCCCTTGGCAATATCAACCAGATCAAGATCAGAGAGATGCTTGATAATAAGCCCTGTCTTGTCACTGATCTTGAGTGTGTTGTATCTGGAGTTAACCTTGTAATAGCCACTGCCCATGTAGAACCCAATACACATCTCAGGGTCATTCATCCATGCCACATAGAGATCAATCAGGACCTTCTTCAGGGCATGTTTCTCAATCCCTGTGAGTGAATTGGACCCAACGAAGTATGCNTCATNGATGATGTCCACAAACCTGTTTACTTCAGGATGGTCTGACCATGTATGCACATCCATCTGGCGTGAATGGTTCAGGGACCAAGGTGCATCCTTTGCTTTAAATAGTGCCATAACGTTACCCACCAGTGGCTCTCAATGAGCATTTAACCAAAAGCCCATTATAAAGACAGGTTGATTCGCATCGGTTATTTGGATTTTTATTTAATTTATTAGAGAAGAAGACCCAATGATGATGATCTCATCAGGGGTCGTCATCGTTTTGGCTTATAAATTTTTTCTTTTATGAGTTTTTTATCTTTAATTTCAAATACTAATCCAACGTTTTTATAATTGGAGAGCAGATTAAACCGATATCTCAACCTAGAATATTGTCTTAAATAAATATCCGAAATANCTAAATCGACTTCTATCCTCAGTTTCGGAATAATTTCTTTTCCAATTTTCCGTACTTTTTCTATTCGTGACATCAGGTCTATGGGAAGTCTGCCCACTATATATTTTGATCTAAATCTTTTAAAAATTGTTTTCTGAACAATATTTAACCCATAAATATCCTTGCTATTAGGCTCTCCATTGTTACCAAAGAAACGCAGGATATCTATTGCGGTTCTATTTGGTATCCTTCTTGTTAACCATTCTTTCTTTTTCTTTCTATCAAATTTTTTGAAACCACCTTCAAAAAACACAATTATCAGAATATCGTTTTCAGTTTTGATGCACTTAAGATTTCTTTCCAAATTCGAAAAAATATAAGATGTCGTTGCAAAAGATAGAGTTAGTTCTTTTTCTAAATCAGAACAAATTTGCATTAATTGAAATTCTAGCCGAGAAATATTGGAATTTTGTAATTTAGCCAGAAAACCTTCAGCACTCTTACACACTCCTGCACATCCAAATAGCAGGCCAACAGTAAGGCAAAGTGTGGTGATCAGTTTTCTCATACCGAAACCCTGACATATTCGATGGATATTGTGAATACTCTAGCTACAAGGGGTCATAGAGACTCATACAGAGTCACTGAGACTCAAACAGGACACATCATAACCCACACCATACCCATCAGGTATGAGTCTCCTGAGTCCATACAGGCTGTTCTAGAGGGCGTTTGAATTAACAACGACCTCTTATAAAATTATTTCAAATATAAACCAGACTAAACCTATTGCTAACATTGCTTCCTTAGTCTCACCCCTTCGGTGCTAAAAAAAACTACTACGGAAAGTTACAGTTCGTGTAATCTAATTTTGATGATTATTCCTAATTCACCAAACCATGTCTTTTTGGCCGAACTATGACTGACTGGGCTAATAAAGATGACGTTATAAAATCCGTTAGAGAAGATGGATACAATCTCGCCAATGCTTCCAATGAACTTAAAGGTGACCGTCAAGTCGTTCTTGAGGCGGTTAAGTCTAACGGTCTTGCACTAGAATTTGCCTCTAAAGAACTNAGAGGTGATCGTGAAGTCGTTCTTACAGCGGTTACAGAAAGTAGTGTCTTCGTACTACAATTTGCCTCTGAAAAGCTTAGAGGTGACCGTCAATTCGTTCTTGAGATGGTCAAGATTGCTGGCTCTGCACATCCAGTTTTTGACCAGTCTGCACTAGAGTATGCCTCTGAGGAACTACGGAATGACCGTCAAGTCGTTCTTGAGGCGGTCAGGAGTGTTGGTTCTGGACTAGCGTATGCCTCTGAAAAGCTTAGAGGTGACCGTCAAGTCGTTCTTGAGGCGGTTAAGTCTAACGGTCTTGCACTAGAATTTGCCTTTAAAAGTCTTAGGGGTGATCGTGAAGTCGTTCTAGCAGCCGCAGCAAGTGGTGTTGGAGCAAGGTATGTTGATCCAGAGTTCAAAGGTTATGGTGAAGTCGTTTATAAGGATGATGGTATCAGTCATGCACTAGAGTTTGCCTCTAAAGAACTCAGAGGTGATCGTGAATTGGTTCTTGAGGCAATTAAGGCTCACCCTTTTGCACTAGAGTTTGCCTCTGAAGTGCTTAGGAGGGATAAAGATTTTGTTTTTGAGGCAGTTAAGGCTGACGGTTATGCACTAGAATTTGTCTCTGAAGAACTCAGGAATGACCGTCAATTCGTTCTTGAGGCGGTTAAGTCTGAGGGTAGAGCACTAGAGTATGCCTCTGAAGAACTAAGGAATGACCATCAAGTCGTTCTTGAGGCGGTTAAGTCTAACGGTCTTGCACTACAATTTGTCTCTGGAGAGTTCAAGGAGGATCGTGAAGTGGTTCTTGATGCAGTTAAGTCTAACAGGCTTGCACTAAAGTTTGCCTCTAGGCGGCTTCAAATTGATGGAATAATGAGACTAGCCTCTGGAGAGGAAAATGTATCAGACGAAGACCTTTTCCTATCTGCTTATAATGAAATAGAAGAAAAAGAATTCGACAAAGAGATATTCGGAAAATCTCTAGCCCAAGCTGATGGAAATATCGAAGAAGCAAAGAATTTATATATAAAGCTAAGAGTGGAAAGCCTCAAGAAAGCTGACTTTAACTCTTCACAAAAAACTCATCAGTAATGATAGTGGTGTATATTATTATCACCCCAGTTTAAGAGCTAAATCCTCAGCTTTAAGATGTGTATAGCGTTTAAGCATCTTCAGGTCTTTGTGTCCTGTAATAGTAGATACTTCCATAATATTAAGACCTAGTTCAAAGAGCCTTGATGTTCCTTCATGTCTTAGGTCATGTAGATGAAGATCAATAATCCCAGTACGTCTACAGGCTCTATTCCATAGCCCTCGTAAAGCTGTTTCAGAGAGTGGAAACACCTTCCCTGATATATGTATTGGTATTTTATTAAGGGTGGCTATGGCTCTTGTTGATAGAGGTACAGTTCTACTGTCTCCATTCTTGGTCATAGGAAGATAGGCAGTCCTGTTGTTTATATTTAAATACTTTCTCTCCAGTCCTAGTAGCTCTCCTCTTCTCATGGCTGTTTCTATGGCCACAATAACCAGTGGTAAGAGGTAAGGATTCTTACTCTGGCTACAGGATAATAGGAGCCGTTCTTCTTCATCATTCTCTAGCCTTCTATCCCTTGCTTTATTTTCTTTAGGTTTAGTTATCTGTCGTATTGGATTGCCATTGATAGGCATATCCCATTCCTTAATGGCCGTTTCAAAGACATCACTTATCAGGCTTAATTCTTTTTTAACTGTGCTTCCTGAGACTTCTTTTAATCTCTTGTTCCTGTACTTGATTAGATGACTTGGTTTTAGATAACCGAACTTGGTAGCGGCTATAGGGTCACGCATCAGCTTCCTTAGCCTTATAGCTTCAACCTTGTGACCTTTCTTATTTGGTGTGACTTCAGACAGGTATCTCTTCAGGACTTCTCCTAGGGTCTCTTCCGCCTTGTCATACCCTGTAGTGAGAAGACCTTTTTCTATTTGTATTTCTGTCTCTCTTGCCCATGCCATTGCGTGAGACTTCTTATTGAATGTCTTAGTTATAGGTGAGTGGTTGGACAGCCTTATTCTGGCTTGCCACTTGATGATGTCTTTAGTTTGTTTTCTTGTGATAGTTGCCATTTTTAATTCCCATTGGTGCGAGATTGGTGCCAATGAAGAAGAGACCACTTGTAATACTTGAGACAGTTAACTTAAAAACCTTGGTTTTCTGCACCCGCAGGATAGAAGCGTAAGCTTCCTTGCGAACCTGTGACCTCTGCCTTCGGAGGGCAGCGCTCTATCCAGCTGAGCTACGGGTGCGTCGGCGGAAGCCTAAGCTAAACACCCTGAATTCTCCAGTATTTTAAAGGTTCACGAGTGAAAAAGTTGCTTGTCAAAGTTGCGGTGTACTGCGGTAAACTGCCAAAAGTCTTACAAGTATCGTCTCTCCAACTCCTATTTAACCACAGGTAAACTGATAAGTGAATCCCTACAGACCTGTCGGGTGCGCCCTTCGTAGGGTACCCATGTTCTTTATTTTACTGGAGCGTGAGTGGAGCAATTGCCTACCCCACGTAAAAAAAGACACCCACCATACATAATATAATAATAGCTGCTGGGGTTACTGAGCTAAATAAGCGCCTCTCTCATCATAGAAAACAGTCGTATAATGATATGGCGTGTAGCTGATGGTTTATTATTATTCTTACCAGCTATGTCTTTGAGCGCAAATTCTCTCCCACTTATTCTCAAGGTCAGGGGTAGCGTATTTTGCCCATGGTTTACCTTTTTCAAATTGTTTGGGATTTATTTGTTTTGCAAAGGTAATATTCTTACTTAAACATCTCTTATAGGGTGAAGCGTTGTTGTAGAACACCAGTGCTGCGAGGAGGACTGCTACAATAATGACCAATGGGTGCTTTAATAATTTACCTATATCTTCCATGGTCTAAACTTTATTTTTTTCTTTTTAATCGCCAACGTTAAATCTAGATTCCATATCCTCTGGAAATAGCTTTTCACAATATTTAAAAGCCATGCCATCACATGTGCTGGACTTACACTTCTGCATCTCTTTGACACGACATTGCTCAACACTGTCATATTCATCACAGCCTGATAAACCCACTGAGAGAAGTGGGACTAAAGGTATAGCTGCTATCTTGAGTGTCATTGCCTACTCACCTTTTTTTAAAGCTTATTCTTTCTTTTAGCTATGGCTATGACGGCCTTCAGTTCGTTACTAATCTTGTCTCGAGTACTTAGATGGCACCGAATCGTTTTTCCATGACGCTGTAACCTCACGGTCTGCCTATCTAATCTATAAAGGCCTATAATTTGGCCACGTCGTTTTACTTCCCATCTAACAAACCTCATGTCAGTTCTATATTTCACGACGCCCATGGCACGGCCAACCCGGTTTTCCTTGTGTTCCTTCGAATAATAAATTTTCATTACATTCACATAACCCCCACTAAATTCATATCCTTTAGCGTCTGCCGGACAGTAGATATACTTGCCATCTAGTTCTCCCGCATGAACAGGTGATGTGAAAAGTAGTAGAACTAATGCTGGGATAATTTTTTTCATTGCCTAACCTCCTAAAAAACAGTCGTATAATGATATGGCGTGTAGTCTTTGATTGTTAGTCTTTATTATTCTTATTTCTTTCTATTGTTTCATCTACCATTTGTTTAAATATCTTACCTGCCTTTAACTCTTTAGCGTACTTTAGCCATACTTCTATTGTTCCATCATCAAATAAATCTAGACACTTTATATTCTCTATGTTTCTTGGTTCCTTTCTCCAGTGCTGGAAGTCTTTTAGAGATTCTTTATGCCTGTCACTGACATATTGTTTCCTTTTACTCAGAGGATGTATTTCTTTAGTAGGAATAAATGTAGGCATAGGCCTCTTAGATTTATAAGTTTTAGAACTTCCATCTGTAAATCTAGCTACATATTCAGATTCCCAAATCTTAGTGACTTCAGATTCTTTTAAGCCACTGAATTTTATCCACTGCTTATTCATTTGAAATCGTAGGTCTTGAAGGTATTCCTTCCAGATAATGTATGAATCATGAACACAAAGGATTGGTATGCCTCTCATAGTGAAATATTTAACTATCTCTTCTGTAATTTGAGAATCTAGATACTGAAGCTCCATACCACCACTATGACCTAGATAGCTGGCGATAGGCTTATGCTTCATTCTGATTGCTTGGATGTACTTCTTTAATATCGCATTGGTGAGGGAGTTGTAATCATGTGAATAATTATCCCCGGCCAGCTCTCTAATTTTTCCTCTTGTTCCACGAAGAGCATCCTTTTCTGATTTTGTATTCACCAAAACCAGCATCAATATCTTAATCAGAGTTCTTTCTGCTGCCTGTCGTTCTTCTGGTGTTTTATTAGTATATTCATTAACAGCACCACCATAGGAATCAAGATCACCATCTGGCTCTTCATCTTCATTTATTAAAGAAAACTGTTCACTCAGATCATAAGGATCGTTATCTGATCCATATTCTTTCCAATAATTTATTCCTTTTCGGGCATACAACAGCACTGGATGGTGAGAAGAATAATCAACCTCTACCGTTGGATGGCCATCTATCCTGATATGTCTCCTGTATTCACTTGGGATGCGCTGCCAAAAGCCACCGTAAAACCTTCCACCTTGCTTCCAGCTTCTATTATTGAAGACCCTGTAGACAAAGTTATCGTCGTTAACAAATACCTTTGTGCTGTTTCTATTATATGGAGTGAAATTACGTTGACTGTATTTCTCTTCTCCTGTGTCAGGATCAATTAAATCTGAATGGAAACCTTTATCACCGTGATGCCACACAAATGAGTTATCAGTATTACAAAGGTCAATGTGATGGTGAGAAAGGACAGCATTTTATGCACACAGAACGTCCCTCATTGAATGAGTAGTAGGCGTGTCTTTATATTCTACAGGTATCTGCTTTGGACGTTTGCGCTCGTCTAAAATCTGTTCGTGCATAACAATAAGATCACGATTACCAACTCGTGGCATATCATTATGCGACTGTATTTGTAGTCTAAGGTCCAACCTGTTGATCTGAGCAGCCTCAAATTCTTTAGCTAAAGTTTCTGTAGGCCATAGCTTTGTATTTCTTGCTCTACCAGTTTCGGGGTCTTTCCAACCTTTCACCCAATTAATTAATCCAACTTCTGAAAGTGTCTCCTGTACTTCTATAATGAGCCTACTGATATGCAGCTTGTTGTACCTACTGCCAGCCTTGTAATGGGATAGCGTCCTTGAGAACCCTGTTAGAAGCTTCGGGTCCTCCAAGTAATTCACATACATAGAGAGGAGAAGAACTTTTAAAGTAGCCTTCTTTTTTTTATGCCACTGCTTATCCTGAGAGTTGCTGCCTATACCACCATGAATATATTGATCGTAGATACGATTAACAAAGTCATTGACCTCTGGATAATCGGACCAAACATGCACGTCTAATTGGCGAGCATAATCCAGATCAATCACAGCTTGTTCTTGACCGAACACATCTACTGTCGTTGGTAAATCGCTTGCTTCTAATTTAGGCATAGCTGCTCTCCCGCATAATCATTATACGACGGTATTTTGAATAAGGTAAAAAATGATCAAAAAGGCCGAATAGAAGAAAACGGTCGTATAATGATATGACACGCTTCTTTATTTATATTTTATGTATGCAGACCAGATGACGACGATCTCATCAGGGGTCATCATCAGTTATTTAATTAACAGCCTTTGTATTTCTTACGGACACATTCACGGGCGAGGTCTTGTGCTTTTTTAGTTCTTTTTCTTCAGGGGTTGGTTTTGTTATTTTTTGTATCCGATTAAATAAGCGTTTCATAATATTTATCGGTCCAAAAGTTCCCTGAATCTTCAGATCTTTCAAGGTTTCTTCTAATTTTTTGCACTTTTGTTTCTCCTACTCATAGTTTTCTTAATCCAAATAGCAGGGCAATCGTCAGGCAGATTGTGGTGGTGAGTTTTTTCATAACAGTTATTTTCTACTGATTTTCCTGACTTTTGAAGGGTGCAGTTTATTTTCAGCGAGCCTTTGGACCACCTTCGGAAACAGGGTAATCTTCTCGATCTCCAATGACTTTAGAATACCGGGGTGTATATCATACAGCTTTTGCTTGACCTTCTGAATACCATCATCATCTGAGAACGATGCCATCAGACACGCATTACAGGACACTTCTGCCGCTATGAGGTTCTTTAAAGCGATATAGGGAAGCTCATAGCTATCCTGATCGGCGCCAGTCAGCTCATGATATTGCTCAGGATTGTCGCCCTTGATAGAGACCCTGACGTGGAGGCGGTTATATTTCGATAGGGCGCTCACATAGTTCGGATCGTTTCCGAGGATCATACCATTGGTCTCGAGGACATAGACGAACTCACTGTCTTCCACGAGATCTAGGAGTTGCATGAGGTGTTCACGGCCTATCGTTCCCTCTGACGCAGACGCTGAGATGATTTTATGTCCGTGTTTCCGAGCAGATCTCGCCAGTCCATCAAAAACCTCCTGAGGCGAATAGAATTTCCCAGTCTTCTTAGGCTTCCAGACAGGCTTGTCACTGAAACAGAATTTACAGCGCAGGTTACAGCCAACTTCGGTTGCACTCGTAGTCCCACCATAGAATCTGAGGGGTCGACCGAGCTGCACATACTTCCGACGGGTTCCGTCGACGACCACTTTTTCGGTGGCCGCCGCCAGAACAATCGGGTCATACCCCCGACTAGTCATTATCTTTTTTTCCATACAGAACAGGATTCTGGGTATCCATGATTTTCCGAGTGAGGCCCTTCACCACATTGCCCATGAATGTCTTTCCATCGCTGGACTCAGCGTGGTTCCATTCTTGGTCGATGAGGTCCTGTAAAAAATCTATGGGGCTACCCTTTGTCTCCCCGTTTACGGCCATTTTGTGTAGTCGTTTTAAGGCGGAGGATTTATCTCGATCGCCCATTCTCGATTTATCGACACTGGCCTGCAGCATCTCAACCGTCTCATCATAGGCTTTCGTATCAATGGGATGTGGCCGGCCATCTTTGCCGCCTACTGCGAACGAGAACCGGGCGGGGTCATCGAATCTGGTGGCATCCCCATGAATGACCTCGCTCGCCATCGCCAGAGCCTTGAGGGTTCTCGGTCCAACACCATGCAGATCAACGAGCTCCTCAAAATTCTCTATATCCCGGTTATAGGCGAGGTCGAGGACCGACGCTAATCGGCTCATATTAATATCTTCTTTCCGAACATCGTGACGGTCTGGAAGGTCTGAACCCCGTATAGCCTTTACGATCTCAGCTGGTTTTTCTTGCGTGAGCTCCACCATGTTGTTCCGCAGGGTTTCGGCCTCTCGATCAACAAGATTGAGAACCTTCTGATCCTCTAGACCCATAATTCCTGAGTGGGGCTCACTACCAAATGACCTGACCGTAGGAGAGTGCCAGTGATAGCGACGGGCACGACGGGTCTTTTTGTTCATACCCTGTGTCATAGCCGCCCATTCACCCTCATCGGATAAGATGAAATACGACTGATACAGATCAAATCCATCCTGAACGGCGTTGTTGTCGACCCGTTTTGTCAGACGTGACGACTTTGAAAGTTCCGGTCCGGGGAGGCTTAGGGTCTCGGCGATTCTGCCTATGTGTTTCTCGGTGGAGTAGCCAGCTTTCCCTTTCCCACCCAAAATATAGAGGCCCGTCTCATGCGCCTTCTTATTCATCCGCCGCTTCAGGGCTCCGAGCAATACAGCGGTTACACCTGAGGAATTCCAGTGCATACCGGTGACTGCACCAAATGCCTGAAACCAGTTCGGATCGGACATTCGTGTAAGCACCTCGGACTTTCCATAGTTATCGAGGATGGATTCTATAATCGCATCACCCATCCTCCCCATACGTTCTGAGAGAAAATTAGGGACTTTCCCGAAATGGAGGGGCATCCCAATTGTTCCTGCACTAATCATTATTCATCTCCTTCTGGTTTGAGTAATTTACCGTCGGCCAAATGACCGAGCCGAAAGATGTATACTGTATATTTACAACTGTCAATATGTAGTATACACCAATGTAGTACTTTACTCGGCCAGAAAGATTTAAAGATGTGGAAAAATATTAGATTGGTATTGGGAGATAACGCATCAATTGGTCTGATGCAGTGGCTTTTAATAATACCTGAAATCGAAACAGATTGATTGGTTTTAAAATTTTAGGTTCCGTAAAATCATTCTTCGGTATTTCGAAATAAGTTTTTTTAAGGATGTGAGAGTTGATGGCGGACCATAGGTTCTTCTGGTCTTAGTCCCCTGATAGGGGATGGCGGAGGGTAATAGGTCGAGGTCTTTAAGTCGATTGATCATGGCGGAATTTGATACATTACTGAATCCATTTTTCGTGATGAGATCATTTGCAAAAGCTCTCGCTTGACCAATTGTCCTAACCTTCCTCACCCGTTCCGCCGCTGCCTTTGATACATGGTCAGAGGGAATGAGGAGAGCAGCCGCAAATCGATCGGCCTCCATTTCTATCTGAGGCTTTCTTCCTGTCATTCTGCAGAGAATCTTTTCATCATCTGCGCTCTGGCTTTGTAGATAATGGTCTCTGTGCAGGACATGGTGGCCCAATTCATGGGCGACCGTGAAACTGTACCGGCCATCATGATCAGCAACCGATGCATTCACGTAGATCTTATTTTTCTCGAAATCGATTCCCCCAAGGATATCTGGGTCGGAGAATATTCCAGTTTCTGAAAAATCTATTTCATATCCTAGAAATTGTTCTGCAATTTCCTCTACCGGAACTGGGAAATTTAAAGGGAGCGCATCATGTGCAAGGTATTCTGCATGAAGTCTATTCGCTAACTCCTCGATCACAGCGTCACTGCGCTCGGGATAGGGATTATTGACCACTCTTCTTCGCCTTGGCCTTCTTGCTCACTCCCTTTTTCCCTGATCTTCCGTTCTGTTTCAGCTTTTCCATGTAGGTCTGCATTTTTGCCCAATCATCTGCCGATAGATCTTTCGCTGACCTTAGGAAACTGGGAACAGCCTGAGGGTTCTGCTGGATGACCTCTACAACTTCTGGGTCTACACGGTCAGCCATATGAAGGAGCTTGTCTACGTCCGTCTCCAAAGTTCTTGCGATTTTTGCTATCAAACCAGAACTGCCAGTGGTGAACCCCTTTTCGATATTGGATATATGCATCGGTGTCACATCAACAGCCTTTGCGAGGCCTCTCATACTCAGGCGCTTTTCGTCACGTAACGCTTTTATGGTTTCACCCAAAGTCATCGAGAGTCCTCGCCGTTTCTTTAATTATTTTAGGAGGATGTATACTATATATATAAAGGTTGCAAACTACCATTCTTTTTTGTTTTCAAAAACGGAGATAATTACTACGTCGCTTTCAAGCTAAACGTGCGGCATATTTTATTGGAGCAAACTTAGAAGGCTTCACTAATCGTGGGGTGGCATTATCAGTTGAGTTTGCGGTGACAACTGTATTTTACTTGGTTCCTTTTTTCAGAATACCCCCAACTATTATTATTTCTAAGATGTATATGTGCAGACTTAATAAAGACATTTAAATTCTCCTTATTTATCGTGATCACATCCAATCCTTGAAAAAACAGTCGGGTTAGTGATCTATTCAATTCACCCGTTAAGGTTGGTCATTCTTATAAAAACATCCTCAAGATCAGAGTCCAAAGTTTGTAGATCCACTATGGTGAGCATTTCTTTTTGAACAGCTGTGATTATTTCCCCCGTGCTCGTTTTGCTTGGAGAAAATTCGAATGTTAACTTTATGGGTGTTGTGAGAGTAACAGAAAAGTCATTTAAATTATCCGGCAGCTTATGGAGTTTTTCCTTAATGGTAATGATGAGGGTCCGTTGATCTAAGCGCTCTATTAATGCTGGTGTGGCGTCACAGGCAACCATTTGGCCTTGATCAATAATAGCAATTGTATCACACATTTTTTCGGCTTCTTTAAGGTAGTGTGTGGTAAGTAAAATGGTGGTCCCTGCTTTGTTTAAATCCCTTACATAATCCCAAAGTTGTCGGCGAAGTTCTACGTCTACGCCGGCCGTTGGTTCGTCCAAAACCACGACGGGGGGTGTATGAACTAATGCCTTTCCAATTAGTAAACGCCGTTTCATTCCGCCAGAGAGCGACCTTGCGTCAGCGTTGGCTTTTTCTGTTAAACCAATTGCTTCCAAAATTTCATCAGTACGGCGTTCTTTTTTCGGTACACCATATAAACCTGCTTGGAGTTCCAATGCTTCTCTCGGACTAAAAAATGCATCTAGACTAACTTCTTGAGGTACCACACCAATTGCTGCTCTTGCACGCCTTGTCTCTCGTTCTATATCAAAATTCCAAATTTTGGCGATCCCCGAAGTTTTCACAACTAATCCTGCTAAGATATTGATGAGTGTTGATTTTCCGGCGCCGTTGGGTCCTAGTATTCCAAAGATGGAACCCTGCGGGACTTTCATATTTATATTATTCAGGGCCTCAACAGTTTTACCTTTTGAAGGGTTGTAAATCTTGGTGAGATTCTGGATGTCAACTGCAAGAAGTGGCATATCATCATTGCGATGTGATTTTTCTATATTCATAGATTAATTAGTTGGTTAAAAGTGAGCCAGAATTTTAATTTAAGAAACTTTTCATGACGGTGGCCATTGGTTATCATTGTCTTACATCGGTGGTCAATAAACCGAGTGTAAAAATATGAGGATTAAACTATGGCTGTTACTGCTCTAGAACCACCAGAAACTATTGAAGTTGAAGCGCTGACGGTAGCTTGTGATGGGGGGGGAGGAGCCCTCGGGCATCCGAGAGTCTTTCTAACTCTGATTGATGGTAAAGCTGAATGCGGTTATTGCGGGAGAATGTATCTCTTAAAGCCCGGGTCAAAGATTGCTGGGGGGCATTAAAAGCCTCTCATTTACTAGTAATTTACTTTGCAAACAAACTAATTAAATCGCTCTTTTGCGTCCTTGCGATAGTTTTGACAGATAGAATACGGGGATATCAATGGCAGAAAATCAAAAGGCCAAACATTTATTGCTTATAGATGGATCTGGTTATATTTTTCGCGCCTATCATGCTCTGCCACCTATGAACCGGCCTGACGGGACCCCGGTAAATGCGGTCTACGGCTTTACTTCCATGCTTACAAAGCTGGTGGAGGATTCGGACGCGGACTACCTTGCAGTAATTTTTGATACAGCCAGGCGGACATTTCGGTCTGAGATTTATCCAGATTATAAAGCAAATAGGCCGCCTCCACCTGAAGATTTGATACCACAATTTGCGTTAATTCGTGCTTCCGTAGAAGCATTTGGCCTGCCTCAAGCAGAAATGGAAGGGTACGAGGCCGATGATCTAATTGCTACATTTGCAAAAGAGGCCGCCGCCAATGGACATAAGGTAACCATTGTCTCCTCCGACAAGGATTTAATGCAGCTCGTTGACGAGAATATTTCAATGCAAGACCCGATGAAGGGAACGGCAATTAGCTATGAGGAGGTAAAGAAAAAATTTGGTGTAAGACCTGAAAAGGTTATTGACGTTCAAGCGCTCGCCGGTGATTCAACTGACAATGTGCCTGGCGTACCGGGTGTTGGGGTAAAAACCGCGGCACAGTTGATTGAAGAATACGGCGACCTTGATACATTGTTATCTAGGGCCAATGAGATCAAGCAGCCAAAACGACGTGAGAGCCTTGTCGAGTATGCTGAACAAGCCCGTATTTCAAGGGATCTTGTTACCCTCAAGCAAGACGTGCCCGTTAAACAAAAATATGAGGACTTTGTTATTAGGGAACCGGAACCTGAGAAGTTATTGGGATTTCTTGAAGAACAAGG
>PBFH01000030.1 GCA_002719885.1 Rhodospirillaceae bacterium | reverse complement strand
CATCGCCCTTTCACGGCGAAAACACGGGTTCGAGTCCCGTAGGGGTCACCACTTCTTTTCTAACTCCTTGAATCATAACACTTTTTTCAGGGTAGGAAATTTTGTTCTTATTTTACTTCAGAAAAATGTTAAAGTGAAGTTCGTGTAAGATTTCTATTTGAGGTCTATTATGATTGGGATTCGCCTTTACAATTCTTTCCACATGAGAAAACTTTCCATAAGTATTTACGTCTTAACGGTTTTTGTTGTCGTTTCAGGTCTTGGTTTCAGCAAAGTGTATGCCCAGGGAAGTGTTAACTCTAAAGGCGAAATTACCGGTTTTTCACCAACTATGCCTATAAAAATGCTTCGTTATAATTCTTCTGTAGCAAGAACTGAATTACGAAGAAGAGGCTTGAAGGTAGGCTTTTCCTCAGACGGTAAAATTATAATGTCCACTGGTGAAGGCTCAACGTTCTTGGAAGCATTCTGCAGAGGGGTTGGCAGTCAGGCAATAATGGTATCTGAAAAGACTCAAAATAGCAGTAAGACAATAATTTCATCTAAAAAGACTCAAAATAAAGGTAACAATGATACTCAAAGGGAAGTTATATTGAAGCGAGCAAAAAAGGCTGAAGAAGAAGCGAAAAAATTACTTCAATTTAACCCTGTTAACATAAAAATATCCAGTAAATCTAATGCGGAATTTCGTTCAAAATATAAGGTGGTGGTTTCTGAGCGTTTAGATGAAAAATCAAATTTAAAACGGATTTCGATTACCGGAAAACAAATTAAATTAAAATGTGAACAAAGGAGACGAGGAAAAAATTGGAAGAAAAGTTTCAAAGTACGAGGATTAAACGTTGATATTTCCGAAGTTATACGTGATTTCAATGATAGCAAAGCAGGTTTGATCGACTACTTTATGGAGAAAAAAAACAATAATGAAATAAAATTTTCAATTATCTTGAGTACTAAGCTCAAATATTGGAAATGATTGTTCTAAACTCGTCCCAATTTGTGCAGAATTGCGTACAAGCGAAGTTTATGAAAAAGAATTCTCCAGATCATTGATACTTTTTGGCGGGTGTGTGAGCAAGTTACCCGTGAATTGAATAAACGCATTAAACTTTTAAAAATTTTGTATTAAGACTATTTGAATTTTTTGGTATTTAGAACTTGTTTAACAGACTCAAATCTTAATGTTAGATCCCGAAGTTGATGAACCAGAAAACAATATCCCTTAGTCTATCCATCATAATCTCATCACTAAGCCTCGCGTCGGTCACTCATGGAGATGTGAAAAGTAAATTTATCATGGACATTAAAGGTGATAATCGATGTTTTATTAGTAACGGCATTCCCAATCATACAACGGGGGATTTTCCAGTTAGGGGTAATCCAAATGAGATAACCGAACAATCGATACATGTTTGTGTGCCGAGATCTCCGAAAAGAAATAAAGAATTAACCCCGATTCGCGGAATTATGGGTATTGCCATGAACGGGGTATTGTTTAGGCCGAGCACTGCCGGGTACTGGGATCCTACAGCCCGGAGGCAGCGCAGTAGAAACGGCGACAGGCGTTGGAATGTTGAAATTTTTGGTGTGAGAGGGCAGCTAGGATTAGATTTCAATAATGCCCATGTTGGTCGTGGTGGATTGTATCACTATCACGGAGTGCCGACAGGCTTAGTAGAGAGTAAACGTAAAACGTTGATTGGTTATGCGGGAGATGGTTTCGAAATACATTATGTTGAAGATTTGAAAACCTCAGGTTGGGAATTAAAGCACGGGGAAAGGCCGTCTGGTCCTCTAGGGAAATATGATGGTACCTACGTTGAAGATTATCATTACGTCGGCGGGAGTGATAGATTAGATAAATGTAATGGCGGCATTCACAATGGAAAATACTCTTACTTCATCACCAATACATTTCCATTTGTTCCGCGTTGTTTGTATGGGAATGTTAGCAATGATTTCAACAAAAGTAGACATTAAGTTTAATGGGTAGCAAAGTCACTTGGTTCTTTCACAAACTAATTTCAAAATATAACCATCCAACGAATTTTTCCTTGGGTGACGCCAATATGGTATTTCTGATTGTGCGAAAATTCCCTTTCCTAGTCCCATGGAATTTTTATAAAATGACCAACTCAGGGTCCTATAACGAAACAGAAAACAGTCACCCTCATGAGAATGCTTTGCTGATTTTGTTCCGCGTTTGGTTGGTTTTATTCGATCATTCAAAGCCCACCAAAAAACCCGACCCTGAGATTTTTTAATACTTTTAAAGTTGATGTAGGTCGTAGTGCCGTCTTTATCTTTTGCTATTGGAACCCATTCGGCCAATGAGGAGTTAGAGGAAACTACAGAGTATAAAAATATTATGATGATAAAGATCATTTTCATTGCTAATTTACAAATTAAGAATTTTTTGGGTTGATAAGTCCATAATTTACAAATCATATTAATAACTTGGCCAGTACTTCATGAAAAATCTTATAGCCTTTGTCTATTTATTTTGGGCTTTAATTATTCCGTTGCAAGCGCAAACGTTAATCGTAAATACAGTATCCAAGTTACCCTTTTTATCCCTGGAAAAAGATGATGCAAAGGCAAATCTGATTGGCTTCGTAGGCGGAAAGGGTTTAAGGAACGACGAAGGTCGGACGAAAAACTTTTTAGGATCACAAAAAGAAAAATTTTTCAAAGCACACTTCAATTACTACCTTTTCCCCAATCCAAATTCCGGGAAGAAGGCAGGCTATCGCTATAGGGCATCAGAAAAAAATGTTGACCGGATAAAGTCCCTCGTAGAGTTTTTGAAAAATAGGAATTCTTTACCCACCTACTTATTAGGTTTTAGCAGAGGAAGCGTTGATGTTTCTTCATATGCTATGAGGTACCCGGAAACTATCAAAGGGGTGGTGGTTATTTCGGGTGTTTATTCAAACTCATCTCGGAAGGGTTCGGATTATTCGATCGACCTAATTGTAGGAGATGAAATTCCTACACCGTTGCTCATTGTTCATCATAAAGGTGACGACTGTATGGTTTCAGACCCAGAGGAGGCGGCATCTTTCTTTGAAACAGTTAAAGCACCCAAGAAAAAAATTGTTATGATTTCGGGTGGAGGTCAAACAGGAAGGGAATGTGGTCCTTTTCATCACCATGGATATGAGGGGGTAGAGGAAAAGGCCGTGACGGCGATAATTACGTGGCTCAGGGAATAATTGGTGTGTTAAAGAAAACCTAATGATTTAAAGCATTTTAGTGTTTTATTCAGACTTAATTAGTTTTCTCTGCACGTAACTCTTCGCATATCCCTTATGTAGCGTTGGTCATCGAAATTAGTTCCACGGTGCATTGTGGCGAGATTATCCCAAATTAAGACGTCTCCAACTGTCCAGTTATAAGATAGGACGTATTCGGGTTTTATAGCTATTTGTTTTAACTCATTGAGGAGGTCGATAGCTTCATTTTTGGGCATACCTGAAATACTTCGGATATGTGATGCAACATAAAGAACTCTCCGTCCAGATGTTGGGTGAACATGAACTAGTGGATGGCGAGCGGGTGGCCGAGTGATACGTTCCTCCGGAGTTGGTTCAGGACCTCCCCCTAAAACGCGTGAATGCCAATAGCAATGTTCTGCGGTTAGGTCTTCGAGCAGTAATTTCATTTTATCCGGCAAATCATCATATACCGCTCTCATGTCCGCCACCTCAGTCTGTCCGCCTTTTGGAGGAACAACGTGGGCAGAAAGAAGAGACCATGTCGCCCGATTGGTCCGATAACTCATGTCTGTATGCCATTGGCGGTTTGCCCTTTTATAGGCCAGTCTTTTATCCCGGTTGGGGTAAATGTTTCCTTGAGCATCCAAATTACTTTGGTCAACTATCTCGTTGTATGGCAGGCGCAGGCCTGTACCTGAAATTTTTGGAGTACTCCTCCGTGCAACCGGTCCGAGCAGGCCACTAAAAGCTATATGCGCGGAGTCGGAAAGGGGTTTTTTGTGCGGTACAGCGCAAACTGCATGATCATCTAACAGTGTCTTTAACATTAAGATGTCTTCGGGCTTTGTGTTTGTTTTCATATCGAAACCGGTAATCTTTACACCGAATTTTTTATGAAGTTTGTTTTTTTGGATTTTCACCTTTTTCTCCCTAAACCCTCATATATAAAAAATTTTAATAGGGTTAGAAAATTGTTTTTAAATTGTTATAAGATCAATTCAGCGTACTGCTCGTTTTGCTACCTTTGCCAAGATTGGAAAAACCATAGTCAATGGGCAGATTAAAGACCATAAGATTGTATTTAATAAGAAAATATATTTCTTATTGTTAAGAGCGGTTTGGTAAATAGCTGATGTATTAGATAAAAACGTCTCAGCCGATATTCAGGCAGTATGATGTAAAAGTTGAATTTTGATGAGTGATACTTGAATGAATAAAGTCTCAGAAAACCAGCCAACTGATTTTATCAGGGAGCAAGTCCAAACAGATCTTGATAAAGGTAAATACCAAAAAATTATTACTCGGTTTCCTCCGGAACCTAACGGGTTTCTGCATATCGGACATGTAAAATCTATTTGTTTGAATTTTGGTGTTGCGGAAGAGTTTGGCGGCGAATGTCATTTGCGCTTTGATGATACTAATCCGGCTAAAGAGGACCAAATTTTTATTGATGCAATCAAAAGAGATGTTGAATGGTTAGGTTTTGAGTGGGGCGAAAAGGTTTACTTTGCCTCTGATAATTTTAATCAGCTTTATAGTTATGCTGAGACGTTGGTTGGAGAGGGACTTGCTTATGTAGATGACTTGTCTTCTGAAGAAATCAGAGATTATAGAGGAACTCTGACTGAACCGGGGAAAGACAGTCCCTTTCGCAATAGGGCTGTGGAAGAAAATCTTGATCTCCTTCGCAGAATGAAGTCTGGTGAATTTAAAGACGGTGCTCGGGTACTAAGAGCAAAAATTGATATGAAAGCCGGTAATATTAATTTGCGAGATCCGGTGATTTATCGGATTTCTAGTATTTCCCATCCACGAACGGGCACATTGTGGAAGATTTATCCAACATATGATTTTGCTCATGGTCAAACAGATGCGATAGAGGGTATTACGCATTCACTCTGTACACTGGAGTTTGAAGATCATCGACCGCTTTACGACTGGTTTATTAAAAATTTACCGGTTCCGGCAAAACCCAAACAATATGAATTTTCCCGCTTAAACCTTGAAAATACCGTGTTGTCAAAACGCCGTTTAAATTTACTCGTAGAAAAACAGCTGGTTTCAGGATGGGATGACCCCAGGATGCCAACAGTCTCAGGCCTCCGGCGGCGAGGCGTACCAGCTTTTGCTATCCGGGATTTTATATCGCGGCTCTCTATTGGTAAATCTGAGGGAATAGTCGAGAGCGCTATGCTCGACCATTGTGTGCGAGACTACTTAAATAAATTTGCCGAGAGGCGAATGGCTGTCTTAAGACCCTTGAAAATAGTCATTAAAAATTATCCAAAGAATAAAACAGAGGAAATTGACGCGTTAAATCATCCCGGTGATGAAAGTAAGGGTAGACGAAAGTTGCCATTTTCTCGGGAAATTTATGTTGAACGTGATGATTTCATGGAATCTCCTCCCAAAAAATTTTACCGACTTGGGCCAGGTCGGGAAGTACGGCTAAGGTTTGCCTACCTTGTTACTTGTGAGGAGATTATCAAGAATGAAATGGGCGATGTTGTTGAATTAAGGTGTAGCTATGATCCCGAGAGTAAAGGAGGGAATACGCCTGACGGTCGAAAGGTTCGTGGCACGATACAGTGGGTATCTGCGTTGCATGCAATTCCTGCCGAGGTACGTCTCTATGAACCTTTATTCGAGAATTCTGCTGATGTAAATAAAGACGATTTTATAGATCGAATAAATTCAAAATCGCTCCAGATTATTACGGATTGTTTGTTGGAACCTTCACTTTCTAAAGCTTCATGCGCCGAACCGGTCCAGTTTGAACGGATTGGTTATTTTTGTCGCGACGAAGATAGTAGTGAAAATAATCCTATTTTTAATCGTACAGTAAGTTTGAGAGATTCATGGGACAAAAAGTATAAATAAAACAAAGGGTTATTTGTATTAATTAATGTCTTATATTGTTATAAAATATGCTTACATGAAGAAAAATGGCGGTCAGAAATCAGGGATCAAAAAATGAATATTAAAGGTCGAGCAGCGATTGTTACTGGATCTTCTTCTGTAGTTGGTATTGGAGCCGAAACGGCAAAATTAATCGCGTCAAAGGGGTGCAATGTGCTGATTAACTATGTTTCCAATTTTGAAGGAGCAGAGGAAACCGTCGCTGCTTGCCGAGCCCATGGTGTTGACAGTTTTTCTGTGAAGGGTGATGTGTCCAAAGACGAAGATTGTCGTAGTATGGTAAAAGCTGCAATTGAGAGGTGGGAACAGTTAGATATTTTGGTTAATAATGCAGCGGTAACAAAAACAGTGGCGCAAGATGATTTGGAAGGTCTATCGGCACAAGATTTTCATGATATTTTTGCAGTAAATGTAATAGGTAATTTTCAAATGACACGCGCGGCGGCTCCTTATCTAAGGGATTCCGGTGATGCCGCTGTTGTCAATATTTCTTCCATAGGAGCTTTTAAGGGTAATGGTAGTTGTATGGCATATTCTGCTTCGAAGGGGGCACTCAATACATTGACCGTTTCTTTGGCTAGGCAACTCGCTCCAGAAGTTAGAGTTAATGCCATTTGTCCCGGTGGTCTTCTGGGAAACTGGACCAAGAAGATAATGGATGATGAAGCATACCAACGAAGGGTACAGGCTGCTGAAACCGAATATCCATTGAGGAAGGCTGTAATGCCAATTGATGTTGCAAAAGTAGCTCTTTGGTTGATCGAGGATGCTGCTTTGATGACAGGTGAGGCCTTTAGAATGGATGCGGGTCAGCATCTATAATGATTGGGGTTTAAGAGTTTGTCGACAATTGTTGAGAGAAAATCCGCTGAAAATAGTTGGGTTCTAGGCCTGATCTGTGGAGGTCACTTTTTTAGTCATTTCGTAATGCTGTCTCTACCACCACTTTTTCTATTTATGAAGCCTGAGTTACAAGTGAGTTATGCTGCTCTTGGAGCTATTGTTTCGGCATTTGCTGCCACCACAGCGGTTGGTCAAATACCCGCTGGTATTCTTGTTGATAGGTTTGGTGCTCGTTACGTTCTTATTGGCGGCATTGGAATTATAAGTATCTGCCTTGTTTTGTCTGGTCTTTCAGAGGGTTACTGGCCACTATTTATTTATTTTCTAGTTGCAGGTATCGGTAATAGCGTATTTCATCCAGCAGACTTTTCTATTTTATCTGCACGTCTAGATAAAAAGATTTTTGGGCGTGCAGTAAGTATCCATTCATTTATGGGAT
The DNA here is from genome assembly GCA_002719885.1 of Rhodospirillaceae bacterium. Lineage (GTDB taxonomy): Bacteria > Pseudomonadota > Alphaproteobacteria > MPNO01 > UBA2964 > UBA2964. The sequence continues at coordinate 36,693 of PBFH01000030.1, read as the reverse complement.
ATTTAGGGTGGGCAGGAGCGTCTCTTTTCATTTTACCACTTGCAAAAATTACTAATTGGCACACGGCGCTTTTTATAGTCGGCTTAGTGGGGTTGGCTTTGACTATTGTGATGGTGGTTCAGTCACATCTTCTTAACGACCGAAAAGAAGAAGCAGATATTGCTTCCGAAAATTCCACACCTAAATTGAATTTTAGAGAAAACATTTCGTTGATGTTCTCGTTACCCTTGGTGATGATGTCGTTATTTTATCTTCTAACGGCAATGGCTACAGCTGGTATAATGTCCTTTTCTATTGTCGCAAATGTGGCTTTTTATGGGGTAACTACAGATTTTGCTGGAGGTATGTTAACGGCTCATCTTATAGCTCTTTCCGTCGGTGTCTTAATTGGAGGATGGCTCGCCGATTTGACAGAACGCCACAATTTTGTGGCCGGTATCGGGATTGTTTGTATGGCGCTATCAATTTTATGCCTCGCATATGAGCAGGAACTTGTTTTGGTCATGATTATTGGCATGCTTTTAAGTGGTTTGTTTTATGGCATAAGTAGCCCTTCACGAGATTTGCTTACTCGAAAGTCTGCGCCGGAGGGTTCGGCCGGTGTAGCATTCGGGTTTACTTCTACCGGAATGAGTATTGGAAATTTGGTTGGCCCTGTATTATTTGGGTGGATGATGGATTTTAATCAGCCGCGGTTGTATTTTATTACGTTGGGGTTAGTGGTAGCAATTTCAGTTATTGCGGTGGTGTTTACTCGCCATCGACAGTTATCATTTAGATAAACTCTTAAAAGGAATAGTCCATGAAAGATGATCTTGATATTTATGAGAAGCAGGGCCTCGGCGCGCGAATGGGATTTGGACAAAACCCTGCTTTGGTTATTGTTGATTTTATAAATGGATTTAATGATCCAGATGCTTTTGGTGGCGGTAATATTCAGGATGCAATTGATAATACCGAGAAATTGCTTGCTGCGGCGAGGCACCTCGGTCTGCCTATTGCCTATACCGTTCATTGTTACTCAGAGGACGGTGCTGAGGATGGGGTTTTTAATTTAAAAATGCCTAAATTGAGAGAGGGTTTGGTCCGAGGCACTCACGCGACACAGGTTGTGGACCAGCTGGAGCCCAGGTCAGGAGAGCGTGTTGTTGAGAAACATTTTCCCTCTGCGTTTTTTGGCACCGATCTCGCCGGCTGGTTGGCAATGAGACAGGTGGATACTGCCATTGTAACTGGTTGTACAACCTCAGGGTGCGTGCGAGCGACTGTAGTAGATAGTATGGGGAATGGTTTTCGACCGATTGTTCCAAAAGAGTGTGTTGGCGATAGAGCGGCTGGGCCTCATGAAGCTAATTTATTTGATATGGACCAAAAATATGCAGATGTTATGCCGCTTTCAGAAGTTCTTGATGAGCTGAACGATCTTTATCCCGGGCAGTCGCAATCTAATAAAGAAAAGGATAACGAATAATGGTTGATTCCCTAGGGTGGCGTAAAAAATTTGGCGTTATAGCTCCCTCTACGAACACATCAGTTCAACCAGAGTTTGAGGATATGAGACCTCGGGGCGTGACCAATCACTTTTCTCGCGTTTGGATACCTGATGATCCGGTTGAGAGTGATGATGATTTTAATAAACTTATGGAAAATATTCGCTTAGAAATGGATAACGCGGTTAACCGTATTTTAACCTGCCATCCAGATTACCTTGTTATGGGAATGTCTTCTGAGACTTTTTGGGGTGGCCTTCAGACGAGTATAGAGCTTAAGGCCCGAATGGAGAAACTATCTGGTTTGAATGTTGCGATGGGTTCAGATGCCTGCCAGGCGGCGCTAAAATGTTATGGAAATATAAAAAAAATTGCAGTTATTACTCCATACTGGCCGGTTGGAGATAAAAACGTATTACAGTTTTTTACCGATTGCGGCTTTGAGGTTGTGCGTCTAAAGGGTTTGAAATGTAAAAGCCCGGTTCTAATTGCGCACGTTACTGAAAAGGAGCTCGCGGAAGCAATTATGGAAGTTAATGATGATGAAGTTGAGGCAATAGTTCAGGTTGGCACGAACNTGGCCATGGCAAGTCTAGCNCCGATGGCAGAAAAGATGCTTGGAAAACCGGTACTNGCAATAAATACAGCGACTTATTGGTATGCCCTACGNGATAACGGTATTGAAGACACNATNGAAGGNTTTGGGCCNTTGTTGACNGATTTTTTAAAACTTCCTGATAATTTTTCTGCTNTGCCAAAANCTGCAGCTGAATGATNNAGNGGTTATAGNGTATNTTCNTGAGNANAATCNAATCNAATCATAAAAAAAGGGAGANCCAAATGTTATATGAAGTACGGACTTATAGATTAAAACCTCGTTCACAAAACGAGGTAATNAAAANATTTGGAGAGGCATACGAAGATCGTAAGCAGCACTCCGAAATTTCAGCATTTTTCTATTCAGATATAGGTCCCTTAAATGAAATCATTCATATTTGGCCATACCAGGATTTGACAGATCGGACGGAAACACGTGCTAAGGCGGCCGCTTCGCCTAACTGGCCACCACATATTTCTGAGTTTCTTGATGAACAATTATCAGAAATTTTTATACCATTTCCTTTTACCCCGGAATTTAAGACTGGTAACTTTGGGCCGGTATTTGAGTGGCGTAGTTATACAATCAAACCCCANTCTGTAGGGGGTATTCAGGAACGTTGGGGAGCACAATTGGAGGCTCGGGAGAAACTTTCACCGCTTCTTATGGGTATGACTACCGAAATTGGCCCTTTGAATAAGTTTGTTCATATCTGGCCATATGAAAGTTTAAATCATCGAGCAGAAGTTCGGGCGGAAGCAGCAGCTAAAGGAATATGGCCACCAAAAGGTGGTGGTGATGAGCTTATACAACAGGAAAATAAGATCCTTTATTCGGCTCCGTTCTCTCCAATACAATAGAATCTGAAGCATAAAAACAATTAGGAGTTACTAAATATCTTAGTGGCTCCTTTTTTTTACGTATTTTCAATTATCGGAGTTCCTTTTTTACTAGAATACGTCCATTAGATCGTGAAGAAGATATATCNATCACTATGGGGACGATAGTTGTACAACTTGGACACTGGCATGCTTGGGACAACCGATCTGACGTAGCGGTTGAAATGGCCTATGTAATGATGGGTGAGGATTTTTCATCGTAAGTTATTCATTCTGTAACTTGTATGCGAATTGTAGTTTTCGTACACAGANTATTAACAGTAACGCTACGCCGGTCATCATGAAGAGCGCTGAGTCAAAGCTTCCTGTAAGACCAGCTATGGTTCCAACAGTCGCAGGCCCCAAAGCGCCGCCTACTTCACCAACCGACCAATAAAGACCGGTGGCGGCACCCACATTTTTACCTTTATCATCCTCATTATCCATAAGGATTAAAATAGTTATTCCATTCATTGCCCCGCGGCAAATACCTTGCATAACCAAGCCCAACAGAAGGGTGAATGGATGGTTAAGGTAAATCATTATGGTTGCTAAGGCGGCACCGAGGAACAATCCATATAAAATATTGAACCTATATTGTGGTGTTGCCATTCGGTTAATAAATGGAGCACTTAAAAGACCAATTACGGCGGGAATTGATGACCAATATCCGGCTTCAGAGGGGGTCATTCCATTTTCGATAAGAATAGTAGGAAGCCATTGCAAGAGACCTAGATTAAAAAACAGAATTAACAAGCCCATAATTAGAACAAGCCGGACAAGACGTTGGCTGATAAGGTCTTTTACAACCTTGCCGTACGAATAATTTTTACCAAACTGGATACCTTTTTCGATCTTTCTGAATAGAGGTTTCCGAGTAATTAAAAGCCATAAGAAAGCAACAAAAATGATTAATGATGAGTATATAAAAAAGATATAACGCCAGTTCCCTTCAACTATTGGCAGGAAAAAGCTGTTTGTAAGGGATAAAGCGGTAATGCCGCCTAGCGCATTTCCCGTAAAATAAANGCCTGTACCGAGACCTCTTTCTTTCCCTGTGAACCATATACTGACCACTTTTGGCGCTCCTGTTGAGATAAGTGGCGCCGCTAAGCCAAAAAGTATCATTGTAAATAAAAGATCAAGGTAAGTATCAGAAAATCCCCTAAGAAAAATTGCTAGAGCGATCAAAANTGCGGAATAAAAAAGCATTTTGCCGGCACCATGCTTGTCCAATAAGGCTCCACATGGCAGTGAGGAGGCTATATAGACCAATGGCCATGCACCTAAAATTGTTCCCATTAATGTGTGTTCAATAAATAAGTCAGATTCTATGACCTTGACCAAAGGTGCTAGTGAAGCCACGGAGAGACCGAAGCAGAAATAAAGTAACCAGATACCAAATAGCACTAGCCAACGATAAGATAAATTTAGGGGCTCGGAAGTTTTAATTGTTCTCTCAATTTTGTTTGATGAGTTTATGGAAAATTAGANCGGTACTTTTCTAAGGCGTCAGGCGTATCCAAATCTGTGAGAATTGCTTCATCCTCAATTTGAACCTCAGTGATATTATTTTCATTGTTCTGAAAGAGCACCTTAGCACCCTGGTCTCCACTCAAATTAAACAACAATGGAAAGTGTTTTTTGCCCCACAATACTGGATTTCCTCTTCTGCCNTTATAAGTTGGAATAACAATTTGACGATTTGGATTATTCTTAAACGCTTTTANAAGTGAATTAATATGCGTAGAAGTTATACCAGGCATGTCACCCAAACATAAAATGACCGCGTCAACATTTTTNGTTAATTTGTGTCCTATACTTTTAATCGATGAACTTAATCCTTCTGTAAAGTTTGGGTTATAGATAATTTCAATTTCTATTCCTTGAACAGCTCTTTCAACTATCTCTCTTTGATACCCTGTGACCAGTATAGTTTTATTAACTCTGGAATTTTTGACTGATTCAATTGCATGAACAATCATGGGCTTTCCATTNATTTCGGCAACTAACTTATTTTCTAAACCCATACGGCGGGATCGACCTGCGCCCAGTATTATTCCGACTATGTTTAATGATTCTGACATTAATTTTTTCTTTGAACGGCGCGTGTCCTCGGTAAAGGACGACTTGGTATGTCCTTTAAAAGGCCTCCAACTCCCATACACATCAGGTCAGCACCCGTGACCTCGATATTGGCTAATAATCTNTGCAAGATCCAGTCAAATCCATGAAGCCTCGGGGAACGCGCTGAACCCGGAAGTCCAAGAACAGTCATGTTTTTTATATTTGCCAGTAACATCAAATTTCCTGGGTCCACAGGTAAGCCAAAGTGTTCTACAGTTCCAGAACAGTCCTCAATTGCGCTAGGTACCACATCACCTCGGTCAGCGATTGCTGATGCTCCAATTATTAATACGATGTCACATCCGCATTTTTGACATTTCGTAAGAGCATCACTGACTTCAGATCTATCATGTTGGCAAATTTCTTCATGTGTTAAATTTGATCCTAAGTCATCGATTCTTTTCCTAGTTACCTCGCGTGTTTTATCCANAATTTTTTCNTTAATTANTGGCAATGTTGTTTGGATCAAACCTATATTTTTTGACCTGTANGGCGATAATTTTATTGGAACGCCATTGTTTTTTATAAGTGTTTCACATTCGGATATCACNGACTGTGCCACNCCGAAGGTTATTATCTTTACGGTNGCTACAACACTACCTTTTAAANCTTGCTTAAAGGGTAACACTGTAGAAATTGCTACTACCTCGTTAGTAGAATTNAGAGCGTTGATTGTACCTGAATCGATGCGTATTAGGCCATNAGTCTCGGCAATTAAATTACAGCGCCCAGTGGCAGTGNGGGATAAAACCAAATTAGGTCCTACCATTGCCGTTGCCAATCGTTGGGCCGCGCTATTCTCGTGTAAGTCTTCTTTTTCTAGTTTAACTGCCACTACCGTTTTAATAGAGGCANCNTCAANTATGTTNATNTCNTCTTGAGTTAAGAGACGGCCCTTTCGGAAGGTCTGTTTTCCAATTTTAAGCGTGTGTGCAAGTATGGCACCAGATGCCTTATGAATGGGGATTTCACCAAATTTCACGCTGCTACCTTTTTCTCCTTTACATGCAGGGTATTTGTAACCTCCCCAATAATTGATACTGCAATTTCTGCTGGCGAAATAGCTCCAATATTCAGGCCAACCGGACCATTTATTCGGTTTATTTCCTGGTCTACAAACCCTTCAACCTTTAGTCTTTCTATTCGACTGGCGTGTGTTCCCCGACTTCCAAGAGCTCCGACATAAAATGCATCTGAACGAATGGCAACGTGAAGCGCTGGATCATCAAGTTTTGGGTCATGAGTCAGCGTTATAATTGCTGTCCTGCGGTCAATATCAAGTGTTCGTAAAGCGTCATCAGGCCATTCGTGGTTTAGTGAGATTTGNGGGAACCNCTCCGTTGAAGCAAATGATTTTCGTGGATCAATGACTGTTACATCATATCCCACAATACACGCCATTCTCGAAAGTGGCTGGGCGATATGTACGGCCCCAACAATTAGCATACGAAGAGGGGGGTTAAAAATTTGGAAGAAAATTTCCCCACTTTCTAGTTTAACAGTACCTGTTTTATCGTCTTGTAGNGCTCGGCGTCCGGCTTCTAAAACACCGGGCTTTTCGGCAAGTATTCCATCGAAACTGTCATAGTAAATTATTGCCTTTTCGCCTGTAGATAGCTCCGTAGCAAGAGCGACCGGTTTTTTTTCTTCCTGATCTTTAAGCACTTTTTCTAAAGTTATACTTTTCATTTTACCAGCGCCTCTATAAATACTTTAACTTGTCCTCCGCAAGCTAAACCAACTTCCCAAGCTAGTTCATTACTTACACCGTACTCTAGAACCTTAGGATTACCAGTTTTTATAACTTCCAATGCTTCTGTGACCACGGCNCCTTCAATGCAACCTCCAGACACGGAACCTACAAATATACTATCTTCAGTTACCGCAAGTTGGCTGCCAGGTGGTCGGGGGGAGGAACCCCAGCTATCGACGACCGTGGCCAATGCGACATTTTTACCCTCTCTTAACCAGTCGGCTGCTTGGTTTAATACATCATCATCCTGTAGCCCTTGATTTACATTGCTTGAAGCCATTCTGTAATCCCTTCTTTTCGACGAACGAGTTGGCTATTTAATGCCTCGATTAATTCAGTAAGACTTTCGAGGTTGTGCACAGGTCGAAACTCATCTACATGCGGAAGTATAGCCCGAATCCCTTGCGATTTGGGTTCAAATCCTTCGAAGCGTAGGNGGGGGTTAACCCATATTAGTCGTCGACATGATTTGTGCAGTCGTTCCATTTCAAGTGTTAAGCCACGGCCGGCATCTCGATCAAGGCCATCAGAAATCAATAACACAACTGCGCCTTGCCCAAGCACTCTTCGTGACCAATATTGATTGAAATTTTTTAAACTTTCGCCAATACGAGTCCCTCCCGACCAATCTTCTACTGAATCAGTGCATTTACCAAGAGCAATGTCTATATCTTTATAACGAAGGTGGCGAGTGACGTTNGTCAGACGCGTACCAAATAAGAAAGTTGCAACACGGTCACGGTCATTAGTAATCGCATGCATGAAGTGTAAGAGCATACGAGTATATCTACCCATAGAACCAGAAATATCGCAAAGAATTACGAGTGGTGGGGGCCTCTTCTTATGTGTTCTATACTGAAGTGGGATCACGCCACCGCCGGATTTCATAGCCGAACGCAAGGTCGAGCGCATATCAACCTTCTCCATACGGTGAGTCCTTTGATATCGCCGTGTTATAACATTCTGAATACTTAAACGCATTCTAGATATTGCTGTCTTCGCTGCTGATATTTCATCTGCAGACATGTCCTCAAAATCCATCCTTTGAAGTAACTCATTATCTGAAGCGGTCAGGGTTGCTTCTACTTCTAATTCTGGTTCCTTCTCCTCTTCATGTTCATTATTCTCCTGGTCGCCCGGGTTCATAGCTTCGGCTATTCTTTTACTNGGTGCTTCCGTTTCTGGATTTTCTTCTTCTGCTTGATCTTTAGGGATTAGAAGACCTAACATCCTTTCGAGAAGCCGCGGGTCCCGCCAGAAAATATGGAAAGCCTGATCAAATAGGTCATGTTGATCTCGACGGTTTACAAAAACTGCATGAAGAGCCCAATAGAAATCGTTCCGATTGACTACACTGACACTTTTAACGGCTTCAACCGCATCTAGAATTTTCCCTGGCCCTACTGGCATACCTGTGCTACGAAGAACTCTTCCAAAATGCATAAGGTTGGTAACTAGCTTACTACCCTCTAGCTTCTCTAGAAGAGCGAGCCCAGGTGTGGAGACATCTTCCCGTTCATTCAATTTAGAACTACTGCCTAGCGGCGAGATCCGCTTTAACTTGGTTAAGTAGGTTTGCTGCCTCGCTGCCTTTGATTTTCTCTATATCGTCCTGATATTTTAATAGAGTACCCAAAGTGTCATTNACTGTCGTTGGGTCAAGGNCAATNTTNTCTAATTGCACGAGTGCATTGGTCCAGTCTATTGTTTCAGCGACCCCAGGAAGCTTGAAAAGATCCATTGTTCTTAACCTTTGTACATAGGCAACTATTTGACGAGACAGTTCTTCAGCAGCCCCGGGGACTTTGACAGCTAAGATTTCTAATTCTCGTTGAGAATCTGGGTAGTCAACCCAGTAGTAGAAGCAACGTCTTTTAATTGCGTCATGAATTTCTCGAGTTCTGTTAGAGGTTATAATAACTATTGGAGGCTTTTCAGCTTTTACGGTGCCAATTTCTGGAATTGTCACCTGAAAATCCGATAGGATTTCTAANAAGAATGCTTCAAAGGGTTCATCTGTNCGATCAAGTTCGTCAATCAATAATACCGGTGGTTGACCATCAGGTTCAGTTTCNAAAGCTTGCAGAAGAGGCCTTTTAATAAGAAATTCCTCAGAAAATATATCATTTTCGATTTCTTTTTTATCCCTGTCACCAGAGGCNTCAGATATTCGGATATCTATCATTTGACGGGAATAATTCCATTCATAAACTGCTGAAGAGATATCTAACCCCTCGTAACACTGCAGTCGTATCAGTTTTCTTCCCAACGATTCTGATAAAACCTTTGCGATTTCCGTTTTTCCAACACCAGCTTCGCCCTCTAGAAAAAGAGGGCGCCCTAGTTTTAGAGCGAGGAATAAAGCAGTGGCCAGGGAACGGTCGCCAACATATTGGCCGTTTGTTAACGCATCTAATGTGGTCTCGATAGAATCCGGGATCTGGACACTCATATTGTTTCTCGATTAAGTCCTACAAAGAGGAAGGCTGTTAAAAAGACCACTTTGCAAAAATAAATTTTGCGGTTTATGTTTTTATTNCTGAAGTATCAGGCAATTGCTTCAGCGACCGCTCGTTTAGCCATTACTGTAACTAAATGGGCTCGGTATTCAGCGCTCGCATGTATGTCACTGTTCAAATCACTGTCTGGAATTTTAATCTCGGCTACAGATTCCGATTTAAAGCTAGTGGCTAGGGCTGTTTCCATTTCAGGTACACGAAAGGCACAAGGGCCCGCACCGGTAACTCCTACCCGGACCGTTTCTCCCTTCTGAGAAACCATTACTCCAACAATACAATAACGCGAAGCCGGGTTTGGAAACTTCATATAACCAGCCCTGTCTGGAATGGGGTATGAAACCTTCGTTATAATCTCGCCTTCTTCCAGGGCGGTCTCAAAAAGGTCCAGAAAAAAATCATCGCCCGCNATTTCCCTTTTATTTGTATGAATTGTGGCTCCAAGTCCAACGACGGAAGCTGGGTAGTCAGCTGCAGGATCACTGTTTGCAATTGACCCCCCAATGGTACCACGATTTCTAACCATGGGGTCTCCAATACCACCTGCTAATTTAGCGAGGGCGGGTATTGAATTTTGAATTTCAGAACTAGCGGCNACGGCNGCATGCCTAGTCATTGCTTTNATAGANACCGTANNTCCNGCNACTTCTATGCCAGNAAGNTCAGGAACTTCGGCAAGNTCAATAACATTGGAAGGACGAGCAAGGCGTTGTTTCAANGTNGGAAGCAANGTCATNCCNCCAGACATGTATTTCCCTTCNTCAGAAGNTCCGAATTGACTCTCTGCATCATCGACAGANCTNGCCTTACTGTAGGTGAATTCGTACATCTTTTAGGTTCTCCAATTAAGTNTTATGCCGATAAAACATCTGANAGGTCTCTTACNNTCTNACNTCAGGCTTTATTCATTACTTCGGAAGCGGCTAGNATTGCTTTCACAATNTTATGATAACCGGTACACCGACANATATTGCCCTCCAGTTCGTGNCGAACTGTTTTTTCATCAAGTTCTTCACCCTTATGNCGATCTACAATACCGATNGCACTCATAACCATTCCAGGAGTACAGAACCCNCATTGAAGNGCATGNTTTTCNCGAAAAGCCTCTTGCATAGGGTGCANAACGCNATCTTTCGCCAAACCTTCGATAGTNGTCACTTCACANNNATNCGCNTGCACAGCTAACATGGTACAANATTTNGCGGGAATNCCATCNATATGAACGGTGCAACACCCACACTGCGATGTATCACAACCCACGTGTGTGCCGGTGAGGCCGAGGTGTTCACGTATATACTGTACGAGTAATGTACGATCTTCAACATCACCTTCTACAGTTTTTCCATTTATCTTAAATGAGAACTTAACCGCCATCTGATCCTTCCTCAATAAGGGACAAAAACCCCCAAAACTATATTAAATTAACATCACGGGCCTGACACTGAGAGCAGACTTCTCGCAATTTATATATACTTCGAAAGTATGACGCAGAATTTTGTATGGTCAACCCATGTAACCTTTCGGACTTAACATTTGGTAACTTAAGAATTAACTTAAATAAATCAAGACCAGAACGGCGGCCGCTACTAGCCCTGTAACCCAAACGACAGGACTTAAACCAGTATTGCCCTTTTTTGATCTTGTCGCATCAGCGACCTCGGGTTCTGGTGTCTCGGTTGTTCCATTTTCTGTTGGTTCGGTACCAACTTCTTCCGCAAATTTTCCAAAAAATTGTCCGGCCATCTTCTTTGCAGTTGAGTCAATCAGTCTCGATCCTATTTGAGCTAATTTTCCACCAACTTGTGCGGTTGCTTTATAGGTCAATATTGTTTCATCGCCATCGGCCTCTAATTTAACTTCGGCGCCCCCTTTAGCAAAACCAGCGACACCGCCCTGTCCTTCTCCTGAAATTTTATAACCCTCTGGAGGGTTGATATCGGAAAGTGTGACCTTTCCCGTAAATTTAGCCGAAACAGGACCGACTTTAGTTGCGACCGTAGCGGACAGCTCTGTATCCGAATCTTTATTCAGTGTTTGGCAGCCAGGGATACAAATTTTTAAAGTTTCAGGGTCATTTAAGGCTTCCCAAACCTTTTCTCTCGGTGCAGGAATCCGATATTCACCGGTCATATCCATCCATTACTCTCCGTTTACAAAATTAAAAAATACTAAGCGCCTTTAAATTAGAACCTATTCTTTTGTTATACTTGAGACAACCCTATTGGAGTTAAGTATCTAGCCTTGTTGGATTCTTCAGGTTGGAACCATTATAGCTTTCAGGCATAGTGCTACATCCATGTTAAACTAATTGGCATAGCTATGACAGAACGTGTTGTTTATTTATGTGGAGAATTTGTTGCAGAAAGTAAAGCGACGATCTCAATTTATGATCGAGGGTTTACCTCCGGTGATGGTATATANGAAGCGACCNGAACATTTGGGCATAAGCTCTTTCGTCTGGAAGATCATNTTGAGCGCTTATTTAACTCTTTAAAATACGTGAGAATAGACTGTGGCCTNTCATTTGAAGAAATGTGCNATNTTTCCCTAGAGNTAGTAAAACGTAATNTTTCACTTTTGGNCCAAGATGATGANTATGCACTTTGGCACGTNATAAGTCGNGGAGTGAGNAGGCCGGGNACGACCCAAATGGGTAANCCAACNGTTGCAATTTTCGTTCAGCCTGTTGATTTTCTCAGATATGCNAGATCTTANCTAGAAGGAGTAAACCTAGTTACGCCGGCAACNCGACGAACACCNCCNGAATCCCTCGACCCAAAGGCAAAAATAACCAATAAAATGAACCATAATATTGCCTTACACGAGGCTCAACAAGTTGATCCATGNGCTATACCTTTGATGCTTGATACAGATGGAAATATTTCTGAGACTGATACAGCTAATGTATTTTTTGTTTCCAAAGGTCGCCTTTATACGCCGTCATCTCGAACAGTATTAGGCGGCATAACAAGAAAAGTATTATTTGAAATAGCACAAAAGCGTAGGATTGAAGTTATTGAGGGTGACTTTACTGCATTTGATTTGTATGTCGCGGATGAGGCTTTCATCTGCGGTACCAGCGGTTCAATCTCCCCTGTTAAGAAATTAAATGGTATTGGTATTGGAAANTCATTGCCCGGGCCTATCACAATTCAACTTATGATGAGTTGGAATGAGTTAGTAGGCATNGACTGTGTTGAGCAGTCCCTTACTCATCTCAGTGATAATGAATCTAAAGAATTACTGAATGTTTGGAAGAACTTAAAGTCCAACGCCTGAAATTGTTATCTAAATAAAGTACATAAGTAAGAATANAGCTAACAATATAACTACCAATAGCGCCATCAAACCGGTTAATCCTGTTCTTGAGAGCAGACCACCCGGACCATGATGTTTAAAAATTAATTCGAGTAATTGGCTTAATAACGAGAGAAATGCATCCCGAATTAATCGGTCGATAAGGGTGATAAGCTTTCCACAACCTGCAATTAGCATTGGTAAAAGCCGTCTATATATCCAGTCAAAATCAAGATTAGTCGCTCTTATCATTGCCGGGTAAATTCCAGTTCTTACGAAAAGGAAGAATGCCAAAGCTGAAAAAAGCAGAAGTTGAATTTGTGTCACTACATGAGTGGTAGTGTAAGGTGAATAATCAAGCTGGTATGGCAATAATGCATANAGAGGCGTTGGGTAAACACCGATGGCGATACATAGAAAAGCGACAATCCCCATGGCGATTAACATATTTCNTGGAGCTTCACTTGTCTTTAACCCAGGAGCCTTCTGAAAAAAGGTCAAATAGGGTATCTTCATTGCAGAATATTGAATGACTCCCGCCGATGCGAAAAGNAATANGAGCCACACCACCCAGTGACCTTGCTCCGCAACTGCAGTGATTATAAGCGACTTAGAAATAAATCCGATAAATAGAGGAAATGCAGAAATTGAGGCGCAACCAATTATACATAAGCCAGCTGTATATGGCATAGATTTAAATAAACCGCCGAGTTCGGTAGCTTTAATTGTTCCGACTTGATACAAGACTGCCCCCATCGACATAAACAGCAGGGCCTTATAAAGGATATGTGAAACGGCGTGGGCAGCTGTTCCGTTAAGTGCGAGTTCGGTACCAATACCCACCCCCACAATCATAAACCCCAATTGAATATTTAAGCTGTAGCAGAGGACCCGTCTTAAATTGTTTTCAATAATTGCATAAAATATCGGGAAAGCAGTCATTACTGCTCCTATCCATATCAAAAGTTCGGTCCCCGCAAAGCCTCTTGCTAGTGCATACACAGCTAATTTCGTGGTAAATGCGGATAAAAATACTGTCCCAGTAACAGTAGCTTCAGGGTACGCGTCTTGTAACCAATTGTGCAAAAGGGGAAAGGCGGCTTTGATTCCAAACGCAATGAACATAAGGATTGGTCCAAGGTCACTTAAATCCATACTTGTAAAATCTAACGAACCTGTTTTCTTGAATTGGAGTATTGCACCGGCAAGCAATAATACTCCNGAGCCTACTTGAATTATAAGATATCGCATCCCAGCCCTAAAAGAACGTTCTGTCTTACTCGACCAGATCAGAAAGACGGATGCTATTGCGGTACCTTCCCAGTAAACGAAAAGTGTGATCAGGTCACCAGCAAAAGCACCGCCAATGGCGGCGCCGGCATAGATTAATCCAGCNATTTGCTGGACCGGGTCTTTAACATGAAAGGCAAAAATTATGCTTACTGCAGCTGCAATATGAAAAATATAGCCAAATAGTAGGCTCAACTTATCAACCCTGACGGGCGCTAACGTGTAATCAAAAATATTAAAGGAAAATAGGATACNTTCTGGCAGTATGAGAAGTCCCCAGAACCCCAAAATGGGCAATGCTAGCATATAGGCGTTTCGGAAGTACGAGGGGAGTATTGGAACAAACAAAGCCCCGAGAATAAGAATTAGGCCTGGCGGAAACTCAATCATCTTCCGCCTCGTTGTAATAATTCTCTTTTCGGCTCAAGATTTTTCGTAGGAAATTTGCAACCAGAACCATGACGCCACATCCTATGAGGGAATACCAACCGTACATTCCCGGAATCCAATCTTCAGCATCATAGTGAACGTGTTTATGATAGAATAAGTCAGCGATGACACTTAATATGCAGGCTAATCCCAACAGCCAAATTAATTTGGCTGTCGTTTTACTTTTGTCTGGCCTCGTTTTATTTTCTTCGGTCTCCTGGTTTTGTTCCATCTTTTCCTCTAATTCAGCTTTGGATACCAGCTACCGGAGCAAGCATTTTATAAATTTTGTCAGCATAAAAGAATAGCAAAATACAGCCGCCGCTTGTGATGGCCATCGCAAACAGGNAGAACGGCGGGGCTTCATGTATTTTTCCGATGTTTAGTCCNTTCCAAAATCCAACTNNTTGATCNGTGTCATGGTGTTCTGGTTTCTCGGGCGNAGANAANAAACCTCGGGCAACAACCGGCATCAAGTAGGCGATATTTAATAGGGAACTGAGCATGAATATTAACATAAAAAATATCAAACCAGCCTCTGACGCGGATAACATGAGATACCATTTACTCCAAGACCCACCTAACGGAGGCAGACCAATGACACTTAAAGATCCAATGAAGAACGCGGTAAAGGTCAAGGGCATGACCCTACCTAAACCCTTCATTTCAGAAATCTCAGTTTTGTGACTTGCAACCAGAATGGCGCCGGCACAAAAGAAAAGCGTTATTTTTCCGAATGCATGCATGGCAATATGCATACCACCACCGATAATACCGAGGCTATTCGCTAANGCGGCACCCAGAATAATATAGGAAAGCTGNCTAACCGTTGAATAAGCGAGTCTTGCCTTTAGGTTATCCTTTGTGAGAGCAACACAAGATGCGACAATTACTGTAAAGGCCGCTNTATACATCAACCAGTCATCTTGNCCTATTCCNGCGAGNGTATCTGTNCCAAAAATGTAAACGATAACTTTTAAAACNGTAAATACACCCGCTTTTACGACTGCGACTGCATGGAGTAGTGCGCTAACAGGGGTTGGTGCTACCATTGCTGCTGGAAGCCACCGGTGGATGGGCATCAGCGCTGCCTTACCGATACCATACATATATAAGAATAAAAGAATCCCCAAAATTGGGCCGTCAGCTTTTTCTTTTAAAATACCGCCCGGAGTAAAGTCGAGTGTTCCGGTCAGAAACCAAGTCCATACGATCGCTAATAACAAGAAGGCTACGGATGTCCCGATTAACAGTCCGAGATATGTCCGTCCCGCTTTAACAGCTTCTTTGGTCTCGGAATGGATAACAAGTGGATAAGTAGAAATTGTAAGTATCTCATAAAANATAAAAAGGGTTAGCATGTTCCCGGCGAAGCAAATTCCCATCGCACTGAAGATAGCGATGGCAAAACAGGCGTAAAATCGAGTTTGCTTAACCTCGCGGTGGGACCGCATGTAACCAATCGAGTAAAATGTGGTTACGACCCATAATCCGGATGCCACCATCGCGAAAAGCATTCCTAGTGGTTCAACCTTAAACGCGATTGGAAGCCCCGGTATAATTTCTAAAATAGTAAGAGTGGGTCTTTCTCCTGATGTTACCTCCGGAACCATGCCGAATACGATCAGTGCTAAACAACCTGAAATAGTGAGGGTGATAGTGTCACGTATATTGGGATAGCGGTCGTTAAGTAATATAAGGACGACGCCAAAAATAGGTAAACCNATCGCGAATGCAATTGCGGTAGACCCGGTCATTANCCACCCCCTANCAATTGTCTAGCGGCTTGCTTTGCTACACCGATTGTTAGATCTGTGTTTATACCAAAATAAATACTAGAACCGATTAAGACCCAAGTTGGAATAAGCATTGAAGGGGGGGCATCTTCAATATGATTGTTGCCCTCNGGAGAGGGTTTCAAATATGCAACTTCCACCACGCGCCAGATATAAATTACCGCTAGGAGTGAGCTCAGCAAGATAAGCACCGCCGCCCACCACAAACCNCGATCTAGGGCTCCGATTATCAAATACCATTTACTAATGAAACCGGCAGTTAGTGGGACGCCAATAAGGCCTANTCCGCCAACAACAAAAGCNGCCATCGTAAGGGGCATGCGTCTCCCAATGCCTGCCAATTTATCTATATTGACTGAGGCAATTCTGTAAAACAAACAGCCCACCGCAAGAAACATACCACCCTTTATAAGTGCATGATTGAATAGATGAATGATACCAGCCGCCAAACCATTAATATTTATAAAACTAATTCCTAAAACAACGTAGCCGATTTGTGCAACAGAGCTATAGGCCAGCATTCTTTTTATATTTGGTTGAAAAATAGCAACTACTGAAGCGACGAACATTGCTATTATCGATAATGCGAGTAGCACACTTTCGAGTGGTAGTATACCAAATGAAATTTTGGTATCAAAAATCGTAAAGAGGAAACGTAATAAAACATAGACCGCTACTTTAGTAGCAGTAGCTGCTAGGAAAGCACTAACCACAGAAGGGGCATAAGTATAGGCATTCGGTAACCAGAGGTGCAACGGAAATAAGGCTAACTTCAGTGAGATACCAACGAACAGAAAACCGAATGCGGTTCCAATGGATTTATTTATAGGGTTTTTAGAAAGTCTATTTGCCAAATCGGCCATATTTAATGTGCCGGTTTCTGCATATAGAAGGCCTATGCCAATAACTATAAAGGTAGCTCCAATAGTGCCTAAAATTAAGTATTGATAGGCGGCTCTTAATGCCCGACGATCTTTACCCATCGCAATGAGCACATAGGAGGATAGGGATGAAATTTCTAGGAATACAAAGAGGTTGAAAGCATCCCCCGTAATGGTAACCCCCAGGAGGCCACAAAGGCATAACATATAGGAAGTGTAAAACATGTATACACGATTAACGCCAAACTCAGCTCTTACACTTTCTCGTGCATAAGGGGTTACGATAGCCCCGATTGCAGACACTATCAAAAGTACAAATGCATTGATTTCATCAATTCTGTACTCGATTCCTATTGGGGGTACCCAGTTTCCCATATGGTAGCTTATGACGCCCGAAGTCATTACTTGTTGTAGTAATAACCAGGAGATTGCCAAGCAAGACCAAGAACCGAATAAAGCTACGCTCCAAGACCAGTCTCGGTANCGTACCAGCATGCAGATCGGGGCACAAAGAAGGGGTATCACAACTTGTAGGGCAGCAAGATTTTCTGTCACGGCTCTTCTTCCAGAGCCGCAATTTCATCATCCTCAATTGTTCCGTATGCTTCCTTTATTCTTATAACAAGCGCTAGCCCCAAAGCGGTAGTCGCGACACCGACAACGATGGCAGTCAGGATCAAAACGTGGGGCAAAGGGTTGGAATAAATTGTAAAATTTTCACCAATAATAGGAGCCGTTCCACCCTGAACTTTGCCGACGGTAATATATAAAATGAAGACCGAGGCTTGGAAAATATTCAAACCCACAATCTTTTTGATTAGATTTTCATGGGCAATGACAACGTAAAAACCTGCCATCATCAAAAATACTACAATCCAGTAGTTATATAATCCGAATAGGCTCATATTAATCAGAACCCTTGGTATTACGGTGTCTAGCAAAGGTGAAGAAAACCATAATCATTACGGAGGCGACGGTCACGCCAACACCCAGCTCCACCAGTAAAATTCCCAAGTGTTGACCATGGACTGGGTTGTGCGCCATTACCGAATAATCAAGATATTTTCCTCCAATAAGAAGATTATAAACTCCGACACCGGCGAAAATGAGTACACCCAATGCAATACCAAACCTTAGGATTCCTCTAGGTAATACTCTTCCAGCTTTTTGTAGCCCAAAGATCAATGCGTACAAAATGAAACCTGCAGCGAATATGACCCCGGCCTGAAATCCCCCACCCGGACCAAAATCACCATGAAATTGGACATAAAGAGCAAACAATAAAATAAAGGGCATTAAAAGCTTCGCCACTACACGGAGAACGAGATAACTATGCATCTTTGTCTTCTCTCCTTCGTCCAATAAACCGCCAATTACCGAGAAGTAATATTACCCCAACTCCCGCCGTAAATATTACGGTCACTTCTCCCAATGTATCGTAGCCTCGATAGCTTGCTAATACCGACGTTACCACATTTGGAATCCCTGTTTTTTTCGGCGCCTCTTTTAAATAAGTAGGTGCAACGTGTTGATGAGCCGGGGCATTCGGGTCACCATATTTTGCAAGATCAAGAGTTCCATACATTAGAGCTCCACCTGTAATGAATACGACCAATAAAGGGAACAGTTTTAGTCGAGTCGGTTTTTTTTCCTCAGAAGTGGTCAAAGCGATTGTGCCAAGCCCAAGAACCGTAGAGATACCAGCACCGACGGCCGCTTCTGTGAATGCTACATCGACAGCGTCAAGGATAACAAATATTGCGGCTGCCATCAGGCTGAATATGCTTGCGAGCATTACAACAGCATAAAGGTTGCGAAGACGTATGATGGCTATGACTGTCAACGCCATAAAAGCAAGGATGCCAATGTTCGAGTAGGTCTCTATTTTAGATTCTCCTTATCGTCTTTTAAAAGACCCTTATCTAACAAGGGTTTTATTCCACTGCTTAAGGCGGCATGGGCCAACGCAAAGCTCGAAGTAGGACTAGTAAAAAATATGAAAATGAGGATGAGAAAAAGTTTCGCGGACACTAGCGTCAGTCCTGCCTGAAGGATAAGACCGGCAATGATAGTGCCAGCACCCAAGGTATCAGTAATACTAGCGGCATGCATCCTAGTATAGACGTCCGGGAATCTTAGCACCCCAATAGCTCCCGCGATTACCGAAAAGCCTCCGATAAGGATCAGTGCCCAGCTTAAAACATCGATTATAGACCAATCCATTATAGAGGCTCCTCATCATCATGAGCTCTACCTAAATCTCCATATTTAAAGACTTTAAGAACAGCTATCGTACCGACAAAATTAATCAGCGCGTATACGAGCGCAATATCGGTAAAGTCAGGACGCCCCATTAAAAACCCTAACACCGCTATCATAAGAACTATTTTTGTTCCAAACATATTAACGGCGACAATACGATCATAAATTGAAGGTCCTTTTATTGCTCGGATGAGAGCCAGAACCATCGTGACAAGGAGTGCCGCGGTTGCTGCAGAGTATATCATTTACCCTCTCCTACCATTTTGGTGACCCGCTGATCCATCTCACCTTTTAAAAGATCTTCGGCTCCAGATTTGGTAAGGGCATGCACTAAAATCTCTCCCTTTGCGACGTCAATTGATATGGTACCTGGGGTAAGAGTAATAGAATTTGCATAAATTACTTTCCCAAGGTCGCTTTGCTGTGAGGTTTTTACGCGTAATAATGTAGGTGTAATTTTCAAAGACGGATGTAAAATTAAGCGCAGAACGTCTATGTTGGCTTTAATTATCTCTTTTATGAGCCACGGTATATAAGAAAAAGCTCCCCACGTGAGATGTATTGGGTGGCCCTCATGGTCTATTAAATCCATACGCTGCATGATGGCCACTATAATTCCGGCGGAAACGATCCCTAGTGAAGTAATCAACGGCGTATAATGACCCGATAAAATTAACCAGATGCCGAACAGAACCACACCCAGTGACAACGAATGAATTAAACGAATTTTCATATTGAAGTACTAAACCACTAAATTATCTATTTCAAACCTGTTACCACCGCTGAAGAAGGGGAAATCGCATATTGATAACATCATAAAATTATTATGTAGTTCATTTCAATACTACCCCATTGTAAAATATTATCGCCAATTTATAGATCTTAGTTAATCTTTATTCCAAAAATAGAAAAAAAACCTAGAGTTACTAAAATAAAAATCTATTTTGGTTACTAAAAAAAAGTGTTACATTAATACTAATAAATAATGGGGGGGTAATTGCGTTGAGTGAAACAGATTCGTTACCTGAAAATATAGATTCTGTTCATGTTAAGGGCGTCATAAAGTGGTTTAATATAATTAAAGGCTATGGTTTTCTTGAACCTGAAGACGGCTCTTCAGATGTATTCTTACATCTAACTGTATTAAGAAGTGCAGGTTATGAAACTATAGCGCCCGGGGCTACGGTAGAATGTGAAGCCGTTAATGGGGCTAGAGGCATGCAAGTCATAAAAGTTGTTTCGGTAGACAAATCAACAGAAGAGATGATGGGAAATACGGATCTTCAATCCAATGGCCCAATACCGACAGAAAACATAGGGCCCGCTAGCGACTTTATGAATGGAACAGTGAAGTGGTTCAATTCCCATAAGGGGTACGGTTTTGTATGTATCGATGACGAGCCTGAAAGTGATATCTTTGTGCACATTGTTGTCCTTAGGAATGCGGGCATTGGACGTTTGATTACTGGGCAAGCGGTTGAGGTACGAGTCGCCGATGGCCCAAAAGGACAGCAAGCAGCAGAAATAAGGCTCGGAGCTGATTCAGTGGACGAGGGCTAATCCTTTAATAAATCATTGGAAATATTGCTGTCTTATTCAATGGGAAAGGTTTGTTGATTTAAGTTATCTCGATGGATGACATAAGAAAATGCGCCTTGCGATCTTTCTGATTATTTTCAGTTTAAATGTATCTAACTTAAACTCTAGCAATTTGTTTGGCGGAGATTTCGAACGTTCGACTGTATCGGTAATAACTAAGACAAGTTCCCATCAATTCAAAGTTGAGGTTGCTAAGACTGAAGAGCAACACAAGCTTGGATTAATGTTTAGGAGAAAATTAGATCGGGATACTGGTATGTTATTTATTTTTGATATTCCAAAAATTTTGAAAATATGGATGAAAAATACTCTAATTCCACTTGATATTCTTTTCATAGATAGTCATGGGGTGATTATATTGATAAAAGAAAGAGCCGTGCCCATGTCCTTACAAACAATTTCTTCGGGCGAACCAGCAGTAGCCGTAATCGAGTTGAATGGGGGTACGGTATCAAGACTTGATATAAAACTTGGAGATAAAGTCAGGTATTAATATTACGCTAATAGGAATAAATAATAAGTTATTTATCTATTTAATTCTATTTTTTCTAAATTCCTCTAAAACGATTTTTGTATTCTTGATTAGAAATAAAAATTAGTGTTTATCTCTGGATAATTTTATCGGAATGCTTGCTTGGTGTTGGAGGAGTAATGGTTCAAAAACGAGTCAAAGATAAAATAGATAAACAGAAAGTAGGTAGGGAAAACGATATACCCAAAGGACCCCCTCCGGGTCATACACTCGATGACCATGCCAATGGAGATGTTTTTTTTCATGAGCATGGACCAGACGCAGACCACGATCATGATGCAGACTTTGATGATTTGCCACTGGAGGAGAATCCACTTTGGATCGCGGATAATGTTCGTTTGACGAGTGTTGGGATTGATGTTGGTTCATCAGGTACACAGGTAATTTTTTCTCGTCTGCATCTTCGTAGGATGGCTGAGGATATGTCGAGCCGATATTTCGTAGTTAACCGTGAAACCCTCTTTCAATCACCAGTTTCGTTAACACCTTATGAAAGCGAAACCCGAATATCGGACGTAGAACTTGGTAAAATTTTAGATGACGCATATGAAAAAGCCGGTCTTAGTCCTAATGACATCGATGCGGGCGCCGTTATTCTTACTGGCGAAGCTTTGCGCAGAGAAAATTCACAAGCAATTGCAGCCACAGTATCTGACAAGGGCGGAGATTTTGTTTGTGCAACAGCGGGACACCACATGGAGAGCATGCTGGCAGCCTTTGGATCGGGTGCGGCAAAAGAATCCCAAGAGGGTAATAGACGTATTCTTAATGTTGATATAGGTGGCGGGACCGCAAAACTCGCAATCTTGGAAGAGGGGCAAGTAAAGGTTACGGCAGCAGTTCATGTGGGTGGCCGACTGCAGGTCGTTGATGAAAGTGGTAAAATAGTTCGATTAGATCCGGCCGGACGCACTCATGCTAAACGGGCGGGTTTTGATTGGGAAGTCGGGTCGATAGTTACCTCCGAAGACCTCGATAAGGTAGCAATGGGCATGGCACAAACCTTGTTTGCTTCTCTTGTGAAGAGGCCGTTGCCGAGTGATATCGAAAATTTTTATCTAACAGATCCGATTCTAGATTGGGGTAAAATAGATGGTGTAATGTTTTCCGGNGGTGTTGCTGAATATGTNTACGGCCGAGANGAAAGNGATTTTGGNGACNTGGGNCGCCGTTTAGGCNATGCCATTGCCNAGNCACTGNAAGCTGGAGGCNTGCCATGGNCCTTGTTATCNGCNGGAGAGTGTATCCGCGCTACTGCTCTGGGTGCATCAGAATATTCAGTACAATTATCTGGTAANACCTGTTTTATTTCTGATCAAAAAGAANTATTGCCAAGAAGAAATTTGCAGGTCATTCAACCTCCTTANNAATGTCCCGAAGAAATTATTCCAGANGATGTGGCAAAGACAGTAAAAGCTCACCGCCGGGCGTTTGAGGTAGATAATGACGATCGTGAGATTGCCTTGTCATTTCATTGGAAGGGTATGCCTGCTTATGAGCGAATGTATGCATTTGCCGAAGGTTTAAAGTTGGGCTTAGATGATATGATTACTTCAGGCAAACCATTGTTTATTGTTTTGGATGGAGATATCGCCCAATCGTTAGGGCATATATTAAAGGACGAGCTAGAAATTCCAGTTGGTGTGCTCGTGATTGATGGGGTTGTTCTCTGGGATTTTGATTATATTGATCTTGGAAAAATTCGACTTCCCTCGAAAACTGTGCCAGTAACTATTAAGTCACTTGTATTTTCAGATGACCCACGCTCCGGACAACGTTTAGATCATCAACATGAAAGCTCCACTGNTCATGTTCATCCACATTCACATTAAGGATTTAACTTAACTGTATTTTCTGCTCCTTTGCAGCATTAAAATTTGAGTATAAAAAGGTAAAAGNTCAATTTTCTCTGCGGTTATAGAATTATCACGAATGCTTTTTCAGGAGGTTTCATAGATGTCAGGCGACGAAAATAAAGGTGCAATAGTTTCGGAAGAAATGGCAAAGAAATTTGCTACAGAAAAAGAAACCCCATATACTCGATGGGTTAAAGACGAGGGTTTGGATATTGTTGACTCCATTTATGTAAAAAATCTGTACAACATTGAACTTAAACCNTGGGCTCGGCGAGAAGGAAGTGGCGTTTACCTCAATCATGATGCTTCTCGGACTACAAATGATTGTTACGTTTGTGAAATACCAGCAGGAAAAAAACTAGCCCCACAACGTATGCTTTATGAAGAAATGATCATGATATTATCAGGTCGGGGTTCAACTAGTGTTTGGAATGACAAGGGTGATCGAATTACATTTGAATGGGGCCCAGGTGCTCTCTTTGCCATTCCACTTAATTGTTCACACCAGCATTTCAATGCTTCTGGAAAAGACCCCGCTCGTTTTGTAGCGGTCACGAATGCCCCACCTTTGATCAATATATATGAAGACCCGGAGTTTGTTTTTGGCACACCATACGATTTTAAAGGCCGTTTTAATGGTGAGCCGGATTACTTTGCGGCAAAAACCGAAACTAATGGATTTAAACTTGAAACAAACTTTGTTCCTGACGCAGTCAATTTGCCTTTAATAACCGCAAAGGAGCGCGGTGCTGGGGGTGGCCATATTCGATTTAATTTTGCAAAGAGTTCAATGAATGCTCATATTTCTCAGTTTCCTATTGGAACGTACAAGAAAGGACATCGCCACGGACCAGGAGCTCATGTTATTATCCTCTCCGGTGAAGGTTATTCGCTGATGTGGCCAGATGGAGAAGAGCCGAGATATTATCCTTGGGAGGTTGGAACAATGATTGTTCCTCCCAATATGTGGTGGCATCAGCACTTTAACACAGGTCCAACCCCCTCNCGCTATCTTGCATTTAAATACGAAGGTGTGGCTGTCAGGAATGCTCAGGGTGTCCCAAAATCNTGGATTTCCGCACGTATTGGTGGTGATCAGATAGATTATGCNGATGAAAGCGAAGCGGTTCGGTCTCGTTTTGAGGAGGCTTTGTCCGTTCATGATTTAAAACATGATATGGACCAGTTTTATGAAGCAGAAATTCCGGACCTGCCACCAAAACCGATAGCTGCGGAATAAACATCACTCAATTTTAGAGGGAAAACATCAATATTTTCCCTCTACTATCCAGATAGCGCCAATATTTTTACTGAAAATTTTCCGTTTATTGTTTTACGAAACTTTAAAAGGGGGTCTTGGTTTTTAGTGTTTTAATTTTTCTTCGATTGGATAATTATTAAGAAAAAGCGAAAACTTAAGGTAAAAATATGAATTTTTGAAATAGGTTTTTTTAATGAATTTAAAGCAAGTTTCATTTTCATTATTTTTGATCATGACCATGTTTATATTAGTTGATGGTTTTCCGTCCAAAACCTTGGCTACTCAACTAACTCCTAAAGGTTATCTATCAATTAAAATGAATAAATCTGATACAGTTCATTTTTTGAACCGGGTGGCATTTGGGTCTGAGCCAAAAACTTTTAGTTTCTTTCTAGGCAAGACTAGGAAGGAAGCAATTAATCACGTTCTTTCCAGTATTCGAAAAACTTCGTTAATTCCGCCACCCAGTTGGGTTAACTATCAGGCGCCGCCTTTTTGGGGCCGCAGTGATATGATGCGCGGTGATCAAAATTTTTTTGATACCGCTAGAACAAAGGAATTTGAAAGTCTAAAACGTTGGTGGGTCAGAGAGATTGCGCAGACTAATTCACCACTAACAGAAAGGCTTGTGTTGTTTTGGCACAATCATTTCGTATCGGCATATTCTGGAATTAACCGTTGGTCGATTAGTCTGTTCAGACAAAATCAAACCTTTAGGCGTTTCGGCTTTGGTTCTTTTCGTACCTTGTTAAAAAGATCACTTAAAGAACCCGCACTATTAAAATATCTTGACGCAGATAAAAATAAAAAGGGGAAACCTAATGAGAACCTTGGGCGTGAATTATTAGAACTGTTCACTCTGGGTGAAGGAGAATATACCGAGATCGATGTTAAGGAGGTCTCTCGTGCCTTAACTGGCTGGAGAACTGCTCAATTTAAAAATTTAACATTTCATAATGCCAAATGGGCCCATGACAAAAGACTAAAAACTATATTTGGAAAGACCGGTTATCACACCCAAGAAGATTTAATAAACCTTCTTCTTGCACACCCTAGAACAAGTGAATTTATATCAGAAAAATTTTGGAACTATTTTGTTTCAGAAACATGGAGAGATAAAAAAACAATAACCCAAATAGCTGTCCGATTCAGAAATAGTGACTATGACATTAAGGAACTGCTTAAGGGAATACTTGAATCAAAGGCTTTTTGGTCTCTCAAAGTAAGAGGTTCAATAATTAAAAGCCCGGTTGATTTTGTTCTAGGCACCATCCGCTCGTTAAGGATTTCTCCAAAAAACTTTATGGAAACAGAAAAAATTTTAAAAAATATGGGTCAGGAACTTTTCAACCCTCCAAATGTGGGTGGGTGGCCGGGTTATAGTTCATGGGTTACACCGAGCGGACTTATTGAGAGAGTCAAATATGTCCAAAACCTAATGTCCCCGGGAGGTGTGGTGTCTGACGCGGAAGAAGTTGAAAAAATTAAAAAGTATTTTGCATTTCTCACTCAATATAAAAGCCGAAAAATCGATGTCTTTTCACATAAAGTAGAGATTAACCCCAACGAATTCAGGGCAGACTATTTCCTTTCTGCATATGGTAGAGGTTTTGGTAAAAGAAGACGACCAAATTTAACGGTTGGCTTTGTTAATGCGAGAGTTAACCAAACGGTTTGGGGTACTTTGGCAATAGGCTTCGATGTAATGAAAAATAAAGGGCTTAGAATTAAGTTTAGGGAACACAAATGTTATCCACGTTGTTTTAGGTATGCTAATTCTGGTTCAGTAAGAAAGTATCGCAAAGGACTTAATATTAATTTGAGTGATACCTCACAAAAAGTATTGAGGAAAATAAGGCTTTTTAATGATGATGAGAAAAAGATGGTTGCTATCATTGCTGGGTCGCTAGATATAATCGCAGAGTTGATTAGTAGTGGTAGGAGGTTTGAAAGGTCTCAAACGAACCGCGATTGGGCTGAGTATTTGCACGAACGGAGCCAGAAATTTAAAAACAAAAAGTGGGTAAAAGAAATTCTCAAAACAGAATACCAATTAATTTCATCTCATGGTTATAAACCGACTAATAAAAACATGGGAATGATGATGGGAGGGGAACCATCGATTGATGGTATAATGCCGGGTGGATACACCCCGATCGATAGCCCCGCAGTTATAGGGGTGTCAAATCCAGAAACCTTTACGAAGGTAAGCTTTGCCGATTACCTAATGGTAGTGCCGAAAGAATTTAAAGGACAAAAAAATAATTTGCTCGGGATATTAACTAGCCCTGTATACAATGTCAGATAAAATAAAAATTTGCAGAAGAGGTCTTATTCTTGGGGGTTTAGCAACCAGCGCACTTTATGGTTGTAATCCAGCTCATATTCCGCGAAGACGAGGGTCTTCTTCCAGTGCTCATGCAAATAAAAGACTAATTATACTTGAATTAGATGGTGGAAATGATGGGCTTAACACAATTGTTCCATTCAGAGACGAAAATTATATCCGTAATCGGCCATCTCTAGCATTGAAGAAAAGAGATATCATAAAGTTAAATGAGGATACGGGCTTTCACGAAAATTTATCCAAAATAGCTGACTTGTATTTTAATGGAGAAGTTGCGGTTATCCAGGGTTTAGGGTACCCATCCCCTAATCTCTCACATTTTAAGTCTACAGCCTTATGGCACGTTGGGGGGGATGGAAAACGGACACGACATGAAGGGTGGATAGCCCAAGCAGCTCAAGACTTCATCTCGAGTCCAGCCGCTCATGGTATTAGTTTTTCAGAAGAAATGGGACCATTTTTTCACCGAGATGGTATATTTATATCCGCTCGAAACGTTGATCAGCTTAAGAATATTGAACTTGCGAAAGCAGATGTGAGAAAGTTTCAAAGTCCTGCTGTATCAGTTGTTGCGAAAAGGGCAGAATCTTTAAAATATTCTCTTAAAGCACTGCGAAAGCATCTTAGAGGTTGGCATCAGCAACCCAATATGCCTGATGATGCTCTTGGAGAGCAGTTAGCGGAAATTGTTAAGGTTATACAATCAGGAGCGCCTGTGCCTGTATTTTCCGCAAAGTTATCCGGTTTTGATACTCATTCTAACCAATTTTACAGGCACCGTAGGCTCATGCGTCAATTAAATGAATCCATAATAAGCACCAGAAATGAACTCCTTGATTCAGGGCATTGGAATTCAACAATTATTCTTACAACTTCAGAATTTGGTAGGCGGTTGATGGAAAACAAATCTAGAGGCACTGACCATGGCACAGCCGCGCCCCATTTCATTATTGGAGGAAGCGTCAACGGCGGGTTATATAGTGACGTACCAGATCTCGGAAACTTAGGGCGTAATGAAGATATTAAGTCAACTATGGATTACCGGTCGGTGTATAATGCGATCATCGAAGATTATTTTGGAGTGAGGTCTAAGTTTAGTACCTATCGTGACCCAAGATTAAAGAACTTATTTAAAGTCCAGGAACAAAAAAGTTGAATAAGATGATAATCCGATTTGCATATTTTAAAAAATTATTCTGTTAAACCGTTTCTTAAATTCGTTATTCCAGTAGTATTTATCTTCATTGAGAAATATCTTACGAAATTTGTAGGTGAGCCCACTCCTGTAAAAGTTCATTCGCCATTGCACATTATATTTCTTAAAGCAAAAATCTATTGCATCAATTTTCTGGATATCAATTACTTTTTTTTTATTAAAATTAATTGCATTAATTAAAAATTCTAAATCTAGATCCCTGAAGATATTTTTATTTTGAATTGCTCGTCTCATATTAATTTTGTCTTGTTGGGAAGAAAGTTTTATTTTCCTTAAATTTTTCACGGTATCGTTATGCATTTGCAATTTAATCGGAATTTTGTTTTGCAGAAATTTTATCCAATATTCGGTATTTTCTATAAATTTTTTTCTTTCATTGCTTTTTATACAATTATTAATTTTTGGTAAAAAAGTGGGCGGTACTCCAACCCAGATCCCCTTTGGCAAATGAAAATTAAAGAATAAATACAAAGTAATGATGATTAACGAGACGGACAGACCCCAAAAAAAATATTGTTTTAGTCGAAGGGGCATTTTTTTTGTGCAGTTTAAGCCGAGTTATAAGCTTTGTACGTCATCCCATTGCTTTCGCATTGGGGCGATAATTTCGCGACCAATGGATTGCGTCTCCTTTATATTGGGAACAAACTTAAAAAGCAGCAACTCTATTCCCATTTCACGGAAAATTTCAACCTGTTTACGAACCTGTTGAGGCGGTGCAACACAACCCGCTTTCATTGCCGGGCCAATTCGGTTAAGTAATTTGCGAACGTCAGTGTCATTTCCATTAGTTGCAACTAAACGTTCTGCGCGCGCTTTCGCGTCTTCTACACTTTTGCCAAAGCAGACAAAAGGGTTATATGCAAAGCGTACTTTACGTCCGACCTTTTCTGCCCGCGTTTTTACACTGTCCATAGCCTTTTGTAGAGAAATCATAACGTCTTCCGTTGTTTCAGACTCTTTGTCGTAATCGACAAACCACCAATCAGCTATATTGGCGATCATATCGAGCCCTCTTTCAGATCTGCTGGCTGTAAAAATTTCTGGTGGCTCTTTGGTCGCAGGCCGAAGTAGCAGTTCCGCACCCTCAATTTCATAAAACTCACCTTTAAAACTGTAGGGCGAATGCTGCCACATACCCCGAACGATCTCGATAAATTCTTCCGCACGAATGTAGCGATCATCATTATGTAACATTGTGTCGCCGCCATACATTGTGTGTTCTTCAATATTCCATCCTGTGACAAGGTTTATGGCCATACGCCCGGGTGTAAGCCTATCTAAAGAAGAAGCCATCTTAGCAATGAGTTGAGGACTCCAAAGGCCCGGGTGTACTGCTATCATTGACCGAATCCTTGAAGTCAGAGACGAAATTGCAGATCCAAGGATCCAGGCTTCCATATCGGCTCCAAGATGTCTTTCGGCAAAAAGTATAATGTCGAAGTTTTGGCGTTCTGCCTCTAGTAAAACATCCTTTGCAAGCGTATAAGCCTGATCAACGGCCCCTGCACTTAGGGACTTCTGCCCATTTTCAACGGAGTTCAATATTTGTTGTGAGCCAACGGTTACATGTGGAACAGGTGCATAAAGTCCAAATTGCAAAATTATCTCCTAAATGTTTTCATGATATTCAGTTCTTATTGCCAGCAACAGTCTAAGACTGCGTTATTTTAAGAGGTCTAATTTTCCAGAGCAAGTTTTAGCTTGCTTCGACTTAAATTTATGTCGGAATTTATCCTATTAAAGTTTTTAGTTTTAACAGCTAAACTCACCGGAAAAAATATTATTGGGCCCTTTGGCTTCTAACCTAATTTGCGAAGGAAAGAAAATTTTAATAATTGACCAACATTATAGTGTTTACCTTATTTCAAAGGAACAAAGCCCGTAAAAAATTATCGAATAGCTGTTGTCAATTTACAGAAAACCTTCTTATAACCTCAAATCTTGAGCTAAACTCAAGTTACGTGCCGGTGTTAATTAGTTAAAAATTTACTATCTCTTTTCTTTTATGTCCGGTTATCTATTGATAGGCACACCTTTGACTAATGTTCTTCGGAGCATTCTCGGTTCCCCGGCTGGAAAATCATTCCGAGCATGAGTTAGGGATTGATTGTCCATGATAACAACATCCCCGACCTCCCATTTGTGTTGAAACAAAAGTTCGGCATCGTCTTTGTACTGAAATAATAATTCTAAAAGTTCATCGCTTTCTCTCTCTGAAAGACCCACAATTCGGGCCGTCATCAGTGGATTAACATATAAAGCACGCTTCTTGGTCTTAGGGTGTCGGATAATAAGGGGATGCACGCATTGATTTAGTTTGGAATAATCCTGATTTAAGTCGACACGACCTCGGGAGCCGTAATCATAAACATTCAGACCGTTAAGACTCGCAATTTTACATTTTAATTCGGGATCTAGTTTCTCATAGGCTTTGTACATATTTGCAAAAACTGTTTCGCCCCCGGTGGAGGTCACCGCCAAGGCATATAACACGGTGGCTGCATCCGGTATTTCCTTAAAGATTCCATCATGATGAAACCAAACTTCTCCGTCCCCAAAGGAGCCCAAGGCTTTCCCATCTTCAGTTAGATTGGTAACTAAATGGATCGCACCTTCATACTCTGAATCTAAATCATTTTCACGCATACCTAGAGGTTTTCCTCTAACCCCCAATCCTCCCATTATTTCACAAAACCGAAATTGGTCTTCTTCGCTTATATTTTGTTTTTTTATTACTAAAACACTGTATTTAATAAATGCTGCCATTAAATCTGATTGAATGTTCTCAGGTATTGGTTCACTAAGATCTATGCCTTCTATTATTGCTCCTCCGGCAGAAGACATTGGATTAACTTGCATAATTTTAAAACTCCAGTCTTACATTTTGCACTTTCAATTGCGATAAACTTATAACGACTTAAGAGAATAGGAAAGTAATGTTGTTTAAGGTAAGATTAAACTTTTTTTAAACAAATATTTTTATTTACTTATTATCTACTTGGGCGCAAATCTAAATAAATAAATAAACGAAATAATAAACCCACGATGGCATACGCTAATACCAACATTGGACCAGCGGCTGTATCAAATGCTAGCGATCCAGCTATTCCAGATAGGATAGAAACTAAACCACAGGCGACGGCGGCTAATATTTTTTTATCCTCAAGGGCGCTAACGGAAAGGGCTGGAAATACCAGACTCGCAAATACGACGTAAACGCCGACCAACTGAACAGAGGCGGTAATTACAACGGCAAAAATGGCGTAAAATGGGAAACCACCTTGTAAACGCGGTATCAAATACCAAATAAGGCCAGCGACGATGTACAATGGCGAGAGATATCCAATCGTTGTCCAGGTAACAAGTAAAATTTGACCTGATAAAATTTGTTGAATGTCCTCCCCGCCGCGAGGATCGTTTGCAAGTAAAACAAGTACAATTGATGCCGCTAATATGTATGTCGAACCAATCACAGCTTCTTGTTCTTTTGGGTTTCGTTGCTCTATCAAATGAAAAAATGCGGCGATTAAGAGAGCGGCAAATATTGCAATAGCCTGTGTGATGATCCAAGAGGAGTGTGGGAGAAATAATCCCGTAGCGACAATGGCTAAACCAGCAACCTGGGCGACGGCCAAGTCAATAAATATAATACCCCTCCGAAGTACTTCACGTCCCAAAGGGGCGTGCGTCGATGAGATTATTAAACCCGTAACGAGTGCGGGTATTATCAAAGTAATTAAATCAATGTCGAACAGCGATATTCTCAAGCTTTGTTAGTATTGAATTAAATAGTGCGGCCAAGTTTCCTTCTTTAGGAGTGCGAGGAACGGAAAAGGGCAGAACAATAGCCGGAACTCCACTTTTTTCCATTAGCCATTTTGATGGCGCGCTGTCGTCAAAGGTAGTCCTTAAGATTGCCATTGTATTCTTAATGCTAACTTTATTATTTACTCGTTTTAGGTGCATTGCCGATGGTGCTATACCCGGTTTTTCTTCCAGCATTGCCATTTCAATTAAACCAGACCATGCCAATAAGTAGGACCAGTTTCGATGGTGAACAGCTATTCCACGTCCTTTCAATCGAGGCAGCCTTTTACTCCACTGAGTTAGCAGTAATTCCCAATTCTTGGTAAAAGAACGGGAACGCATCTTATAAAAAGATGCATTTTTTGAATCGAGTATACTTAGACGTTCCTTTAAAATTTTTGCAAGTTTGACAATGTTACGAGGATCTAAATGGATGTGGGGGTTACCTTCGGGGTGAATATCCCCAAGGCTTCTGTCTAACACCAAAGGTTTCTCCAGAGTGTTCACAAAATCTGCCGCCATTAAATATCCCGGCTGGCCTGGTTGTACTTCAGCAGAAGCACCCCGTTGTAATAGCAGTGGTAGCCATCCAACTTCCAAGGAGGCGCCAGTACAAAATACCAAATCTGCTATTCTAATTTTTGCAATTAAACTGGGTTTTGCTCTGATATAATGGGCGTCCTGATTAGGTCCAGTTGCGACATAAATTTTTGCCTTATTACCTGTAATTTCTTTCGCCAAAGCTCCCCATTCGGGTTCGCATGCGAAAATATTGAATTTTGCAGTTGCACCAACCGACCACAGTGCTGACATGAGCACTGCGACAACGGCCAATTTAAGTCTCGTCATAATATTATCTCAAAATTGATCAGAAAGGGTGAGCCCCATGAGCTCCGATACTTACAACATATTGCAGTATTAATTGGTTGTCGGCATCGTTTTGACTAAACTCCTCATGATTGTATTGGAGACGGAGCCTGCCATACTCGCTATTTGTCCAGTCAGCCATCAAGGAATAAGTGACAGGATCGTGACCAGATGGGTCGAGGGCGGTTCCAACTAAACCGGCTGGAACATCAGCAGGAGATAATTTGGAGTATCGTGCTCCAATTCGCCACCTGGGCGAAGTTTTAAGTACAGCTTGGGCATAATAGCCGTGAGATGTTCCATCAAAGTTTACTGATGTTGCAGAATTCTCTGTATCTGTGTATTGGCCATCTTCGTCACGACGGAAATATTCTCCCTGAAGAATAATTTCGTTTTTTGAGTTACCTTTTGGGCGGAGTATTACTCTACCGTCAACAGCATAAATGTTGCTGTCTCCCACGAAGGTAACCGTATCCTCGTTGGATGTTCTTCCGTCGGTAGTACCGATCAGAGTTGATAACCCTAACCGCCAAGAAGAGCCCGAGCCTATATCACCACCAGTGCGAATATAACCGGAGTGGGCGGATCGTCCACTCGTTGTGGAGCCAAATGGAAAATCCTCACCTCTAAATATACCCGTACCTACTTCTAAATACTGATCTGTTGGTAGAACCAAAGAGAGCTGTGCGCCATCATCGTTATATGCTTTGTTAAGGTACGCCCTGTATGGTAGAGGGCGGTCAGCAAAGTCATCAGCATGCGCATGAATTTCATTTAAATATCCGATAGACCAAAAAGCACGACCAGCCTTAAGGCGGAGTCCTCTCGCCAAACCAAGACCAGGTAATGTTTCTAAATAGGCTTCTTCTAATTCGATTTTATCAGAGCCGTCTTCCCGGACTATTGCTGCTGTCATACTACCGTAAAATTTATCATCGGCGTTCGCAGAAAAGTTTAATTCAGTTTCCCCAATTCCTAACCCTTCTCGGCCTCTTTCGCCTTCATGAGCCACACCAAACCCTGCAATCTCGGACGAGGTTTTTGAATAATCTGCCAGTTTACCATTAAGTACTATACCGATAGAAGGATTGAAGGAATTATTCTTAATTTTCCGAATCGAAGTTCCTTTTACTGATGTTTTAATTTTTGTTGCCTTCGATTGTTGATTTAATACACTTATTCTATTTTCCAGAGCGTTAAGTCTTGCTTCATAACTTCTTTTTAAAGCGTTGATTTCTTTCATGATAGCGGCACTGTCGGCATTCTGTGCTTTTGAATAGGGCGCCTGTACAATTCCAAAAACTATGAAAGATAATGCGAGGGGGAAAACATACTTATACATAAAAACTTCCTATTTTCTTGTCTGTAAATTGATAATGGCGATAACAATAATGCGTTAAAAAAGTAATGTTATAACATAACATAACGAAAAGTATATAAGTTTTTTAAAAGTATCTGGATAAAAAAGTTGCAAAACCCTCGTGGTACACCATGAGTTTCAGAAGGTTGGGAATAAGGATGAAGATGCGGTGTTATTGCCAACAACAGTTCAGGTATTAATAAAGTATCAAAATGATAACCCTATCTAGGGATTCCGTTTGCGGAATTATTTGTTAAAATAAAGAGTGTAAGTAAAGGAGTGGGACGAATGAAATTTGGGGTAGGTCAATCAGTAAGGAGAACTGAGGACCCCCGTTTTTTGACTGGACGCGGTACATATGTAGATGACATTAAACTACCGCATATGGCACACGCCGCGATAGTTTATGCTCAAGTTCCCAATGCTATTATAACTAGGATTGATACAAGAATTGCGGAGGAAGCCCCCGGTGTGATTGCTGTTTTGACCGGTGTCGATGCGAGGGAGGACGGCATTGGTGGTATCCCACCAAATTATTTACCTCAAATGATGGGGTTATCGGAAGGTATCCGCACTCAACAGCCAATAATTTGTTCTGATATTGTTAGGTTTTGTGGTGAACGTATCGCTCTCGTAATCGCGGAAACAGAAATACAGGCACGCGATGCTGCGTCATTGGTCGACGCAAAAATAAAAACTCATGATGCCATACTGACCGCAGAAGCGGCAGTCTCCGAGGGTGCCCCTTTGATCCACGAGGGTGCAGCGAAAAACATAGCAACTGAAATACATTTTGGTGATCAACTAAAAAGTGCTCAAGCTTTTGAAAAAGCCGCGCACATCGTTGAGGTAAAACTTAAAAATAACCGCTTGGCATGTGTCTCTATGGAACCACGCGGCGCGATCGGAGACTACAACGAAGCCGACGACCGTTATACCCTTTACACAAGCGGTCAGGGGCCACACATGACCCGGAGTTCTATTGCTCAACATGTGTTAAATATTCCGGAGTCGAGGCTGCGCGTCATTTCTAAGGATGTTGGAGGCGGGTTTGGTATGAAAGGTGCTACTTACCCTGAAGATGCCTTGGTAGTTTGGGCTTCAAAAAGGATAGGAAGACCGGTCAAATGGATTAGCGACAGGTCGGAAGCCATGCTGACAGATAACCAAGGACGTGACCAGGTTCTTGAAGGATCTCTCGCATTAGATAATGACGGAAAATTTATGGCACTTCGTTGGCGGGCAATGCAAAACGGCGGCGCTTATATTCCCGGGTCAGGATATATTCCAACTATTTTTTCATTACGGATCGCTGCATCCGTATATAAAATACCAGCAATTGATATCTCTAACCGCCATATTTTCACCAATACAACGCCGACTTCAGCCTACAGGGGTGCTGGAAGACCTGAAGGTGTTTACGCAATAGAGCGACTAATAGACAAGGCCGCAATTGCCACTGGTATTGATCGTGTAGAATTGCGCAGAAGAAATATGATAACAGCGGATGCTCTACCCCATACTACTGATACAAATTTCATTTATGATTCCGGAGACTTTATAGGGGTAATGGAAAAGTGTTTGGAACTTGCAAACTGGAGTGGCTTTTCGGAGCGAAAGTTGGCAAGCGAGAACAAAGGTCTTAAGCGTGGTATTGGGATCTCTTACTATATCGATGACTGTGGAAATTTTAATGAACGTGCTGAAATCCGATTTGATCCTAGCGGATCCTGTACAATTTTTGCTGGTACTTTTAGTCATGGCCAAGGTCATGCGACGGTTTACGCACAGATGGTTTCAGATTGGTTGGGTATTCCTTTCGAAACAATTCAACTTGAACAAGGAGATACAGCAAGTGTTGCTGCGGGTAGGGGCACGGTAGCATCTCGGAGTATGGTTTTAGGTGGCAGCGCCATGCGGAGTGCCGCGGATGCTGTAATCCAGAATGGTAAAAAGTTCGCTGCGCACCTCATGGAAGCTGACGCAAATGATATTGAGTTCTTCGATGGTGTTTTCAGAATAGCGGGAACAGATCGTTCAATGGCAATTACAGAAATTGCTAAAGCATCTTTTAAGCCTGCCGGTATACCCTCAGAACTCGGCGTTGGCCTTGGAGGTGCCGGAGCCTATAGTGCAGTTCAGCCAAGCTTTCCAAATGGCTGTCATATTTGCGAAGTCGACATTGATCCGGAAACAGGCACGCTGGTTCTGGATAAATATGTTGTCGTCGACGATATCGGTGTCGTGATTAACCCCATGCTTGCCGATGGACAAATCCATGGTGGCGTAGCGCAAGGTGTCGGTCAGGCTTTAACAGAGAATGTGCTCTTCCACGAAAGTACAGGTCAGTTGGTAACAGGGTCACTCATGGACTATGCGGTACCTTTCGCGGATATATTACCTTCTTTTGAAATGGCATTTCACGAAGTTCCATGTCAGTCCAATCCCATCGGCGTTAAGGGTGCAGGAGAAGGCGGGACAGTGGGCGCTACGCCAGCAGTTATTAGTGCTATTTTGGATGCCCTAGG
>PBFH01000029.1 GCA_002719885.1 Rhodospirillaceae bacterium | reverse complement strand
TATTCGTTGGGAAGTTCTTGAAAATCCTGAACGTGCAGGAGAAAAATCGATAGGTGTAATTACCCTTAATCGTCCAGCTGCATTGAATGCCATAGATGTCCGTATGCGGGTAGAACTAGATATCCTCTGCGATGAAATTTCTTCCAACAACCATATNAAGGCAATAATTTTAACTGGTGAAGGCCGAGGCTTTTCGGCGGGTGGAGATCTAAAGACAGAAGCTGGACCNTTAGGCGCAGGCGATAAGGATTTCGATTTTGGAGATTTTGGAGCCTATAAAGAACTNGCTAGTTACTTCTTCAACGATTTNAGACACGAGGTTTTGCAAAGGGCATTTAAAAAATTTGAAGATCTAAAACCCGTGGTAATCGCCGCTGTTAATGGACCAGCGGTGGGCATTGGATTGGAAATTTGTACGTTGTGTGACATTCGATATGCTTCCGAAAAAGCAAAACTTGGCGAAGTAGCGGTACCGGCTGGTTTCTTGCCTGAGTCGGGAGGTGCTCGAAATCTTCCAAAGCTTGTTGGAGTAGGCCGNGCAATGGAAATGATTATGACCGGAGATATTATTGAAGCTGAAGAAGCCTGTAACATTGGACTAGTGGACCGCGTTTTCAAACACGAAGACCTAATACCTTCTGCGATGAAACTAGCGGTTAAAATTTCTAACAATCCGTTTCATTCTGTTCGAAAAGCAAAAGAACTAGTTAAATATTATTGGAATCAAAATCGAACCGACGAGGGCTGGGAGCGTGAATTGAGTGCAATCAAGGAAATTACTCGTACCAAGGATTGCCAGGAAGGTATAAAAGCTTTTCTTGAAAAGAGGGAGGCTAACTTCAAAGGTCCGTACTACGATAACTGGCCATTTCCAAAGCAAACGAAAGAATGATGGAAACGGGGAATATCAATACCTGGCCCAACTATCGTAAAATCCCTGATAATTTAAACATTACAAGGGAAGTCCTCGACAAAAATATAGAAAGAGGCTTTGGGGTAAAAATCGCATTTAAATATGCAGATAAGTCTATTTCGTTTAATGAACTATACGGAAAGGTAAATTCTTTCTCTCAGGGTTTAGAATCAATCGGTATAAGACACTCTGACCATGTTCTCGTTCGCCTACCTAATTCATTAGAATTTATAATTACGTTTCTTGCCTTGGTAAGAATAGGAGCGGTTCCGGTCCTTCAGAATTCTCTGTTGGGAGCAGATGAAGTTTCGTATGTCAGAAAACATAGTGATGCCATAGCGGCGATAACATTCGATAATATAAGCGCTCCAGTTCGTTTGCTTCGGGATGAATTTCGATCAGGGGTCATTATCGCCCGAGGCATGGCCCAAAATGACCACTCATTTGAAGATTTATTAAAGGCTGGGGATGGTATCACAAATTTAACGGCGAATACCAAATCCGACGAAAAAGCCTTCATTGTCTACACCTCAGGTACCACCGGTAATCCAAAAGGAATAGTCCATGCCCATAGATGGATAGCAGCCCAGGGTGATACAAATAAATTACGTGTACCCCCACTCGAAAATGATGTGGTAATGGCTACAGGTGAATGGAGCTTTATTAGTGCTTTGGGCCATAACGTACTTTATCCCCTTAGAAATGGTGTCACTGGTGCTATTCTCGAAGGGCGGATGCGGCCAGAGAGAATTTTAAAAACGATTGAAGATCTCAGTGTTTCTGTTCTTTATTCAGTAGCAACAGTGTATCGACGCATCTTGGCAATACCGAAAATTGAAAAGAANTATAAATTAGAATCATTAAGAGGTTGCAATGCCACTGGAGAAGCCCTGGAGGAGGCCACCTATACTGAATGGGTTGATAGGTTTGGTTGTCCCATATGGGAACATTACGGTATCTCGGAGATGCAGTTAGTGTTTGGTCAGTCACCCCACTGGCCTATCAAACCAGGCTCCGTCGGGAAGCCGCTTCCTGGTACTATTGTAAAGGTCATGGATGATGATTACCAAGAGTTAGACCCCGAAGAAATCGGACATTTATTAATTGCTTCAGATAACCCAGGTTTCTTTTTGGGCTACCATAAAGACAAGAAAAAAACAAAAGAAGTGGTCCATGACGGATGGTATCACACGGGGGATTTAGCCTATAAAGACGGTGACGGCTTTATATGGATTGCTGGGAGGAGTGATGACTGCTTTAAAAGTCGAGGAATATTTATTTCTCCAATTGAAATAGAAAATGCCCTTCGTAAAATCCCTGATATTANTGAGGCNTGTGTCTTNCCTTTAAGTGATAAAGAAATTGGCAATAAAATTCGTGCNGTAGTNGTACTAAAGGACGCGAAAATGGGTGGCNANGAATTTGCGAATTTNATNAAAANATCACTTAAAGATAAAATTGCNCCTTATAAAATACCNCANTCGATTGAATTTATAAATGAATTACCCAAGAGTCCGGTTGGAAAGGTTCTTCGACGCGAGTTAATTAGTTAAAAAAACAACTTAACTGTCCAATGTNTTNGGACGAGACCGCACAAAATGCCTAGTTTCCATTTCCAAAACTGTTTCATCTTTTTGGTTACTNGTCACAAATAACAGGGATACCAAATTTCGGTCATTTTCATCTCTTGCCGGAGATGCGCCGGTTACCGTCGCTGAAACTTTTAAAACATCTTCAGGTTTGACCGGTTTCTTCCAGCGTAATTTATTAAAACCCGGTGACCCCATNGCGCAGTCATCAAAAACGCCGGCTCTTATAAACAAACCAAAACTGATAGAGCACGTGTGAAAACCGGCAGCTACCAACTCTCCAAACATATAATTTTTAGCTTCTTCCGGGTCTGTATGATATGGTAAAGGAGCAAAATCGTTACCAAAATTAATAATATCTTCTTGCGTTATTTTCATACAATCAGTTTTAAATACACGACCGATTTTAAAATCTTCAAAATAAATATTCTGATATTTCATTTTCATCTCTTTTTTTATTTATTGAAACTTTAGCTATTTACTGATAGCGCGGATTTTAAATTAAATGTAAACATCTCAATAGAGTTGTAAAATAAAGTCGTCTATCTCTAAAGGCCAGCTAATCGGACATTAGTATTGGAATGAAAAATGTCTACCAATGAACCATTTAAAATAAAAAAACCAAAGATAGGATTAATTCGGCATTTACGTGGTTATTTCCTAGCCGGAGTTCTAATTACCGCCCCTATAGGAATTACGTTTTATCTTGCTTGGTTATTCATAAACTGGGTTGACAACAAAATGACCCCACTGTTGCCTCCAGCCTATAACCCCGAGACATATTTACCATTCGGNATCCCGGGTCTTGGCCTCTTAATGGCCTGCCTTTTAATGACCCTTATCGGAGCGTTGACCGCTGGTATCTTAGGGCGGTACTGGATACGAACCAGCGAAAAACTTCTTGCCAGGATGCCNGTTATACGGAGTGTCTATGGTGCTTTAAAACAAATTTTTGAAACCGTTCTTTCTCACCAGTCGAATGCTTTCCGCGAAGTGGTACTCTTTGAATATCCTAGGCGTGGTTCNTGGGCCCTTGGATTTATTACAGGNACAACTCAAGGTGAAATCCAGAACTCNACAAAGGACGACNTTGTNAATGTCTTCCTGCCAACAACACCAAATCCAACCTCGGGCTACCTCCTTTTTCTGCCTCGTCGGGAGCTCGTTGTTTTATCTATGACGGTAGAGGAAGGGATAAAAATGGTNATTTCTGGCGGGATAGTGACACCCCCTGATCGAAGGCCACAGAACGAAAGGGGTGTAAAGGTAAATGCGTCTGATGGGGATAAAAGAACAATTCCAATTGAATAAGGTTTTTTTTATCCAGATCTAAGTGTTTGAACGACGTTATCCTTTTGGAAAAGATAGAGGAGTATGCGAAGTGCCTCGCCTCGTTTACTGTTTAAATAAGGGTCACGTTCGATAATTAATTTTGCGTCATCTCTTGCCGCCATCATAAGATCCTGGTGGCTCACTATATCTGCCATTCGAAATACAGGGAGGCCACTTTGACGGGTGCCNAGTAATTCTCCCGCGCCTCTTAACTTCAGATCTTCTTCTGCTATCCTGAACCCATCATCAGTTTCCCTTAATATTTTTATTCTGGCACGGGCTTTTTCTGATAGAGGGTTTGAATACATTAAAATACAAGCAGAAGATTTTTTTCCACGACCTACACGACCCCTGAGTTGGTGTAACTGCGCTAAACCAAAGCGTTCAGCGTGTTCAACAATCATTATATTTGCATCAGGTATATCCACTCCCACCTCTATAACAGTCGTGGCGACTAAGATATTTAATTCCCCCTCCATAAAGGATTTCATCACCTTTTCTTTTTCGGCCGGCTTCATTTTCCCGTGTAAAAGACCCACGCGTCCCTCAAAGCGTTTGTCCAAAAACTTATGTCTGTCCGTTGCTGCTTCAAGATCCATTATCTCTGATTCCTCAACTAGAGGACAAACCCAGAATGCTCGGGCCCCTTCATCTANTGAGTGCTTGAGCCTATCAATTATCTCTTCAAGTCTTGTCGTAGACACTGCTCGAGTTTCAACCGCTTTCCGTCCTGCTGGTTTTCCTGCCAAGCGTGATGAATCTAGATCACTATAGGCACAAAGCATTAATGTTCTGGGTATTGGTGTAGCTGTCATGACTAGCATATCAGCTTTTTTTCCCTTTTCATTTAACATTAGACGCTGGTGAACACCAAACCGGTGTTGTTCATCTATTACTGCCAATCCAAGATCTTTGTAGTGGACGTCATCCTGCAATAGAGCATGTGTCCCAATNATAATGGAAATATCACCATTGATAAGTCCTTCCAAAACGTTTTTGCGGTGGGCCTTACTATCTTTTCCTGTCANAATTTCNATATTTACCCCGATATACTCACCCAGTGGTTTAAGAGTTTTGTAATGTTGCAGCACTAATACTTCTGTTGGTGCCATCAACGCGGCTTGCATTTGACATTCTACTGTCCTGATCATCGCAAGAAATGCCACGACAGTTTTTCCGCTGCCTACATCTCCTTGTAACAGTCGAAGCATACGATATGGCTCAGCCATATCTGATAAAATTTCATTAAGTGCTCCTTTTTGTCCGGTAGTTAATTCAAAGGGCAACTTGCCCATAATCTTTTTAAGCAAACCATTATCCGATTTGATAATTCTACCGGATTTTTTACGATNCAGGGAGCGCACGATAGCTAATGCCAGTTGGTCCGCGAGTAATTCATCATATATTAGCCGTCTTCGAGCAGAGGAATTATTCCCAACATCAGATTCATTTTCCGGTGCATGGGCCTTGAGGAGAGCATCACGCCATGCCGGAAATTTTTGTCTTTTAAGCCAGTTTAAATCCTGCCATTCCGGCAGAACTCCTGTTTTTAAGAGCGCCCCGTTTATTGCTTTGAGAAGGGGTTTTGAGGTTAAACCTGCTGTCAGGCGGTAAACAGGTTCAATTGTTTGAATCACTGAGGCTTCTTCAAGCAGGCCTATCCTATCGGGGTGGGTCATTTGGACCTTCCCCTTAAATATATCGACCTTGCCACTGACTATTCGAGTGTCACCCACTGGCAACATGTTTGCTAAATAATCTGCTCTTGAATGAAAAAATACTAATTCCATTTCGNCGGTATCATCTCCACATATAATCTTGTAAGGTAATTTTCTGGTTTTGGGTGGCTGATGTCCCAAAATTTTAAGCGTCATAGTCGCAATACTGCCCGGCAAAACATTTGCGACNTCTGGTGAATAACGTCTATCGATAAATCCAANGGGTAAATGCCAACAGAGATCAATAATATTCGGACCGCACATTTTGGATAAAAACACAGATAATCTGGGGCCTATCCCGGATAAAGTCTGAACNGGCGCGAACAAAGGAAAAAGAATTTCAGGTCGCATTTAAATATTCAACTTTTTTTNGATCTGTTNCTGACAAAAACTATCGAAGCTTCTATATCCTAATGCCCTATGAAGGAGTTGCAATGACTGATCCAGAGGAAATCCTTCGGCAGCGCTTAATGTATCAGAGCAAACGTCGAGGCACCAAGGAAGCGGATATGATAATCGGGCAATTTGCCATCGAAAACATACATTCGATGACTCGAGAGGAANTAAGACAGTTTGGATCTTTACTTGAGGAAAGTGATCCAGATTTAATGAGTTGGATCTCGGGTTTGNAAAGTCCGCCGGACTACCACAAAAATGACATCTTTAAACGAATATGTAACTTTAAAAATATANTATTAAACCATTGAAAATTAANAAATCCTTTTTTAAATATAAATCCAAAATCCATTTTTGCGGATCCCCAGAGGGCGTCGACATTCTTGCCGTCTTAAACATGTCATCAATCCTACCCAGCCGTCCCATATTATATGTAACAACGNGTGACAAACGGCTGGCGATTGCTTGGGATACACTTAAGGCATTTGCCCCGGATATAACCGTTTTGGATTTTCCTGCATGGGACTGCCTACCTTATGACCGCGTATCTCCCAATCCGGAATTAACGGGCAGGAGATTAAACACTCTCTTTAAACTTAACCATCGGTTAGAGAACAATGCGCAGACCCAGGTAATCATTCTCACTACAGTTAATGCTATACTACAAAAGGTACCCTCCAGAAATCAGTTCAAAAATTCTATATTTGAACTAAAGGAGAGACAAAATATTAATTTAGAAAGTCTATCTCGGTTCCTCTCAGATAACGGGTACCGACGGACNGGAACCGTTAGGGAGGCTGGTGAGTTTGCATACCGAGGCGGAATTATCGATATATTTCCCTCTGGCGCAGCGATGCCGGTAAGACTTGATTTATTTGGAAATGAAATCGAAGAAATTAGAAGATTTGATCCATTAGATCAACGTAGCCTAGACTCGGTAAATTCCATCGCACTGCAACCCGTTAGAGAATATCTTCTGGATAAAAATTCCATTTCTCGTTTTCGTAAAGGGTATAGAGAAAAGTTTGGTAATATAACAAACGACCCGCTCTATGAAGCCGTTTCAGAGGGCAAAGCCATGGCAGGGATTGAACATTGGGTGCCTATCATTAATGAAGATATGGCGTCATTACTAGATTATCTTCCTAATGCCGTTTTAGCTTTCGAAAATNAGTGCCAGACTGCAATCAGCGCTCGTCATGAGTTAATCAACGATTTTTATGAGGCTCGGCAAAGTTTTTTTAATGTTTCTGGGCCAAGTAAAAAAGAAGCAGATAGATCCCAAATCTATAGACCACTGCCGCCAAATTATCTCTATTTCATGGAGTCTGCATGGGAAAAGCTTTTACAANAATTTTCTAGCTGCTGGTTTACACCGTTCAAAGTGCCAGAGCCGATAAAATCCATAGAATATGACCATGTTATTGATTTGGGAGGAGCTCTTGGATACGAATTTTCTTCAATCCGACAAAGTCAAAATAATTTAAATAAAAATAATGAACACTCCATAAGCCTGCTGGAGAGTGTTCTTAAATATGTAAAAGATGAACAGGTCAAAGGTCAAAAAATTGCAATTGCGTGTCACACGACGGGTTCACGCGAAAGAGTAGTTACACTTTTAAAAGAACATCGAGGGTCGAATTTTGTTTATCTAGAAAATTGGTCAGAGTTTTTAGCTCTTTCATCTGGCTCCATCGGTTTGTTTGTACTTGGGTTGGAAAGGGGCTTCAGGTCCGAAAATACTACCCTAATAAGNGAACAAGATATTTTCGGCGAAAGAATAGTTCAAACAAAAAAGAAGCGACGATCCGATACCTTTTTAACCGACACCTCTGAACTCGTTATAGGGGATTTTGTAGTTCATATCGAACATGGAATTGGTTCATATGAGGGTCTAGAGACAGTTAATGCAGGAGACGCCCCTCATGATTGTCTTCGTATAAGTTACGCGGATGGCGATAAATTATTTGTTCCTGTAGAGAATATCGAGATTCTATCTCGTTATGGGTCAACAGACTCTGGCGCAGTGAAAGATAAACTTGGAGGCAGTGGATGGCAGGCAAGAAAGGCAAGGGTCAAGAAACGCCTTGAGAAGATGGCAGAAAAACTGATTAGTATTGCCGCAGAAAGGACACTGCAATCTGGCAGAAAGTTAGTCGCAGAGGATACAATGTATGAGGAATTCTGTGCAAAATTCCCATATTCTGAAACTGAAGATCAAATGGGGGCTATTGATGATACTGTAGCCGACTTNGCGGGTGACAAGCCAATGGATCGGCTCATCTGCGGAGATGTGGGCTTTGGCAAAACAGAAATTGCATTAAGGGCTTCTTTTGCCGCTGTCATGGCAGGGGG
This sequence comes from Rhodospirillaceae bacterium, assembly GCA_002719885.1. Classification (GTDB taxonomy): domain Bacteria; phylum Pseudomonadota; class Alphaproteobacteria; order MPNO01; family UBA2964; genus UBA2964. The sequence goes on along the minus strand of PBFH01000029.1, from coordinate 22,872 downwards.
ACAGGTTGCGATCGTTGCTCCAACAACGTTATTAGCCCGNCAGCATTATCAAACCTTCTGTGAAAGGTTCCATGGTTATCCTGTTAAAATTGCTCAATTGTCTAGAATGGTGTCCGCTAAAGAGGCAAAAGATATAAAAGAAGGCTTAGAAAATAATTCCGTTGATATTGTGATTGGAACTCATGCCCTTTTGGGAAAATCTATTAAATTCAAAGATCTGGCCTTGTTAGTAATAGATGAGGAACAACGCTTTGGAGTTAGCCACAAAGAGCGGCTCAAAGAAATTCGTTCTAACGTACATGTTTTGACACTGACTGCCACGCCCATACCAAGAACTTTGCAGTTAGCTTTATCCGGTGTCAAAGAAATGTCAATTATTGCCAGCCCACCGATAGATCGGCTGGCCGTGAGGACCTTTATTTTACCGTTTGATCCTCTGATAGTTCGTGAGGCCATCTTACGTGAGAGATTTAGGGGTGGCCAAATTTTCTACGTTTGTCCTCGTATCGTGGATATGGAAGGAGTTGAAAATCAATTACGCCAACTCGTTCCAGACCTTAAGATAGCCATTGCGCATGGGCAGATGAAATCAAGTGCCCTCGAATCGATAATGACAGATTTTTATGATGGTAAAAGTGACCTTTTAATCTCCACCCANATAGTTGAATCNGGCTTAGACATACCTTCGGCGAACACTCTATTTGTACATCGAGCAGACCGCTTTGGTTTGGCTCAACTTTACCAGCTTAGAGGCAGAATTGGACGCTCAAAACAAAGGGCATACTGTTATCTGACTATACCAGCAGAAGGTAATTTAACAGAAACCGCGTCCAAAAGATTGGAGGTTATGCANTCTCTCGATTCATTAGGAGCGGGNTTCAAGCTAGCTAGCCATGATCTTGATATTAGAGGTGCTGGCAATCTTTTAGGTGATGAACAGTCTGGACATATTCGAGAGGTTGGCGTCGAACTATATCAAAACATGTTGGAAGATGCGGTTGCCAATGCGAGGTTAGGAAAACCAAACAGCGAAGAAAAATCTTGGAGCCCTCAAATAAATATTGGTTCTCCAGTTTTAATACCAGAAAACTACGTAAAAGATCTTGATGCGAGACTTAANCTATATCGACGCTTAGCAAATTTAAATGACACCAATGAAGTAGAAGGTTTTGCAGCGGAATTAATTGATCGGTTTGGCAAGTTACCAGAAGAAGTGGATAATCTGTTAGAAGTCGTAAAAATAAAACAAATGTGCAAAAAATCGGGTATTTCCAAACTAGAGGCGGGCCCAAAGGGATTAGTTATTACNTTTTATNNAGATAATTTTTCCAATCCTGCAGGACTNATTAATCTTATTCAGGAAGAACCAGGAAGGATTGTATTAAGACCAGATCACAGACTNATTATGCGTAATGACTGGAAAAGGGAAAAGACCAAGCTCCGCGGTACAAAAAATTTTGTATATAGAATTCTAGAATTAGCAATTCCAGCTTGATAGTCAAATTTTTTGGAATGATTTTCTTAAATCACTTGTTGTGCTAGATCGAATACTTTGTGAAAAATTTCTGGCGGTTGAGCACCTGAAACAGTGTATTTTCCGTCTATAATGAAACAGGGAACACTTTGTATACCGAGCCTTCTGAAACCCTCATCTTTTTTTAAGACCAACATATGATCTACTTCCGAACTAATATAATTTAAAAAGTCATCACCATTGAGACCATGCTGAACGGCTATATTTTTTAAATTATTAGCACTACCAATATCTTCTCCATTTTTAAAAAAGCCTATAAAAAGGTTATCAATCAATTTACTTAAATTGATTTTATGCCGGGATGCATATTGAATTAGCCGATGGGACAAAACAGTGTTGGGGGTACATTTTATTTTTTCAAAATGAAATTCAATACCAATTTCACTGCCAACTATTTCAAGGTTACGGCTAACCTTTTTCGCGTGTTTGATACTGCCAAACTTTTCTTCCAAATATGTCTTCCGTTCCAACCCATGAACGGGAATAGTCGGGTTTATCTGATAGGGTTCCCAGGAAACACTATAATTTTTTATTGGCATTAAAGTTAACGCCTTTTCCAATCGACGTTTGCCAATAAAACTCCATGGACAAACCGTATCTAAAATGACCTTAATATCCAAAAGTTTTCCATAAAGAATGTTTCAATAAAAAAAGTTATAACTAGTTAGCTTTTTATATCATCGATCAAAGTTTCAGATAGTGAACACTAAAATACTCTTTTATATCACACCAATGTCTGGACGAATTAAAACCTGCCTCTCGCCACATTTTTTCAAACTGACTCAACGAATATTTATAAGAGTTTTCAGTGTGAATATACTCATTTTCAAAAAATTTAAATAAATGAGAACCAATAGAGACAATTTGGTTAATCCGACTAACCAAATGCATTTCAATTCGTCCTTTTTCGTGATTATAAATTGCTCTATGGGAAAACTTTGAAACATCAAAGTTTGCATTTAGTTCTCTATTAGCTCTTATTAATAAATTTAGGTTAAATTTGGCTGTAACTCTATCAGAATCATCGTAAGCTGCTTCAAGAACTTCTTGATCTTTTTTNAGGTCTATACCGATTAAAAAACCACCTTCTGAATCTTTTAATAAATTTGCAACCCGTTCTAAAAACTTGATTGCATTTTTCGAATCAAAGTTGCTCAAAGAGGATCCCGGGAAAAACACGACGATATTATTGGANTCTGAGGACTTAAACGGCAACGCTAGAGACTTGGAATAGTCTGTGCAAATAGCCCTTATTGGAATACCTGGATAAATAGGGGATAACTCGGCGCAAGATTTTATTAAATGTTCCTTTGAAATATCTAGAGCAGTATAGCCAACCGGTTTTTCTAGCACGTCGAGGAGTATTTTTACTTTTCTGCTTGATCCACTCCCAAGTTCAAAAAGGTTACATCTGCTGCCAATAATTCGGCTAATTTCTTGAGCATTTTCTTCTAAAATTTGATTTTCAGTGCGGGTAACATAATATTCATCTAGCTCGCAAATTTGATTGAAAAGCTCTGAGCCTGTTTCATCATAAAAAAATTTACATGGAAGATATTTCTGCTCGGCAGATAAACCTCTAAGCAACGCATCTTGAAAATTTTCTATTTCTGGTTCCAGATCTACGAATTCATCTAGTAAACTTATAGCGTCCGGTTTCATTTTTTTCTTCTGATTAATCAAAATTTTGGCATGTAATTTATCTACACTAAGCCTATTGTTTAAGTTTAAAAAGATCCCTTCATAAATACTTTCAAAAAACTTTTATCAAGANGGTGGGGGAATCCTTTACAGGCATTCCTCAGCCGAATAGTGTGATCCTAATTTTCGTATATGTTTGGAAACCATTTGATGTCGCCTGAAGCAAAGCCCGTCCAAGACCCTTCGCTCGCTGGTCACAACAAAAAAGAGATTGTTTGGGATCGATGGGTAAAGAAAAGGACCTTTGTCCGNGCCCTGGAAGGAACTTATGGTGAAATGCAGCAAGGTTTATATGAGGAAGATAGGGTTATCAGTAGTTCTAACATGATGTGGAAGGGTGGTCCTCTGGCTTTTGGAAAACATGTTATAAACCCACAACATACTCAAATTGCTCAATCTATTGAAACTCATTTACACGTATACGCCCCTGGTAGTTTTGCGCAAAATCATGGACACATGAATAGTGCTGCCTTCTATGTTTTACGGGGGGAAGGTTACGATATACATGATGGCAAACGACACGAATACGAGGCTGGAGATATCCTCATGGTGGAAAATGGATGTGTTCATCAACATTTTAATAGTTCTGACAAAGAAGACTTAATTGTGATTGTAATGAAAGCAAAACCGCTTTTTTTATTTATGCACATGTTATTTCAAAAGACTGTGAAATTACCACCTAGCGAACCCCTGCCTGGACTAGAGGACTACTCCCCACCAACCGATTATTAGAAAATAACGATCTCTACTTTTCCTAACTCAACCTTTAGCTTAAAATANCAAAAAGTTTATGAGACTAAGATAAAGGAATGGTTTATGGCTGAAGGCATTTCATCCAAAAAAGAAAGTGAAAATTCAAAAGGAGAGATAGGCCCGGGACATAATCGGCCTGCAGCAGACTGGGCGCGATGGACAAAAAAGCGGACTTNTGTAAGGGCTTTGGAAGGTACATATGGNGAATTATTGCAAAGAACTCATGATTTACCTCGGGTTTATTCCACAAAAAATTCCAAATGGCATGGAGGACCGCAGAGTTATGGTAAAGAAATTATAAATCCCGCCGATGTAGAAGTCTGTCAATCTATTGAAACCCACCTTAAGGCATTTGCTCCATTGGGCACCAATGTAAANCATGGACATATGAATAGTGCAGCCTTTTATGTATTNAAGGGNNGGGGTTACGATCATCATGACGGCGTCAANTATGATTATGAGGCAGGCGATATGCTAATGGTNCCNAACGGAGTNGTGCATCAACATTTTAATTCTGATGAAAATGAAGAGATGGTCGTCTTNATTATGAAAGCAAAACCNCTNTTNNTATTCATGCACATGTTATTTCAAAAAACAGTAAAAATGCCTCCAAATGAAGCGACTAAAAAACAATTAGAGTATGAGCCACCAACTGATATTTAATTTCAACAAAATATTATAAATTTACTTTACTCGACCGTGCGGAAGAAAAACAGAATAACGCGCCGGCGACAAATATCGCACTTAACCAAAATACCCAGCGAGGTTCATTTATATCCATCAGCCATCCAAATATTGGCTGGACNACAGCCGCGGCCATCATCATGCCCATCGTCAAAAATCCTACAACTTTTCCCATTGACCCGGATGGAGTGACGGCACGAATTAAAAGATCGCGACTAGGTAGCAGTATACCTTGCAAAAGACCGGATAATGTTATGGCGATAAGGATAACAAGTATTGGCAAATTATAACTGCCTACAAAAACTAATAAAACAGCTGCCCCTATGAGTGTTCCGATAGCAGTTGCTACCCTTGGTCCAAACTTGTCTGCTACAAAGCCGCCTATTAGAACCCCGAGAAAACTACCAGCCATAAAACCTGTTAAGACTGTATTGCCGATTATATTGGTTATTCCATAGAGTTGATTAAGAGCAACAACCATGAAAGAACGAATTCCAGTAAACCCAATTGTCAGCATTATAAAAAAGCTAAAACACATCATGATTGGAAACGATATCAATAATTTTAAACCATCTCTAAAATCAGGACTTCTTTCTGCTGAGCGATTATCAGAATTAGNAATTTTNGTGGTTTCCTCCGATAAGGTTTTAGAAAAAGTCCAAACAATAAAGCCAAAAAGACACCCAANGGTTCCAACTATTATAAATGCAATCCGCCAATCCCACATTTCAGATAGACCGATCATAACACCCGGAACAAAAACCCACCCTAAATTTCCACTTGCAAGATGAAGACTAAACGCTCGNCCTAATCTTTCNTTAGCAATAGAACCAGACAAAATGGCGTAGTCGGCCGGATGGAAAACCGTATTNGCAATNCCTGTAATGGTGTAAAATGCNACCAATTGCCAAAATGTAGATGAAAAACCTATCGCAGCCACCGATANTCCTTGGATTATCAAACCTANAATTAAAAGTTTTCGCGCNCCAACACGATCNACCCAAAAACCAACCGGNGTNTGTGTTATACCGGCCGCNACCGCATAAAAAGCCATNGGCAAAGCCAATACAGCATAGCTAACTTCAAATTCNGTTTTNAGAANCAAATACAGNGGAGGTAAAACNAAGAAAAAGAAATGNCTCAACATATGNCCAAAACTTATCAGAGCAATAACACTGATTTCTTTANAGGAAAANCCNCCNAATCCANGCATAAANTACTCCANNANTCACAAANCGGACGGACAATAAGCTCNTAACANAAAGAATCATAGATCAAAAATNATTNACNGTGTCAGNNNATNAATAGTNTATNAAGNCNAAAAANGGCGTTAACAAGATAGNTCTCTATCCATCCTTGACCCNAAAAGCACTCTGAGAGAAAATCTAAAANNANTTTATGACTACAAAATGGATANGGNATGTTTGACGGTACGGCTGACGAAATTTCAAAACTGATAGAACCTGGGCGGGTTCATCGTCGGGTCTATACAGATTCCGATATTTTTGAATTGGAGATGGATAGAATATTCGGGTGCGCATGGATTTTTGCTGGTCACACCAGCCAAATACCCAATATTGGTGATTACGTTACCTCAGATATCGGACGTCAACCCATTATCTTCATTCGACATAAGGACGGAACGCCTCAAGTACTGCTTAATCGATGTGCACATCGTGGACCTAAGGTCTGTAACGAACCTTGTGGAAATTTAAAAGCTTTAACGTGTCTATATCATGGCTGGTCTTATGACACTGATGGCACCTTACTGGACGTATCGATGCCCGAGGGTGCTGCCTCACATTTTAAGAAAAGTGAATTCGGGTTGGCGAAAGCGCCTCGGATGGGCGAATACCGAGGTTTTGTATTTGTAAGCATGGCAAGAAAAGGTATCAGTTTTGATGAATTTCTTGGTCCAATGAAAGCTAACATAGATGATTTGGTAGACCGTGCCCCAGATGGAGAAATTTCTTTGGATGCAGGCATGCACCGATATTTTTTTCGCGGAAACTGGAAGCTTCAAGTTGAAAATGTTCTCGATTCTTATCATGTCCCGTACTCACATGCATCGACCGTTAATAAAAAGGGGGAACAATTCTCGAGAAGAGAAGGTGACAAGGAAGGCGCCCAGGTCGTAGAAGAGAAGACTACTAAAACCGCAGATGCTTGGAAGGGTAGACGCTCATTTGTCGTGGACTTTGGGCATGGGTGGACAAGTAATACCGAACTTAATGAGAAGGGACGATCTAGTCCCGCTTACGATGCTTATAAAGTGGCTCTGGCCGAAAAAGTCGGAAAATCCCGAATGGAAGAAATCTTAACTCCGGAATTTCATAATTCTTTATTATATCCAAACTGTTCAATAATGGGACTGAATATTCATATTCGGGTCATTCGACCCATAGCACCCGACCTGACTGAAGTAACTGTTTACCCGGTAAAACTGAAGGGCGCACCTAATGAAATGAATTCTGCAAACATAAGGCTTTTAAATGTTACTCATTCAGCAACCTCCTTTGTGCAAACGGATGACTTAGAATCCTTCAGGCGGACACAAGCTGGCCTAAAGAGCAACCAGTCAGACTGGATAGATTTTTCTAGAGGAATGGGTGAAGAAGAGGCTGACCCTTATTATAATGCAACGCGGGAATCAGCGATGCACGAAATGGCTATCCGGGCCCAATATCAAGCATGGCTTCATTATATGTGCGAGGCCGCCTAAATGGACGCATTGGTAATACCCTTGGCAACTAAACCGGGAGAAAAACAAAACGTTAACAGAGAGAAATTTGAGTTATTCCTTATTTATGAGGGACGTCTTCTGGATGATAGAGAATTTGAAAAATGGATGGACCTTTTTACAGATGACGGTGTCTATTGGGTTCCGTCAACTGACGGACAACCGGATCCTTACAATGAGGCTTCGTTATTTTTTGACGACAAACAATTAATGAAGACCCGGATCGAACGCCTAAGGCACCCTCGAATTCATATTCAGAGCCCACCCTCAAGAACAAATCACGTCATTAGTAACGTCATTGTCGAAGAGGCCGACGATGANAAAGGAATTTACCTGATTAGTTCATCGTTGCTGATGGGAGAATACCGTTTAGATGTCCAACGCTTCTTTATGGGGAGACAATTTCACAGACTGGTAAGGGACGACAATAGTTTCAAAATTTCTCTAAAGAGAGTAAATCTTATTAATTGTGACACCGCTTTTGAAGCGATGGCCGTTCCTCTATAATTTTAACGATTATCTATTTTTTNATTGCTCGCTCAATATGAAGTCGGGCCATAAATGATAGAAATGGATGGACACCCATTTGGACCATTTCATCATCTTTCAAATTCAACAGTGCCTTTTTTTCTTGCCTGTTTAGCTTCAAAGCCTCGACATAANCCTTGGGATCAGAGATATAGAGATCGCGTTCCCTGGTATCATTAGCTAACTTGTGGAGGACAACTGTTAAATCAAGTCGATCAGGAATAATTTCTGGATAATGGGGCCTGAAATCTGATTTCGTATTTTTTTCTTCCTTCCACCACGCAAGTGTTGCGTAGTTATGGTGCCAAGAAGGATCTAGGGAAACCAAATCTGGTTTTCTCTCGCCCAGCATCCCCGCCGCTACACCCCAACAACGCAATTCAATATTGCCACTATCATCCATTGACTTTTCATCCAACGATAATAGATATCTTAAATTTCCAGTTTTGAGCTCGTCTAAAACCTTTCGGTCAAAATCTAAATCAGGATCAGCATATCTATCAGTGCCCGGAAAATGGGACATACCACCACTAGCGATAACTACAGCGCTTAATCCTTGGGAAATAAGACCCCTATTTATTGCTTCTCCTAAAGCATAACACCTCTCCATTCGTGGTTGTGGAGGAACATAAGCGTTAACAAAAAGCGGTATTAACGGTCCTTGTATATCCAAAAATGAAAGCGGAATCCCGAGAGAGTATTCAATTTCAGCAGTTGAAGTATAGGAAACGTCAAATCCTTCTCTATATAGATAACGTATTAAATTGGTNGACTCATTACTTGCTATTTGATGTTCAAACTTTTTACCAGCAAAACTACCGCGGGCAATATTGCCACGATGTAAAGCAAAGGGTGGAACACAGTGAAGGACAAACTGGTTCGCATGATCATTTGAAATTGAAATATAGACATCAGGGCGTAATTGTCTCAGACGTTTTCCATTATTTTTAGCCAATCTTTTTACCCTGTTAACAATTTTCCTGTCTTCAGACTCTGGAAGGGTAAAAAATTGAGGAGCATGGGCCATAAAAACCCCCCCGATAACTCCTGATTGTTTTTTTGATGCCATTTTTTCAAGCCTCATTTACATGGAAATACTATCAGCATTGTTAAGACAGACAAATAAATTAACTTTAAAGTAGAAAATAATATTTTTATTTCATAAACAAATTCCAGAACAGGTTGTTAAGTTCAATACGATTACTAAAATAGATTTTATAGATAGACAAATCACACCTTTAAACGCTATACCCTCGTCATGAATCCCTTTACCCACGTCTCACTGCCAGCCCGAATACTTTTTGGCCCGGGAACTATAAAATCGCTCGGAGCAGAAATCGACCNTCTCGGTTTAAAAAGTGTTTTATTTTGTTGCACGCCNNGCCGAAAAGAAGAAGTGAGGACAACTAGTCGNTNACTTAAATGATGTTGACGCTGAGATTTGCGATATTGCAGAGCAGTACATTCCNCTACCNATGGTTGAGAGAGGCCGTGTTATTGCTAAACAAAACGATATTGATGGTGTTGTATCTTATGGCGGCGGGACCGCGGTAGGACTTGCAAAATCAATTGCTTTGGATATGGAAATCCCGGTGATTTCAGCTGTGACAACCTTTTCAGGCTCGGAAACGACTGACCTACAAGCAATATTAACAAATGGGATTCGAGTGGGCTANAAATCTGACTGGATGCTGCCAAAAACTATTATTTATGACCCTGAAACAGCTATGGGTGTACCGTTAAAAATAATGATTCCGAGCGGCATTAACGCCATAGCGCATGGTGTTGAGGCCTTTTATTCTCAGGGCGCAACTCCTGTTAACAGCCTTATTNGTGGTGAAGGAATTAAATCGCTGGCGTCTGCCTTGAGGAGAATGTCTTCCGGTAATGACGATGTGGTGGCTCGTGGCGATGGTCTTTACGGAGCTTGGCTTTGTGGAACAGCATTGGGGTCCGCTGGTGTAGCTCTACATCATAAATTTGCCCATGTTTTAGGAAGCACTTTTGGACTCGAACATTCCAAAGCGCATACCGTGGCCTTACCTCATAGTGTTGCGTATACTGCACCGGGAGTACCTGAGGCCATGCATCAAATTTCTAAAGCTCTAGGTGATGAAAACAAAGATGCCGCTACAGCCCTTTACGAACTCAACGTATCGATAGGAGCTCCAACCTCTTTAAAGGAACTTGGAATGCCCTTTGAAGGAATTGATCAAGCAGCAAAAATGATTTCCGACTCTCCATACCCCAACCCNGTGCCAATTGANTATAAACCCATTAAGGAAATGATTANTAAAGCCTGGAATGGCGGNCCACCTTTTACANANTAAGATTTTTTNNTGGTTTTATCAAAATTANTTTNGAAAGNCCNNTATNNTAATTCATTCNATTCGTTGTAANTGNGATTCCTAGCGGGAANAATGAACGAGCTAATCCTTTGCGCTCCAGAGCCTTCCATACGGATTCGTTCGTTAAACCGGTTGAGTTTTTAGTTAATACAATAGAATTTCCACAATAAAATTGGCTTCCCCGAGGTTTAGGTAAATTACTAATCATTACTTCACCAGTTTCAATGTTTTCGCTAGAGGTCTTTGGAAATCGCGCCAATTGCTGAAAAATAGTCAGTATTCTGAGTTGCAATCGATTAAGTTTAAGTGGACTTGTTCCAACAGGCATTAATTTTTAACAATTTAAATATAGATTGAAGTAAAAAGTGAGAATTACTATTTAAAATAGCTGCTATAACCCGCAGTATTTAAAGGGCAAACAACCGAAGTCTCAGTAAATGGAAAACCTGATTTACCACATATGCAAATTACAAGAATGGAANAATGTTGATAAAAATTCCGATTACTCTGGTTCCTCTCAAGACCAGGGTGATGGGTTCATCCACTTCTCAACGGCGGAACAAGTGATCGAAAGTGCATACAAACACAGAAAGGGACAAAGCAACCTCATACTATTGACTGTAAACAGCCAATTACTAGGATCAAATTTGAAATGGGAGCAATCAAGAGGCGGAAAACTTTATCCACATTTATATGGCAATCTGCCGAAAAAAGCGGTTTTTAAAGTTGAAAAATTAAAATTAGNTAAAAATGGACGCCATATCTTCCCTAAACGTTTTTTGAAATGAAATCTCNTGTAGTAACTCGTTTTGCTCCCAGTCCTACCGGCTTTCTGCACATCGGTCATGCGTATGCTGCACTGTATGCCTACAATTNTTCAAAAATACATGGTGGACAATTTATTCTCAGAATAGAGGATATTGATGAAGATCGCTGCAAGGAAAAGTATGTAGAGGCAATATATGAAGACCTCGATTGGTTAGGCCTAAGTTGGGAACAACCAGTTCGAAAGCAATCAAATCATTTTGACGAATATAANTTTGCTTTAAAAAAATTAGACTCNCTTGGTCTTCTTTACCCTTGCTTCTGTACTCGAAGAGATATTAAAGATGAAATAAAAAGGGCAGGGGGTGCGCCCCACGGTCCTGNGGGCCCCATNTATCCNGGAACTTGTAAATCCATCCCNATCAAAANNCGCGATTTGAAATTAACGGNCGGACANCCTCATGCATTTCGTCTTGATATTGAAAAGGCTTTAAAAATNGTTGGNAACCAAAANTGGNTGGAGTTTAATAAAGGCCATCAAGTCGCCACACCCGAGGNTTTTGGTGATATAGTTATTGCAAGAAAGGATATACCGACAAGCTATCATCTCTCTGTTACCGTTGATGACGCAATTCAGGGAATTACGCTGGTTACTCGTGGAGAGGATCTCACGGCCGCTACTNGCCTGCATTGTCTTCTTCAATCACTTCTTGGTCTGGATACACCAGCTTATTTACATCACCCGTTAATAATGGAGGACAATGGAAAAAAATTTTCAAAAAGAGATAACTCAACGACCATAAGGGCCTTACGCCTTTCGGGTAAGTCTCCAAGAGACATCAAAAAAATTATAGAAAAGAAAACTAAAGTTCTCCTCTCTTGATAAGTTTACAAACTTCTGTGTGATCCAGTAGGACTGAATCAGGAACGCCACTTTCGTAAAGTTCAACCATTTTATCAGGGTCAAATGTCGGGTCTCCCATGGCCGAAAACTCTTTCGACCATTGGTAATACCTTTTATATTCTTTAGTTTCAAAAGGTGTAAAATTATCAAGCATAGTCTCCACTTGGTTACCATCCGGATCGTTATAATAAAAAGACGTTGAATTCCCATGGTTGACTGTCCAANTCGNTTTATAACCCCATTCTTTCATTTTTTTATATACATAAATCAATTCACCGAGACTTGAATAACAATATGCCTGATGGGAGACCCCAATAAAATTTTCAGGCTTTTTTATTGCACCCNCTCGCTTTATGATGACAACCCGGTGATCATGGTCATCATAGGTAATAAATGTCAGACCATTGGGGTTCACTCTNACAATTTCTCCATTAAATAAGCGTTGATAGAAATCAACCATACTATCGTAATTTTCATCGGAGAAAATATGTAGGTGGTGTAACTTTGTCGGTGAGGGCATAGATGTTAATGACCCGGGTCGATCAACTCGAAGTGGTGCCACCTTTTCTGGTCGAAAATCTACGGGATCAACTTTATCCATGAGTATGCCCTTACATGTTTTTAAATACCGGCGAATACNTTGAGCTTTATGTCACNATAAGTCTAACGTGTTTTTTANCTTTTCAGAAATAACCGTGTAAAAGCTCAGCAGAAAAANTNATTTTNGCGCTTCAATAGTGCCGAGCCAATAATATTGGTTTTGGCCATCATTANGTACGANTACTAGTTCTCCTAAGATGGCAATATCCCCGTTAAAGCAGTGATATTTACCTGATGCGTGACGAATACAGCGNGAGTGGGAATAATCCGATTAACTAACCAATTCCGCAGCTAGTTTTTTTGATATTTCTCACGTTCGTACAATTAAAAACATATTAAGAAAGGGTAGTAAATTTGTTCAGCCCTTCTCCTTCAAGTTGACAGTATTCGAACACCTACAATAAGCACTAGAGTAAAATTTGCTGATAAAATACTACTTGAGCAAAATAATTTCCAATTTTTCGTGGTTCGCCTCATCCACCTTTTTCAAATTGGATTTAGCAGAGCAATTCCTGATGAAAAATTGTCAGAGAACTACTACAATGAGGACATAAACATGTCTTAAGAGTATAGAGGTTCGTATCCCAAAAACGCCCTCCACAATGCTCTGTATTTTACCAAAACGGGATCCCAAATGTAAGTATCATAAAAAGCACAAAGAAATTTTAAAAATTCTGTAAAGTGAGAATGTTTTTTAATTAATCAAGAGAGTTAGGCCCCGAGTTTTTTATCAATCTTTTCCTCCTCGGTGTGAATGTGATCACCACCTCCGCAACTACCTGCGAAGGTTTGGAAAGGAAAAGAACTCATCCCAAAAACAAACAAAAAAGCTATTAGTATTTTCATAAAACTTATCTCCTTTATTTTATGTTTGTGATACGTTTTATAAAGAAGAATAGATCAGAGATTTATTTCGAAAATAACTTTAAAAAGGGTTGAATAAACAGAATAATTATCACAAAGGTTATAAAACTATCAAAATGGAAATTGATTTTGAAATTTAAAAAAAATAAAATAAGATTAATTATCACTTTCGGTGGTTAATAAACAAACAAATCCTTCTTTATGAACTTGTTTATTGGCTAATATCCTAAAGGTATTATCAAACTCGGTTTCATCGGCAGTTAATATTTCCTTCAATATTTTTACTCCGGTTTCGGACCAAAACTTTCCATTTTCAAAAGGGAAAGGTAAGGGAATTTCTGATAAATATAGCAGCAAAAACTTTTCAGCCTTGCGCCTTCTTTTTAAAATTTCTGTTTGACTATTATTTTTCATTATAAATTTTTCAATATTGGCAAAGAACTCTTTTTCAGTTTTTGAATCATGGGTTATTCCCTTGCCCCAACTAGGCCCACAGCCTCCCGATACAACTGTTCGTCCCTGAAGAACCGCTTCCCAACCAATATCTGATGTGTAGGTGAAAATTAAATCGGCCGCGTCTATTAGGCCATAGGTATTAACCGACGATGATACGTCAATCATCGTTATGTGTTCTAATTCGTTCCCCAAAATTGAGTGGTAAAGATCTTGGACGTTATTTTTATTCTTAAAAATTTTTTCAGCAGGGTGAGGCCGAATTAGAATATTAACATCTTCACGATCTTTGAAATAATTTAGGAGTTTTATAAACCAATCAGTATGACTTTCAAAAATCAGATTTGGTTTATCGATTAGTAATGTTGTATCCCAGGCGACATTTGGCAAAATCAACAATGTGGGCCTATTTTTGTCTTTTAGATAGATATCCTTAATGTTCTCGATAGTGAGTTTTGTTTCTGTTTGAAATTTAAAATAAGCTTCGCTTTCGTAAAAAGCTTTCCCAGAAAAGTCATCAAACAATAATTTAACCTTTTCCTTTTGTTCGTGATTCAAATTTATATTTTTTATGCGGTCCCACTCTTGTTCGACATTTAATTCCGTGAAGGGACTATTCTTTCCTATAACGACAAAACCCTTCTGATTCCTGAAAGCCATGCATGTCGTCTGTTCCTTTTTTTCTTTTAATACTGAATAGGCTATCCCGTACTCCGCCCATGACCCACTATCAATAATATAGTTGTCACTCTGATGGGATTTTAAATAGGAAATAAGTTTTTGAGCAAAGTTTTGGTTCTCTGTTTTTCTAAAATCAAGCAACTTTCTAACTTTGGTATCTTTGATCTTTAAATCTGCATCCATTAACATTGTCTTAACATCAGCAATCGACTGCTTTTCTATATCATTGATAATGTGATGGCTAAGTATAGCGTTATCATCAAATCGATTGAGACAGTCAACTTTTACTCCAAAATTGACCAAAGTTTTGGATAACTTCTTTACCTCGTTATCTATTAACGTTTGATTAACCGGATCCGGCACAGAGCCATCCTTGGTTGCTTTCGGATGTAGAAGGAGTGTGATTGCATAACCCATTTTTGCCAAAATAACTGCTAATGATGTATAGATAGATATTGCAGAGGTATAGACTGCTAGAATTGTAACTTGATGGTTTAAATCAACGTCAACAGAGCTGTTTTCTTTAATCTGCCCCTTTATTTTGTAATTATAGAAATGATCAATTGCCCAACTAGCGTATATTCCTTCATGTATGCTAACTCTTTCTGATATCACTACTGCTCTTAGTCCTTCTTCCGTGACCATTTTAATTGACTCTGTCTCCACGTCATTCCAATTATCATTATCTTCTACAATAAAATGGATCCGTAATTTATTGATATCTATAGGGTTTTTGGAACCATCAGGTGACAATGAACCTAAGTCAACAGCAGTTGATGACGTATTCAACACCTTCCCCTCTGAGAGCAGAAAGTTAATACTCGGCGCAGGAATACTTTGATCTGAAATCAAATAGAAAACTCGTGATAGCGTCCGCTTGTTTAAATTAAATCCCGTTTCAGAAAGAGCTGAAAAATATATGGGAGATACAGGCTTTATTTTGTCTTCATCAAATTTAACAAAATTCGAAGGCGAAAGTTTATTCTTTTTGATGTTGGCAGCAATTCTGTTTTTAAAAAGAGTTTCTGAAATTCTTCGATTTGCCGTCCAAGAAATTTCTTTAAAGCCCGTTTCTAAAAAATTATGAATTAAATGAGTAATCTTTTGGTTCTCCAAAAACTCATTTTCTGGTGCCAAAATAGTTTGAATGAGAGGCAAAAACCGAATGGTCCTTGGAATAGAAAAAACAGAATTTAATATAATAATTTTATTTGTGGGAGAGGCACTTAGATTTTTAAAAAATCGATTGGCTTTAGATGAAAGAAAAGAAACACGAACCAGCTTTTCGAACACAAACAAATGAAATTTAAATGAAATTTTTCTATTTGCACCAGAAATTCTGGCTATATAAGAAATATAAAATTGAAAAAATGTTTTTGCAGAATTATACAAGAAACGCTTTGAATGGTTATACACCAACATGCTTAGGCGGCTTATAGCCTCTCGCGACGCTTTCATAAACTTACCTATTTCCTCGCAAAGTATTTAAATCTTTGAACTTTTGATCCTATGAGGAATTGTTAACTATATTTTTAATCAAATTTTAGTAACTTCCTTTAACTATGTAGGATATAGAATTAGAATTCGGCAACTGTTTAATTGCTATACTATTTTTATCAAAATATTCATCAATAGCTTTATTCGCTCCAGGAAAAGCTCCATAGTCATCCAATATTACAACACCTCCTTTTACCACATAAGGAAAAAAGTTCTCTAAAACACATTTAGTCGATTCATATAAATCGACATCTATATGCAAAAGGGAAATTTTTAATCCAGGGTTTTTGCATAAATAAGTATGAGCCGTATCCAAAAGGTTTCCTTTTATCAGTTCAATATTATCCTCAATTTTTAAATCTTTTAATTTTTGTAAAATCTTTCCTTCACTTATACTGTTGTTGCCGGCTTCTTTAATAAAACTATCAAGTACTTTTTTATCACCATTGTAGTTTGCACATGGAAACTCACCAAACGTATCAAATGCTATAATTTTCCGCGAGAAAGGGGTTTCTATGATAGAGCGGAGTTTAATAAATTGCATCAGAGATGAACCTTTAAAGACCCCACACTCAATAATTTCACCACGAAGATTTATAATTTTTCTATATAGATCCAATCTTGTAATTAATTTACTTAACCTTTTAGGGGTAACATTAAGATAAAATTCATTTTCTAAAGATAAGTCTTCAACCATTATTTTTCCGTGATTTATATTTTAATAACCAAATTTGAATTTGCAGTTTGTTCTATTTTTATGTGGTATGTTTTTGTATTCCATTTATATAAAGCAGTATTCGTTATAATTTGCCAAGATTTTGTATTATATTGATTCAATTTTAAATCCTTGTTACGCCTAAAGAGACAATTTATTGTTAAAACTCATAGATATATATGACTACATAAAAGTGGTTTTACGTTATGGTAAGTGAGTTTAATAAAATACAAATTCGAAAATCTCACAGTCAGGCAAGGAAACCATCCCCATTTGCCTGGAATGAGCATCAAAATGGCAGGCAAAGCAGACGCGTCTACAAGTCACCTACGATTGTAAATTTAGAAGTTACGGATATATGCAATGAAAGATGCGTATACTGTTATAATTTCGACAGAAGCTCTTCAATGGGAAATACTTCTTTAAATACAAAAAATGTTGACAATCTTATCAATCAATTTGTTACGCATGAGGTCTTTCATGTTGTGGCTTCCGGAGGCGAAGCTTTTGCCAATTTTGAAGTTCTATTATATTTAATTGAGCAACTTCAAAAGAATGATATTTCAATTTCAATTAATAGTAATTTATCCATTAAAGCAAAACGAAAGGATCGACTCAAAACCCTTTATGAAGCGGGTTGCGATCATATACTAACTAGTCTTCCTTCAAATATTCCTGAGCTTACTAATCTTTTAGTTAATAGCCCAAATGCACACGAGAGAATTATTACAGGGATTAAAGAGGCCGTTAATACTGGTTTTCGGGTCAGCGTTAATACAGTGGTCCATAATTCTAATAAAGATCAAGTCTATGCAACTGCAAAATTAGTTCATGAGCTCGGGTGCGACAGAATTATGGCAACTAGAATTGTCGCCCCGGATTATCGGGACGCATCTAATAACCCGAAAGTTACCCTTGATGAAAATCCCAATGTTTTATCGCAAGCTTCAGCTTTAGAGTGCCTAGATCAACTTCTTAAAGCCCGAGATGATTTTGGAATCGATGTCAGCACCCTTGTAAGCTACCCCTTATGTCTCTTGGGTGATTTAGAGAAATATAGTGATTTTGTCGGTAGGGGGTGTCCTACTCAACGGGGCCACCGTGTCAGTATCCTGCCAAATGGTGATTTTCGATCATGCGTACATTTATCAAAAGAAATCTTGGGAAATGTACTTAAAGGAGAAGACGATATAAGATCTAATTATCATAAGATGAGAGACTGGCATGAAGGAAAACTCATTTTTGATGAATGTAAAATTTGTGATTATCGAGACATCTGCAACAGTGGTTGTAGAGTGGACGCTCAAGCATTTTCTGGAGGACTAACCGGCAGAGACCCTCTTATGGTTGGACCTATAATAGATGGCAAAATTCATGGAGACGCTTTAAATGATTTTGTGCCATTAAAAATTACTTACGATAAAGCGGTTTTAGATACTATCGCTGAAAAATCGTTTTATGTGAATCCTTCTGCTCGTTTTAGGTATGAGGATGACTTTTATTTGTGCAGCATTAAGTATGGAAATATAATTGAACTTGAAAATGATATCGGAGAGTTCTTGATAAAAAAGAAACAATCAGGGGAAACATTTACCGCAAAAGATTTCGGTAAATCAAATCTAGACCTATTGGCAAATTATTTTTGTAAAGATTTATTAGTTTCCACTGATGAAAAATTCAATTCGAAACGAAATAGAAATATGCTTAAAAAAGGTTTGGGCATTGATCCAAGAAATTTGCCCTACCAATAGTTTATTTGTTAAAATACCTAAGCTTCTTTGCTACCTCAATCTCACTCTCATATGTCTTTTTTATGCCATCGCCTAATGCTTTTTCAATGTTTCTTATATCCCTGACGAAACGATACATACCCGTGGGCTCAATGGATGCTGATTGATCTGTCCCCCACATAGATCTATCCAATGTTATATGGCGTTCCAAAGCCTTAATACCCAGAGCGACTGCTGCATAAGAAGGGGCCAAACCCATTTCATGGCCTGAATACCCGATAGGGAAATTATATCTTTTTGAAAACGACTTTATAACGTTTAAATTTAACTCCTCTACAGGGCAAGGGTAGGTACTTGTACATTGGAAAATAAGAATATTTTTGTTGTTCAGGATATCAATTGCTCTATCCAAATCCTCAATGTCAGACATTCCAGTAGAAATTAGCATGGGTATTTTAATTTTTGAAAAATAATCCAGCATTTCAATATTTGTTAACATCGCTGACGGTAATTTTATTGCCGGCAGTCCCAGCCTTATTAAGAAATCTGCTGAAGGAATATCCCATGGACTTGCAAGCATAATTATATCAAGAGACCTACAATAATCAGATATCGCGTAATACTGTTCTTCGGAAAATTCTACTTTATATCGATAATCTAAATACGTTAATTTTCCCCATGGTGTATCTCTGACTAAATTTTTTTGATTTTCTGGGACACAAATATCTGGAGTTCTTTTTTGTAACTTAATGGCATCGAAACCCGATAATTTGGCAATTTGGATCAATTTTTTAACGTTTTCAATATTGCCATTATGGTTTATTCCGATTTCCCCTATTAAAAATATTGGAATTTTTTTATTGGAAAATAGTTCTAATATTTTATTTTCACTCATTAGTTTACTTTCTGGGGTTAAAAATTATCTATACCCATAAAATTCGTCTAAATTAATATACAGGATCAAAAAATTACTTTCTAGAAATTAACAGTGGGTTATTCATGAGAATTGATGCAATAGTTTTAGCCAGGGGTGGGTCCAAAGGTATTCCTAATAAAAATTTGGAGATCGTTAATGGCAAACCATTAATTTTTTGGACAATAGAACAATTAAAGTGTTGCGAAAGAATCAATGACATCTGGGTATCTTCTGATTCTGATGAAATTCTTGATTACTCGGCCAGGCATGAAACACAAACGATAAAAAGACCCGGCCAACTAGCGAATGATCGAGCTTCATCTGAAAGTGCCTGGCTGCACGCTGTTGATTATATTGAACAATCATTTCAAATCAAAACTAATTTAATCGTAGCACCTCAAGTAACTTCTCCAATTAGATCAAATGATGACTTTACCAATGCTATTAACCATTTCCTCAATGAAAAAGCTGACAGCCTTCTCTCTGTTATGAAATTGAATGATTATTTCATTTGGGAAAATAAAAACTCACAATTTCAACCCATTAATTATAATTTTAAAAACCGAGCCCTTAGACAAAATATTCCTCACACCTATTTAGAAAATGGTTCTATTTATATTTTTAAAACCACTATTTTAAGAGAACACAACAATCGTTTAGGTGGTAAAATAACGTTTTATTGCATGGATAAGTACAAACAGTTCCAAATAGATGAAACCGAGGATATAAAGTTATGCGAGGCAATAATGGAAAAATACCAATAATAGCTTTAATTTGATATATCCCCTCAATACTGTATTAGCGAAAAATTTTTTGAAAAGAGGTACCATAATAGAACTGATTTTACTGCAGCGGCATAAATTTGAGTGGTTTCTTTATCTAAAGCCAAGTTGCCTCTTCGCTAAAGCAGTAATTTACTTAAATAATTTAAACAGAAAGGGTCAAAAAAGTGCCAGAGGAAAAGGATAAAGTTTTAGAGGTAATCAATGGATATATCGACCAACATGGTGACGGTAAATATTTTCTAAATAACTCTACACCCGACTTTAAATTTATCCGCCCAAGTGGAAACCCAGTGGACGCAAATGCCTATTCAAATATGTTCGAGAGTGGGGAGGTAGTTGTCTCCAACTCAGCCCTTGGAAAATTGCATAAATTGGAAATTTATAATGAAATTGCTTTTGTTGTATTCACTCAAACTGCGTCATTTACCTACAAAAATAAGCCGAATGAAGATGTCTTTACTGTTACCGCATTATTAAAAAAAGAAAATGAAAAATGGAAGTTTTCTTGGTTTCACCGCTCAAGTGGGGATGCTGATATTAATTTTTGGACATAAAACCATAGCTTGATCAATGTGGTCTATCAAAATACGGCGAGAACCGCATTATTCAATAAAAATTACTAAAAGTTGGTACGATGGCGCTTAACAGGGATGCAATTTAATCAATACATTCCCCGGTTAACTTCTCTTTTTGATTAAATTTAAATATAGGCGTTAGGAGAGCCTTTTTTCCAGTAATATTTTCTTATACTAATTGGCTTGATTTTAACGGAAAATGGCGGAGAGGGAGTCCGCCCAAAAGCCAGTGTGTATATTCTTCACTTGACTGGTGAACCAACACGCTTTAAAACTCGCCGCAGTATCAAGAACGGATTGTCCGTGCCAACCGAGGCTTCATTGCACGCGGTGGCTTTAAAAGATACGCCGAAATGGAAAAACACACTCATGAAAAACTTACTTTCTAACTCAATTTTATAAATCATCACGCAATACATCTTTGAGGGTGTTAGGCACAATTGTTGTGTCTAACTTCGTGTCCTTGCGTGTTGATTTGTTGAAATTGAGCGAGCTACTAACGCTATAGCGCATAAAGCGGTTTTAGAGACGTACGTTTCTTAAGTGCCCGGCGGTGGTGAGAGGCCCACGCCCTAGACCCGTGACCATTCGGGCAGTAACCAAATATCATAACAATTATTTCGCAAATTACACCACGCAAGGAGGGAAATCGCCCGCTCACCTAAAAAGGAGAATATAGCGATGGAACTAATTACTCGACGACACTTTTTGATTGGGGCCCTTACCGGTCTCACCCTCCCCCTTGTTGATCGATTTGTAAAATACATTGAGGAATTTGGGGAACCGCTTTTGAAGCTACCCCAAAAGGTAGAGAACACCCTTTACATAAATAAGGGTCAGGACTTTATGATTGGGCTCAACATGGATCCACTTTCAGTAGAGCCACCTAAGTGCTCACTAATCGACTACTTAGTCACTGTGCGTGGTGAAGTTGCTCCAAAATGTGCAGCAGATTACGAATATTTTGAGATGGAATATGGTTACGAGGCCACTGACCTGGATGGGGCTGTGCCTGATGACTTGTGGTTAGGTGATAATGCCAGAAATGGACCTAGTGCAGAAGCTTACCATTTTCTGAAATCATTTAAATTAGGATCCGCTTTCGATGTCGATGATGAGAGCTATGGTGGCCTGAGTTTTTACGATGGTCCATGCATTGGAAGTGACTTCCTGGGTGTTCATGCCGACGATGAGTTAAGTATTTCACTATTACAAAACGAGTTAAATTCTCGTGATGCGAATACAGCCATAAAGATAGTTTGAGGAGATTTATTATGTTTGGAATTACTAAGAACGCAGTTTGGGCGGCTGAACTATCAGGCTACTCGGAAAACGACATTACAGAGCTCAGGCGTTTCATTTTGGACAGTTATTACAATGCTTTTTTAAGACCCTACGTTGAAGGCGATATCATAGGAGAATTTCTTCAGCGAAAAGTATTTGTTGACGGCAAAGAACGACATTGGCAGGCTAAAGCAAATAATGACTACTACATGGAGCGAGATGGTATAGAAATTTTTGAATTTGATTCTGATAATTCCCCAGAGTATATCTTGGCACTGAGCAACCCGGACCTTAAATTCATGTGGCGTAAATGCATGAATTAAAAAAAAATTAAAACAAACAGCTGGGGCGTAGAAATGCGTCCCAGTTGTTTACCTTCAAATGTAAATCTTGTTCAATCTTTGACTCGTTGTTGTTGAGATGTAACTCCTTATAAAATGAAGCTATTCAGAAATATCCTTTATAATTTAAGTTTGTGGTGAGCTTATAGCTCATCAGACTTAGTATCCAAGTGCATCTTATGTCCCCTTCAATTTATCATTTGAAATTTACATGTATGCCTACCTATTAAAAAAAAATTTTCGTATTTAAATCATTTGTATTAAGTTTAATTCAGTACTTGTTTCAAGAATGAAGGGGTGGGTAATCAGTGTCCTATATGCCAGCAAACAGAAAAAGTCTTAATTTATTGATTTATATTACTTTTTCGAACGTCCATGGACGTTAGCGAACAGGGGTATGGCGGAGAGGGAGGGATTCGAACCCTCGATACGCTTGCACGTATGCTGGTTTTCAAGACCAGTGCATTCAACCAC
>PBFH01000028.1 GCA_002719885.1 Rhodospirillaceae bacterium | reverse complement strand
TCAATGTCATCAACGAAGTCATCAATTGGTCATTTATTAGGTGCTGCTGGGGCTGTAGAAGCAATCTTTTCTATATTGGCCATTAGAGATAATTTGGTTCCTCCGACTCTAAACTTAGATAACCCCTCTGAGGGCTGTGATCTTGATTTGGTTCCCCATAAGGCCAAAGAGCGTTCAGTAAAGATTGCAATGTCCAATTCTTTTGGTTTCGGGGGCACAAATGCTACACTTATTTTTAGAGAATTAAACTGAAAAATATTTTTGGGATTCTAAACCTAAATCTGTTTATCGTAGCGTGTATTATAGTTGGTCTTAGTTTCGGGCTAGTCGGTCTTTTAGAATATTGCGCTAATTATCAGGGACCCCTTAAACAGCCAAAAATACTTATTATTAAAAAGGGTAGTGGGGTACAGAAGATATCTACACATCTTGAAGAAGAAGGTGTAATCCAAAATGCGTTTTTATTTCGACTCTGGAGTTTTTACAGCGGTTTGGATAAAAAACTTTTGGCTGGAGAGTTTAAATTTCAACCGAATTCAAGTATTAACAAGGTAGCGTTGGTGATCTCTTCCGGACTTACTGTCAAACGACGTCTTACCATTGCAGAGGGATTAACTGGAAATCAAATTAAAAATATAATTTTTTCGGCACCAGGGCTTATTGGAGAAGTTCCCAATGCCTTTTGGCGCGAAGGTACCCTGCTGCCAGAAACTTATTTCTATTCTTATGGAAATACACGCTTATCCATAGTAAACAGAATGCGTGAAAATCTTGATCAAGAACTAAAAAAAGCTTGGTTGACACGTCCAGAAAACAGTCCGTTGAAATCTTCTGCAGAGGCAATGGTTTTGGCATCAATAATTGAAAAAGAAACCGCAATAAATACAGAGCGTTCCATTATTTCAGGAGTATTTCATAATCGTCTGAGGTCCGGGATGCGTTTGCAGTCTGACCCTACTGTTGTTTACAGCATCACTATGGGTAGGAGACTTCTCAAGAGAGCATTATTGAAAAAGGACCTTAATTTTGATTCACCATTTAATACCTATGTCCATAAAGGATTACCTCCTAATCCTATATGTAATCCGGGCGTCGCATCAATTAAAGCCGCCATAATGCCAGCAAGAACGCCTTATTTTTATTTCGTTGCGGATGGATTAGGTGGTCACGCATTTGCTTCTACACTTAAGGAACATATTCGCAACGTAGTGAATTGGCGCAAAAAGAAACGCAGGGCTAATTGAGGTAAAAACTATTCCTTTTTTTTATAGGGTTATTCTTTTTGTGGTATTTTAGTGGTTAGGAGGTTAGCTAAAAAAGTTGGCAATAAGCTAAATGCCAATGCGATAAAATACATTCTTCTGGGAAAAGCAATTCGTGGATAGTTTTTATGAAGGCCTCGACAGATAATTTTAGCGGCCTTCTCACTTGACATCAGAAGAGGCATCCAGAATAAATTTTTTTCCGTAATTCGACTTTTTACAAAACCTGGGCATATAACAGAGACTTTTACTCCCTTTTCTTTATAGCGTTCCCTAAGGCCTTCTCCCCAAATTCTTACCGCCGCCTTAGTGGCTATATAAGATGGTGCTCCAGAAAAACCTCTAAAGGAAGCTAGAGAACTCATAATCGCAATTTGGCCGCTTCCTTGTTTTTCCATGCAGTTTAGGGCCGGTATGACGGTATTTAATACACCTTCTATGTTAGTGTTAAAAATCATGCGAGTCGAATTAATAGCTTGTCCATAATCAAATCTGTTTCCAGC
Source organism: Rhodospirillaceae bacterium (assembly GCA_002719885.1). GTDB lineage: Bacteria > Pseudomonadota > Alphaproteobacteria > MPNO01 > UBA2964 > UBA2964. The sequence goes on along the minus strand of PBFH01000028.1, from coordinate 18,547 downwards.
TATTCCAGCATTGGCAATTACAAGGTCCAGACAAACACGTTTATCAATCTCTGATATCCATTCCGTCATCGCCTTACCTTTAGTTACATCAAGTATTTTAATTTCAACAAACGCCCCCATTTTTCGGCAGTTATTTGCAATGAAATTCAATCTATCTAAGTTTCTCGCTGATAGAGCTAAAAATATACCTTTGTCCGCGTATTCCAACGCAAGAGCCGCGCCTATCCCACTTGACGCACCGGTAATAAGAATTGATTTGGGTTTCATTTAAACATTATTCCTTCGCCTTGTTGCAAATAAATATCACACTTATAGTGCTCCAAATTTAATCTAAAGATTAGGAAGTAAAAGTGTCTATATATAGTATGACAGGATTTGCGCGTGTTGAGGGTGTGGAAAGTGACTTTTCGTGGGTTTGGGAGCTAAGAAGTGTGAATGCACGCTCTTTAGATATAAAACTTCGCTTACCGGCGGGTATGGAGTGCATGGAAACAAAATTAAAGGGTTTGTTGGCAAATAAATTGAGCCGTGGAAATATTTTTGGAAGCCTGATTTTGAAAAAAACAATAAATGGACAAGACGTAAAGATTAATACCCCTGTACTTGAAAAACTGATAAAAGTTGGAAAAAAAATTTCAGCAACCCACAATATCCCCTCACCGAACGTCGACGGTTTGTTATCAATAAAAGGGATCATAGAGATAAAGGATGTAGAGTCTGATGAGCAAAGAAAAACTATAGAAAACGTTAGTTTACAGGAGTTAAAAAAAGCTATTGATCAACTAGTAAAAAGTAGAGCTGATGAAGGAAAAAATTTACACGTTAGTATTGAGGCTCATTTAGATTGTATTGAAAGGTTTATCGAAAACGCATGTGAAATTACAAGTACACAAAGAGGGCTTTTACAAGAACGCCTAATGAAAAAAATACAATCGCTTCATATAGAAAATCCTGAGTTAAGCGAAGAGCGTTTAGCACAGGAAGTTACAATTCTTGCAGTCAAAGCCGATGTGCAAGAGGAACTAGATCGTTTGTCAGCGCACATCGAAGGTGCACGTGTATTGCTCAGAGAAGGATCTCCTCTGGGTCGAAAATTAGATTTTCTTTGTCAAGAGTTTAACCGGGAGGCAAATACGATCTGTTCTAAATCTTCTAATTTGGACTTGACCCGTGTAGGGTTAGATTTAAAGGCTTCTATAGAGCAAATGCGTGAGCAGGTCCAAAACATAGAATAGACTGAGGATGATATGTCAGCATTTAGAATAGAGCGAAGAGGATTAATGCTAGTCCTGTCCTCTCCTTCTGGGGCCGGTAAAACGACCATTTCCCGCTTATTACTAGAGCGAGATAGTAATTTATCAATGTCAATATCGACTACAACCCGACCAATGCGTCCCGGCGAAGAAGATGGTTGCGATTATAATTTTGTAGATCCGACTGAATTTAACCTTATGGTTAATCGCCATGAATTTCTCGAACATGCCAAAGTATTCGATAACTATTATGGAACACCGAGGGCATCAGTTGAAGAAGCGCTGTCTAATGGCTCTGATGTAATATTTGACATTGATTGGCAGGGTGCACAACAGCTGGGTGAAGTAGCCGGCGACGATTTAGTAAGGGTTTTCATTCTTCCTCCATCAACAGATGAACTTTATCGCCGATTAAACCAACGCGCACAGGATTCCGATGAAGTCGTAGAAACAAGAATGGCTAGGGCTGCAGACGAAATGAGTCATTGGGCAGAGTATGATTTTATAATAATTAATGAAGACATAGAAGTTAGTGTTGGCAGGGTACAATCGATACTAAGGGCAGAACGTTTACGTCGTCAGCGCCAAGTGGGTCTATCTGATTTTGTCAAAAGACTACAAGAAGGTTATTGATTTCACAAAATCGTTTTTGAATTTAGATACAATTCAGAAATTTTAAAGAAATCATCAACTTTGAGTCTTTCGGCACGGTCAGAAGGATCAATTTTTGCAGAATTTAATATATCTATGGGGTTATGAAAAATAGACTTTAATGAACTTTTTAACATCTTTCGCCTTTGGCCAAAAGCAGCGGCTGTGACTGTTTCCATGGCTTGAAACAAAATTGGATCAGGATGCAGGAAATTCGGCGTAAACTTTACTATGTTGGAGTGCACCTTTGGGGGCGGCACAAATGCTTTAGGGGGAATAGAAAGTTTTTTTTCAACGATACAAAGCCACTGTGCAATGACGCTTATGCGTCCGTAGGTTTTTGTCCCGGGCTTTGCTGTTAGTCTGTCCGCCACTTCTTTTTGAAACATAAGAGTCATGCTTTTTATTTTGTTGATTTTTTTGAGATAACTCATGAGAAGTGGTAAAGAGATATTGTAAGGAAGGTTAGCTACGATTGTTATTTTGCTTTTATTGATAACTTCGAATAAATCAAAATTAAGTGCGTCAGCTTCTATAACGTTTAACCTGCCCGGAAAATAACCACTTAAATGCGAAAGTGCAGCTACGCACCTTGGATCTCTTTCAATGGCAAAAACCATTTTTGCCTCTGTTTCAAGGAGAGCACGGGTCAGTCCTCCTGGCCCAGGCCCAATTTCTAGTACAACTTGGTTTTTCAGGTTTCCTACTTCACGCACAATTCGTCGCGTTAAATTCATATCAAGTAGAAAATTTTGGCCGAGGCACTGTTTTGCACTGAGGTCAAATTTGGCAATTACATCCCGTAAAGCCGGTAGTTGGTATGGGCGTTTATTCTTGTGTAACAATGAATTTATCAGTTTTATTTTTCTTATTTTCTGCCATTTTCCATGCAAATTGTATAGCGTTAATCAAACTATGCGGGTCCGCTTTGCCACTGCCAGCGATATTAAAAGCCGTTCCATGATCTGGTGAAGTTCTGATTATTGGTAAACCTAAAGTTATGTTAACACCGCCGTTGAAATCTAAAATTTTTGAGGGAATCAAAGCTTGGTCATGATACATACAGATAATAACATCGAAATTTCTATTAAAATCGGCATGAAAAATTGTATCAGGTGCAAATGGCCCTTTTACATTAATTTTTTGATCTAATAGCAGATTTATAGCTGGGGTTATGATTTCGATTTCTTCTCTTCCTAAATAGCCACCCTCACCAGCGTGAGGATTTAATCCAGCCATTGCAAATTTAGGTTGTTCTATACCAAAATCAGTTCTTAGCGCGGTATTCGTTATACGAACACATTCTACTATTTTATTGGTAGATAATGTGTTTATGGCCTCTTGTAACGATAAATGGATAGTTACGGGAACTACTCGAAGCAGTTTTGTTATTAACATCATAACCGGAGGAGTTTGTACTCCTGTTAGCTCTGCTAAGTGTTCCGTATGACCGGGAGAAGAAAATCCCGCTTCGTATAAAGTGGCCTTATGTACGGGGTTAGTCACTACCGCACTGGCTTCACCCAACATAACCGCTTCTACAGCTCTATCAATAGAACTGATGACATTTAAAGCGTTTGAACAACTTGGTATTCCGGGTGTTACAACATCATTTAGCTCTTCTAACAATATGGGCAGTGCATCAGTGAATACCTCTCTCGCCGTCTCTGCTCTATCAATGAGCTTTAAAGGTATATCAATATTTAAATTTTTTGCGACTGTTTTCAGACGAATTGGGTCATCTATTACAAAAAAGGAATGTTTGGAGCAATGATGAAGGTCTAGCCATGCCTTTATTGTAATTTCACCGCTAATTCCAGCTGGGTCGCCCATAGTAATAGCTATTGGTGGCTGAAAACTTATCATTTTGAGTTTACATTCTAATATTAATTACGGCCGCACTTCTTAAATCGCGCATATATCTGCGGACGAGAACTGATAACTTTTTTTGCATTAGACGGTTTCTTATTATTTTCTCACTTGGTAGTTTAGTGGGGGGTAAAGTCTTTTGGCACACCATATATATTGCGATACCGTCTGTTGTGATCAAGGGTTTACTGGCCCTTTGTATTTTCAAATCCTGGATTATACTGCGCAATGGATTTTTTAGGTTCTTCAAAACTACTTTTCCAATTACGGAATTCCCTTTTGGATCAGAAATCTTCCCAATTTTCTCCATTTCTTCACAACTAAAAGTATTTTCACTAATATATTTTGCTTTCTTCATTTTTTTTAAAAAATTATTTCCATAATCCGTTTTACTGATTGGAAGCGTAATTCGGCGCAGGTCCACGATAGCGTCGCCTGGTGGNGTCTCTAGAATTTTTCTTNTATTTACTAAGCGGTAAATTTGAAATCCATTCTGTGTCCGAAGAGGTCCATAAATTTCGCCCTGCCTCATATTTTTGACATTGAGAGCAAGATCATTTTCCAAAACACTTTCGTGTAACCAACCAAGGTCTCCCCCAGTGGATGCTGAGGCAGCCGCAGAAAATTGTCTTGCAATGGCTTGAAAATTCGCTCCTGCTTTTATTTCATCCATTAATCTTTGCGAAAANTTTTTAGTATCAAGTGCGCGTTTCTCATTATTTAGTGAAATAAAAATCTCAGAAATTCTGAATTCCAACTGTCCTTTCTGTTCCTTCAGACGTTGAAGAATTTCGTTTATTTCCTCATCCCCTATTGTGATTTTNGGTACTAAGCGTCTTTTTATGAGTTTGGTCCAGGCAATTTGTGATCGCATACGATNAAAGATCGCGGAACGAGGCAAGCCTCTTTCTTTTAAAAAGGTTGTAAAATTACCTGGTTTAATTTTATTCTGCTTTTCTAATAATCTTGTTGCCNTCCAAATATTNNTTTTGGAAATGGAGATATTTCTTCTCTTTGCTTCTTGTAACTGAAGTTTTTCGTCAATNAATCTTCGTAAAACTTGTTGTTTTAGTTTCTCCTGAATGCGACGAGAAGGACGTATTCCTGAAGTAGCCATGACAACCTTTAGACGAGCACGTAGGTCGAAGGCAGAAACTATATCATCATTGACTATGGCGGCAATTCGTTCAACGTTCTGTGCATGGATATCGGCATTAGGGTATATAGTGACCAATAACAGCCAAAAAAATATGATTGCAGCTTTTTTTCCTTTCATTGCCAAAATTAAAGAAANATTTTTCATTTTATTACGGGTATAAAAATTAGTTTGTAACGGTTTTGTTGTCGTTATGTCATAGTTTACGAGGGCTAGTTATCTCCACCTTCAGTATAGAGGGTGCCGAGATTTTTAAAAATTAATTTAAGAAAAACTGTGTCGGAAGGTTTCACGTCACGATCCTCTGTAAAAGTTCGTTCAAAGTTAAGGTTCATCGTGAAGCAATCACAATAAAAATTAAGACCAAATTTTTGATTTAACGTATTAGATAACTGTAAATCCCTTGTACTAGAAGCATTTATTGACCAAGCCTTTGAAAATTGAGAAGAAAATCCATAGGTTATTTCCTCGCGATCCGTAAATTCACCAGAGCCTGAGCCCTCATCAAAAAAGTTGTAGTTTAAGTTGAACCTTAACAATGATGATCCAGCTTTCGCTGAAAATTCATTTCGTCGAGCCGAATAATTATCCTTGTCTAATCTAAACCGATATTCAATAGCGATGTTTTTCGTAGGTCGAATGGAAAGGCCACCTACAATATCCGAGAAATTTTCTTTTAACCCAGAATTGTCGGCGAAATCAGAATTGCGACTGATACGATAGCTTTGTCCAATAAACCCTGTAGAGTAAGTGTCAAAACCAATATTTCCTAATTTCAAACCATAGTAAACCCGTTGTCCTCCTTCTACTCGGTCAAGCCCGGTAAACCTATTTCGGCTAAAAAGGTTCGTTTCGTCAAACTCGATGTCCTGGCTGTCTTCGTTAGGAATTTTTTCTGAATTTCCCCCATTTGGTGCAATTTGTAATCCAATTACAGGTTCGATCAACTGCGTACCAAATCGTGTGCCTCGAGAAACGGGCAACCTCCAATCAACTCCAACCATAGGAAAAACACGACCAGAGAAAGTTGAAGAATTTTTATAATTGCTATTATGATAGACNTCAGTTTGGAGGGACCCATAAATATGGTAAACATCGCCTAGTGGCGTTATGTGGGGTAATTCTATTGAGTTTTTCAAAGAAATACGTTTGCTGTTTACTCCTTCGCTCCGCTCTAAAGATAANAAGTTAGCATCAAGCTTCCAAAAGGTGTTTCCCTGCCCTATAGGGGTATGAAAATTGGCTTCAAACATTGGAAGTATCAACGGTATTTGNGCNGGNTCATCAGTGTTCCTTAAACCACGCCAAAAAAAACTTTGGATAGATGCATAATTTTGACCGCGGAACCCTTCGAGGAAAGCATGGCTTTTTAGGGTGTCTGAGTCTCTAAACCCATATCTTTGCAGATAGGTATCATCAGAGGTAAGTCTTACTTCTCCTCCTGAACGCCAAGTTTTATTTAGGTCGTGTTTAAAATCTCCGAAAAAGTGCCCGCGGAACCCTTTTCCTCCCGAGATTTTTGTTCCGTTCGTACCACTACCCCTTAGCCTAACTTCGCCGTCTATAAATCTTTGTCGATACTCCCCAGCAAGTACTAATCCTTCCTTAGTTGTATAAATAGGCCGAATTGTTGCGTCTTTATGCGCAGCAATATTAATATAATATGGGGTTTCAAAGCGAACTCCTAAAATATTATTAGAGCTGTATTTAGGGATCAATAGACCGGNNCTGCGTTTCACCGTTGGGTCTGGGTGAGTGAAATANGGGGTGTAGAAAACCGGAATACCCATGAATTCCATAAACGCATCACGATATTCAATATTTTTGTCTAATTTATTGTGAAAAACATCAATAGCCTTAATTTGCCATAACGGAGTTGTATTTTCTTTTGGACAACTTCGACAAGGTGAATAGACGGCTTTCCGTAATTCTAATTTATTCCCCTCTATCCGGCGACCTCCTGTGGCCGCTAAGCGTGCGCCATCTAACATCAAGATTCTGATATTTTCGACCACGCCATTTTTGAAATCACCAGTTAATTCTGCATAATCGACAAAAGAAACGCTACCATCCGGTTCCATTAAAACCACATTTCCAGTTGCTGTAACCAGATCTTGTCTTTGGTTGTAGCTTACTGTATCAGCTCTTAAAACACGTTCACCTTTAATCAATTCAACAGATCCGGTTGCTATTACTAATCCAAGTTCTCTCTCATGTCGGAGGTTATTGGCTTTAAATAAAATATCACCAGATTTTTCTGACTTTGTTTGAAATTTGAAAGCTTTTGCCTTAACTGGTGAGTTCTGGAAGATGAGCAAAAAAAGGCACAGGGCAGCGATATAAAATTTGTGCATTTAATTACCCATCTTCTAGGTGAAACAAAAGACCGGACCCTAGTAAAATTCCAACAATGGCTGGACTCCAGGCGGCAAGAAAAACTGGTAGTCTTGATGAAAGTCCTAGGGCGTAGGCCACGTCTGTCGAAAAATAAATAAGCACACCAGAGATTACGCCGGTAATAATGGTTAATGTTATNCCACCTCGTCTTGTCGGTCTGAGGGTGAATGCCGCAGCGAATAATACCATGGCGCATAAAAGGGCTGGGTCCGCAAGCTGCGAGTGCCAATAAAGGCGGTGCCTTAATCCAGGAAAACCGGCTTGTTCTAAAATGTTGATGAACTTTGGAAGGGCCCAAAAAGACATTGTTTCAGGTTTGCCAAAGCTATCTTGGATATTTTCTTGTGTTAGGTTTGTTGGAATCGATAAAGTTTTAAGCGTTCTCAGGGGCTTTTCAGGGGCGGTGATCCTTACGTTTTTTAAATGCCAATTTTTTAGACCCAACTCAGCTGTATCTGCATCAATACGGGATGAAAACCTCTCAGTACCTTGAAACTTAAATATAATCACATTTTGAAGAGACATTGAGGGTGGGCTTATTTTGGGGGCATGAAGAATATAATTACCATCTGCAATTTGCTGGCGTATCCATAACCCCTTTTCTGAAATGGACGCATGACTGCGTTTGTTAAAAATTTGTGATTGTAGTTGTTCGAATCGAAACATCATAGCTGATGCAAACGGACTGTATATGGTGATTTTGATAATGCCGATAATTATAGCGATGATTATCACTGGCGTGAGAAATTCCCAAGCAGAAATACCAGAAGAACGTGCTACAACTAACTCATGGTGCCGATTTAGGCGCCAATAGGCCATCATTCCACCAAAAAGAACAGTAAAGGGTATAGCTCTTTGTGCCAAATGGGGTAGTTTAAAAAGCACTAATGCCAGCACATTTGTGAAAGTCACATTATTAAATCTAGATGTACGACGCAAAATTTCTATGGTATCAAACAAACCTATTAAAATTATTAAACCAATAAAAAAACCAACCCAACAAATTAAAAATTGGCGGCAAATGTATCTTGCTAGTGTGGGACGTAGGCGCATTATTTTTGTTCTAGGTCAGAAATNTTTTTGGATGAACTAGCACTATCTTTATAGGTTAAATTACTTAAAAAATATGTACTAATTAAAATTGCCGTCATAGGAACGAGATACATGAGAAAAACTAGATTAATGGCTTTTTCGCCTAAATTTTTAAGNCCTAAATGACTTGTTTCTAATAAAATAATAATGCCAATTGCTAAAAAAATTCTCCAAAATTGTCCTCTGCGATTAAAACTACCGCTAAGAAGCAAGGCTAGCCCCACGAAGGTAAAAGCTAAGGGAAGCAGCGGCATAGATAACCGATGATGTCCTTCGGTGATGAGTTTATTGTACCATTGCATATCTTGCTTAACATTAGGATTCGGATTTATTAGGTTTGGTAAATATCGTTCGCGAGGTTCTCTCCAGCGCGTTATAGGATCCCTAGTCTTTTTTCCAATGTCAAAAGTGTATTTGTCAAAATATAACAATGATAACCTTCCATCTTGAGAGTTGACTTGCTGTCGATTGCCGTTAATCATTATAACTCGTGGGCCTTTTTCACCGGAAGAAATAACTCCCCGTTCTGCCATCATTGTTATTGGTTTTTCTATTAATCGTGCATCGTGTATAACGATGCCAGACAACTCACCAGTTGTTTCTTTTTTACGGATATAAACGGTAATGCCTTCCATTACATTATTAAAAACGCCCTCCTGTAATAACATTGTTGGCAATGAATTTCTCAAAGAAAATTGTAAATCCTTGAATTCTCGATAAGAAGCCGGAAGGAAGTATGTGGTTATAGTAAAACAAGTAATTGTTGTAAGAGTNGCCAATAAAAGAGCCGGTCTTGCAATCATAAAATGGCTGTAACCGCTAGCTCTCATGACTACTAATTCACTATCTATAATAAGGCGGTTATATGTGAACATAACAGAAGTAAATACCGCAATCGGTAAAATAAAGGCTAAAAAACTAGGCAAAAGCAATATCGTCAAATTTAAAAAGAGGGTGATCGAAAGTCCACGATTCACAATCATTTCTACGAACTTAAGTGATTGTGTTAGCCAGACCATACAGGTGAGTGTAGAAGCAACTAAAATTGTTGCCACCAATAGCTGACGAAAGATATACCAATTAATTTTTTTCATTTTGTCACTATAGTCATGTCTCCGACCATTTGTCACAAAAATGCTAGTCAAATTTCTGTATTAAAAATTATAAATCATTTAATAACGGGACTAGGTAGGGTCAGTAGATAATCATCTTATAATAATTGGGATTATTCACAAATCTGATAGCAACAAACGGCTAACAAAGATATATCATCAAAAGCGTGAATGTTTAAGATATCAATAAGCAGGTTTATTTTTAACGATAATAAACCTGTTAAGTTTCGGTTTAACCGGTAGAGTGATCGTGAAGGTTTTGTAAATATTTATCTAGAAAATTCGGAGTCAATAATTATGCGTGTAATTTTTTCTGACCCTAGTCTTAAGCGACTAGGGACCTATGTGGTTTTCACGAGTGACGGCAAAAAACTATCAAGCGGTGCCGCCGATTTAGATCCAGAGACCCTTGATGTAGTAAAAAGTGCTCTAAACACTAGTCAATTCAAAGGAGAAAAGGGAAAATATTTAGAGGTATTTACCCCGCCCAAAAGTCGTGCCGAGAAAATCATCGTAGTTGGAATTGGTAAACTGCAAAATATCGATGAACTTGCCGCTCAATCTATTGGCGGTTCAATTTTTCAAGCACTGTCTAGTTCTTCTTCTAGAGCGGGCTATGTTCTTTTAGATGAAATTAAAGGGCGTAAAATAAGCAATTCGAAATTAACAGCTCATATAGCCTATGGCTGCATGCTTCGAAGTTATCGATTTGATAAGTACAAAACTCAAGAAAAGAGAGAAGTTAAAAAATCATTAGTATCGGTAACCATGATGTTAAAAGATTCGTCAACCGCTCGGGGTTTATTTTCACCTCTTAAAAGTGTCCTAGAGGGTGTATTTTTTACACGTGATCTTGTGACGGAACCAGCGAATGTAATATTCCCAATAAGTTTTTTAGCAAGGTTGCAGGTGCTCAAGAAACTTGGCGTCAAGTTAGAGGTTCTAGATGAGAAACAAATGAAAAAATTAGGTATGGGCGCTTTGCTTGGTGTTGCGCAAGGCAGCGCACATAAGCCTAGGCTTGTAGCTATGAGATGGGATGGGGCTCCGAAATCAAAAGATAAACGCCCTATAGCTTTCGTCGGAAAAGGAGTGACATTCGATACCGGAGGAATTTCGATAAAGCCCTCGGGCGGCATGGAGGACATGAAGTGGGATATGGGAGGAGCAGGGGTTGTTGCTGGACTTCTATATGCGTTGGCGGCACGAAAAGCAAAAGTGAATGCCGTCGGAGTTGTTGGTCTAGTGGAAAATATGCCTTCAAGCACCGCGCAGCGACCCGGTGACGTAGTGAAAACAATGTCAGGAAAAACTATTGAAGTTATTAATACAGATGCAGAAGGAAGATTGGTATTGGCTGATGCATTGTGGTGGACCCAGAAAAAATTTAAGCCTCATACCGTGATTGATTTAGCGACATTAACAGGTGCTATTATTGTTGCCCTAGGTTACCACTATGCAGGTATGTTCACCAATAATGACCAGCTTGGTAAAAAACTGTCCTTAGCAGGAGAGATAACAGGTGAGGGTGTTTGGCATATGCCCCTTGGGGATAGCTATGACAAACAGGTTCGTTCACAAATAGCCGATATGAAAAATGTTGGAGGGCGCGATGCTGGCAGTATAACCGCCGCACAAATATTACAACGTTTTATTAATAAAGATATTGCGTGGGCTCACCTTGATATCGCAGGTGTTACCTGGGCTCAGTCAGCATCTGCAACAGTGCCAAAAGGAGGGACGGGGTTCGGAGTTAGATTGCTTAATAAGTTAGTAGAAGAACATTTTGAACAGTGAATAATGTGATCAAGTATGCCGGAAGTTGGATTTTATCACTTATCAAAAACCCCCCTTGATCAGGCGCTCTATCAAATTCTTAACAAAGTTCTTTTTGCTGGAAAAAGGGCAGTAGTTAGGACTTCTTCGGAGGAGCGCGTTGATTTTCTTAATGCATCCCTTTGGACAATTGATCCTGCTTCTTTTTTGCCGCACGGCACTAGAAAAGAAGGCCATGCTTCTGAACAACCGATTTGGATAACGCATGATAGTGACAACCCTAATCAGGCGGATGTTTTAGTTTTAACAGACGGAGCAGACAGCAAGGGTTGGGTTGATTATGAACGTTGTATAGAAATTTTTGATGGAAATGATGAAGTGGCGGTTTTAGCTGCAAGGAAGCGTTGGAAAGAAATTAAAAATACTGGTTCCCGTTTAACCTATTGGCAACAAAAGGATTTAGGTGGCTGGGAGAAGAAAGAACAATAAGTGAAAGGTATTTATTGCCTATTTATTAAAATTTTTCCTAAATAATATGCATAAGATGGTTGCCGAGTGCCAGTCAAACGTATATAAGGCCGCCGCCCTAAAAAAATGAGAGTGATTGCCCAATGACTATTCAAAGAACTTTATCCATAATTAAACCTGACGCTACACGCAGAAATTTAACGGGTAAAATTAACGCTCGCTTTGAGAATAATGGTTTAAGAATCATTGCCCAGAAAAGAATTCATTTGAGCCGCAAGCAAGCGGAGGGGTTCTATGCGGTTCATTCTGAAAGAGCTTTTTTCGCAGACTTATGTAAATTTATGTGTTCTGGCCCAGTTGTGGTGCAGGTTTTGGAAGGAGATAATGCAATATCTACTAACCGGACTGTTATGGGTGCTACAAATCCGGCCAATGCAGATGAGGGCACTATCAGAAAAGATTTTGGAGAATCAATAGAAGCTAACTCAGTTCATGGTTCTGATTCAACGGAGAATGCCGAAATTGAAATAAGCTTTTTCTTCAGTCAAACAGAATTAGTTGGTTAAAATTTAAAGCAGGAAAAGTGCCATTAACGCCACCACTAAAAGTACAAAGGTGGTGCCAATGAACATAAATAATGAAAAACCTTTCCAACCTTCTTTTGCATTTTCTGAAACAGTTTTTGTGATATCTGTCATCTTAACTCCAAGAATTATTTGTATTAAAAGTTCAATAGCAAAATTAGAAATAAAATAGTAAATTTTACAGGGCTCTTGGCAGTTATTCAATGGGGTTGAGGAAGAAAACTCCAGGTGCCTTCGATTTTGGAATTGAAACTTTTTCATTAATGATGGCCACTCTATTTTCTGCAATTAAACTCAGAGCGAGTGGATAGCAGCGATGTTCGGCTAGTAAAACACGATTTTCAAGGCTTTCTGCATTATCATCACTTAGGATAGGGACTGCAGCTTGTATAATAATTGGCCCGGTGTCCATTTCTTCCCTAACGAAATGAACAGTGCATCCCGTAAATTTGACACCCTTTTTTAGGGCGCGCTCATGCGTTTTTAAACCTTTAAAAGACGGAAGGAGGGAGGGATGAATATTAATAATTTTATTATGCCATCGTTTTACAAACGCATCAGTCAAAATCCTCATAAAGCCGGCAAGGCATATAAACTCAATACCAAAACTGTCGAGAGTTTCAGTTAAGGCACTTTCGAAAGAATCTCTATTTGGAAATGAATTGTGTTCAATTACTTTGGACACAATTCCAGCTTCGGCAGCTCTTTCTATACCCGCGGCACCCATAACATTTGAGATAACTAGGCTAATTTGGGCTCCAGAATTTTCGGACTGACAATAATCAATGAGCGCTTGTAAGTTTGAACCTCTACCAGAAATTAGAACTGCCGTTTTTAGTTTTGCCATGCTTCTTCCCAATTGTTTATCTGAACCTCTGTTTGTTGTTCCAATTTCTTAACTGTACCAATTTCATATACAATCTCACCATTTTGACGAAAAATTTCCTTTACGAAATTAGAATGTTTGGGATCAACGATGGCAATCATTCCGATGCCACAATTAAATGTTCTTGCCATTTCTTGTTTAGATATATTTCCCTCTGCAGAAAGCCATTTAAAAATATCGTCTATGGGCCAACTACCACCTTCAAGGTGCACCCCTAAACCGGTGGGTAAAATTCTCGGAATATTTTCAATCAAACCACCACCAGTTATATGCGCCAATCCTCTTAAATATCCCGATTCATGCGCCGCCAAACATGATTTAACGTAAATGCGGGTTGGCGTAAGTAAAGTGGAGCCAAGAGGCTTATCAGAGAATGGACTTTGATGATCATAATTTAGACCTTTATCATCAACAATTTTGCGAACCAACGAAAACCCATTCGAATGGATGCCACTAGATAATAGGCCTAATACCTTATTATTTTCGGTAATTGTTTGACCTGTAAGTATATTTTGGCGACTAACAGCACCTACAGAAAATCCAGCTAAGTCATAATCATCACCTTGATATAGTCCGGGCATTTCAGCAGTTTCTCCGCCTATAAGAGCACATCTTGCTTGTCTACAACCCTCCGCAATACCACTAATTATTTCTTCCGCTCGGTTAGAAATAAGTTTTGCAGTAGCCAAATAATCTAAGAAAAATAATGGTTCTGCTCCTTGCACGATTAAATCATTAACGCACATTGCGACTAGATCAATTCCAACGTTATAGTGGTCATCTAAGGACGCTGCAATTTTTAGCTTTGTACCCACGCCGTCGGTCGCAGCAACTAAAATAGGGTCTTTCATTCTTACAGGTGCGAGGTCAAAAATACCCCCGAAACCACCAATATCAACGTTAGCCCCAGGGCGTGCTGTAGATTTGATATGTTTTTTTATGGAATTGACAAATGCTGTTCCAGCATCAATATCAACTCCTGCTTCTTTATAGCTGCGACTTTTAATAGGTTTCTCACATAGTTAGAATGGGATGTTAAATGGTCAATTACCTACCATGGTTTGTAGAGAAGATACCTGATAACAGCCGGTTTGCAACTTTCACATTTGAAAGAATTCTAACTGTAGTTTTTATAGCTTCTTTTCTAGCATTTCCTTTGCAGGTTTTAGCTGAGCCACAAGCGGCCTATATCATAAATAACATTAGTGTTGATGAAACCTCTAAATCAGCAGCGTTAGCCCAGAAAGCAGCGCTGAAGAAAGGACAAGAACTAGCCTATTCAAGATTGATAAATCGTATTGTACCCGTTGCCGGGCAGTCAAAGATTCCAAGTATACAGTATTCTGATTTAGTTCAACTAGTGTCAGGCATTGATTTTATCGAACAAAAGTCATCACCCATAAGGTATTTGGCAAAAATAAATGTTAGATTTAATCAAACCGCCGTAAGACATCACTTGCGGAATGCCAACATTCGGTTCGCGGAAACAATAAGCAAGCCTTTGCTTGTTTTACCGGTTCTTAAAATAAACGCGACATTGCAGCTTTGGGATGCTAGCAACACTTGGATAAAAGTTTGGAGGGAACTTCCTTCTAGTGATGGGCTGATAAACCTTGTGATTCCAGTCGGCGACACAAAAGATATTGTGTCTATTAGCCCTGAACAAGCAATAGAGGGCAATATTAAAAGAATTCAAGACATAGCTCGGCGTTATGGAACCTCTGAAGTTCTTCTAACGGTTATGGAAGTGAAATCTGAAAAAGGAAAAATAATTACTGAAGTGATTAGTAGCCGCATTGGTCTGCAGGGTGAAGGCCACACTTTGGTACAAGGTTCTGAAAATAATAAAGAATCTTCATTATCAGCAATCCTTTATGATTCTGCAAAAAGCTTGAGAATTGAATTAGAAGAATCTTGGAAAATGGCTAATATATTAAATTTTAATGATAAACGGCTATTATTGGCAGAAATAAATATAAAGGATCTTGAGAGATTTATATTTCTCAGAAAAGAACTCGAAATGGTTTCTCTAGTTCAGAATATAGAAATAGTAAGTTTGTCTATAAAAGAGGCATTAGTCAGGATTAAATTTTTCGGTCCTCCAGAACAACTGAAGTTAGCTTTGGCACAAAAGGACATTTTATTGAACCAAGGGTCAGTCTATTGGAATTTAAAAAAGGCATATAATAATGAGTGATTATAACATTTTTAAACTAGGAACTGTCACAAGATTCTCGACGTTGTTTCCATGTGCAAAAGCTGAAAAAAAATGAGTCTTCCAAATCTTATTTCCATAGCCCGCCTTATGGCGGTTCCGGTAATGATATATCTAATTCTTAATGGGTTTTATTTAGGCGCATTCTGGCTATTTGTAATCGCAGGTATTTCAGATGCGGTTGATGGCTATATTGCCAAGAAAATGGGTCAGATCACTGTCCTTGGAAGTTATCTTGATCCTATAGCTGACAAGGCTCTGCTCGTGAGTGTTTATGTGACCTTGGGCCATGTTAATTTACTGCCCAATTGGTTAGTAATTATGGTAGTATTTCGTGATCTTATTATTGTTGGTGGGGTGGTTTTGCTTCATATTTCAACCAACACAGTCAAAATGAAGCCTCTAATCATTAGTAAAATAAACACAGCAGCTCAAATTATTTTGGTAACAATTCTACTAGCTAACTTGGCTTTTCCTCAAAATTTGTGGCCACATTTAGTAATAATTTTAATTTATATTGTTTCTGGGACAACATTAGCTTCAGGTGGTGCATATATCGTTAGCTGGGGAAAAAGTGCAGAACATGATGAAGGAGCCGTAAATAAATGAGTGTAAACGGCCAAAAAGGATACTGGTTTATAGCATTTCTGTTCCTAATAGGTTTGCTGTGGTTATTAGGAGATGTATTGTTTCCATTCGTGGCTGGGATGGCACTTGCGTATTTGTTTGACCCATTATTAGACAAACTTGAACAATGGAAGATACCGAGGTGGATAGGAGCTGCAACTCTTACCTTATTTTCTGTTCTCGCAGTTTTCTCCTCCATACTCTTGATTATGCCACTATTGCACACCCAATTTCTCGAATTTGGTGTTCGTGTTCCAAGTTACTTAAGCTCCATCCAAACTAAAGTATTAGCACTTATATCAACCTTTCAGCCCCATATTACAGAAACTGATATCAGTACCATAAAAAAGAGCCTAACTGGTGTTATAAATTCAGACGTTATGGTTTGGGTAGGTAACTTATTTTCGAGCATTTGGGATGGAGGGGTTGCGCTGCTCAATATCTTATCTTTGTTATTCATCACGCCAATTGTTATGTTCTATTTACTCCGAGACTGGGATCGTATTTTGGAGATTTTAGATGGCTGGATACCTCGAAAACATTTGCCAATTATTAGACAACAATTTTCCGAAATCAATTCTGTTCTATCCGCCTTTGTAAGGGGACAAATTTCTGTTTGTATTCTGTTAGGTTTTTTCTATGGTGCTGGATTGAGTATTGCAGGACTAGAGTTTGGTTTCATTATTGGTCTAGTTACCGGTCTCGTGTCTTTCGTTCCATATTTCGGAATGCTGGTTGGCTTTGTAGCTGGTATCGGAGTTGCCATAGCTCAATTCGGGGAATGGGTCCCAATATTTATCATTGCACTTATTTTCTTTGCCGGACAATTCCTGGAAAGTAATTTTATAACCCCAAAATTAGTTGGAGACAAAATCGGACTGCATCCCGTCTGGATAATTTTTGCTCTGCTGGCAGGGGGAACACTTTTTGGTTTTACCGGTGTCCTGTTAGCAATACCTGCGGCTGCTATAATTGGCGTGGTAGGACGTTTTGGTATTATTAAATATAAGGCAAGCCCCTTATATTTTGATTTGGAGAAATAAATACTTTTCTTGATGATTGATAGACGGCAATTAATTTTAAATTTACATCACAGGCCCGCTTTTGGACGGGAAGACTTCTTTGTGTCAAGCTGTAATGAAGAGGCTATAGCCTATATCGACCGTTGGCCTGATTGGCCTGGCCCTCTTACATGGCTATGTGGACCACCTGGTTCTGGGAAAAGCCACTTGGCAGCGGTTTGGCAGGAAAAATCAGGAGCTTGTCATATTAAACAGTCAACAGTTGGTGAAAATCTAAAAAAGATTTCTCCGGATTTTTGTATGTTTATTCTGGATTTATCTGAAGGGATTAAAAACGAAATTTTGCTTTTAAATTTTTATAATGTAGTTGCCGAATATCAAGGCTCAATATTAGTGACGGCCTTCAGTCCTCCGGCGAGGTCGAAAATTTTGCTGCCGGATCTCGGTTCTAGACTTAAGTCTTCGCCGATAATCAACTTAACCCGGGCGGATGATGACTTACTAGAAGCTGTATTAATCAAATTATTCACAGATCGTCAGCTTAAAGTGCAAGCGGAAGTTATTCCATATTTGGTTCGTCGTATGGATAGGAGTATCGCGGCGGCACAAGAAATCGTTAGCCTTATTGACGATGTAGCATTAGCAGAAAAAAAAATGATTACCGTACCATTAGTGAGTTCTATCATAAAAAATTCTGATTCTGGTGTGTGAATTTTTTAATTTTAGATATTGATAATTCTATATTTATCATTTTTCATTGTTACAGCGATCTTACCGTGTTTTAAAGCTAAAGCGTCCTCGCCAAATATTTCTCGGCGCCAACCTTTTAGTGCACGAATTTTAGCCCCGTCATTTCGTGCTAATTCGTCAAGTTCATCCGAATTAGCGATGAGTTTTTGAGCCACCGAATGTTCTTCGCACTTCAATTTCAATAAAACCTTTAATAAGTCAGAGGTCGGCCGAGATTTTCCCTTATTTTTTCGTGTTTTTAAAACTTTAGGACAATCGTCGATTGGAACAGCTATTCCATCGCAAATTGCAGCAAGGATTTTGTTAGCGGTGCGGCCAGTTTTTTGTCGATCATTGAGTCCGCGTACCATGCCAAGTGCGTTGAGACTACGAGGTTTTTGTATTGCTAAGGATAAAATCACATCATCTCGAGCAATTCTATTGCGTGGCACATTGCGAGATTGTGCTTCATTTTCTCTCCATGCAGCAAGCTCTCGAATGATACCTAGAAGCCTTGGAGTAGGGTTTTTAATTTTTAAACGTTTCCAAGCCTCACGAACATCAAAGGTGTATAAAGTTGGGTCGAGAAGAGCATTAACTTCCTCTTTTATCCAGTTTTTTCGATTATTATTATCTACCAATTGGGAGAGTTTTTCATAAATAATCCGAAGATGAGTAACATCGGCTAGTGCATAATCTAATTGTTTTTT
>PBFH01000027.1 GCA_002719885.1 Rhodospirillaceae bacterium | reverse complement strand
AGAGTTCGGCTACGTAAATGATAAAGAAGCAGCCTCTGCTAAGTTACGCGGTGCACTTCGTGCCGGAAATTCACTCGAAAGATCTGTTTATTTGGCCAGAAAAAAGTCTATGGTTGCGGGTTGCGTGGTTGAAGGAGAATTAGATGCCGCCTTAGAAAATACGCTGGATATAGGCGATGTTGATGAGATAAAAAACGCGGGTGGCGACGCCAAAATGGCTTTGGCGGCTTTACAAAAAGCAAACCGTGGTCCTTTTCGTACGGGAAGGGTGGATGACAAAACAAAGAGACAGGATTTTGCATGGTTGCAGAGACGCGGCTATAGATTAGAGGATATTAAAACGGCAATGCGTATGGAAGATTGATGTCAGTTGGATGTCGAATTTTTTGGATACGACTCGAGGGCTAATTCTAATCTTAGTAAGCGTTTTTTCGCCCACAGCCAAACCCCAATACATATTATGGCACCAGCAATTATGGGCAGTTGTAATCCATAAAAAGATGAAAAATAGCCCATCAAAAGAGCGCCGGCAGAAGGGCAGCCCCGTGCGATGAGAGTGTAGAAACTAAGCATCCTTCCTCTCATTGAGTCTTCAACGGCTATTTGTATCAGTGTTTGCTCTATAACCCCGATGGCGACAATTGCGTAACCAACGGCAAGTGTGAATGCCATCGCTATCCAGAAGTTATTGGTTGATGCAAAACCAATTACCGATAATGAAAGAACCAATGTATTAAAAATCAATATACGCGTAAGTCCCTTCACCCCCTCCCTCTTTGCAAGAGAAATGCTCCCAATAAAAGACCCGACACCTAGTATGGATGTAAGCAAAGCAAATCCATCAACACCTTGATTAAAAATTTTATCGGCGAAACCTGGCAAGAGTTCAATAAAGGGTCTTCCAAAGATAGCCATCATAACTAGGATGATCAAAAGTGGCCCGATACCGGGGTGTCTAAATGCATAGCGAAAACCTTCCATAATTTCTGCGGAGATCTTACCTTTTTCTTTAAGAACTTCTTTGACGTCATGGAGAAGCTGGACCTTGTAGAGAGTAAAAACGAAAACAAAATCGGCGACAACAGTGAACATTAATGCGGGTCCAACCCCCCCAAAAGCGATAGCTGGTCCAGTTAGAGCGGGGGCTCCTATTCTTGCAATGTTAAAAACAATTGCACTTATGCTAACAGCCGAGGTTAAGGCCTCTCGTCCAACGAGAGATTGGATCAAAGATAGTCTTACAGGGTAGTTAAAGGACATAATAATGCCATTCAGCAAAACCAGAACGAATAAAGAGTGAACTGTGATGGTGCCAGTCACTGTAAGCCATACAATAACCGATGAAATTATTGCAGAAATGGTTACGTAAAGCCTTACTGCTTTTAGTCGATCCCAACGATCAGCAAGCGCTCCCGCCAAGGGGGCCATAATAACGTTTGGAAAAAAATCAGCCATTGCCATGGCACCAAGCCAAGTAGGGCTTTCAGTTAACTCCCATGTAAGCCACCCAACTGCAATTCGTTGCGCCCACATTCCCGCCTGAGAAAAGAAATTTCCAAACATATAGTTACGGAAATTGGGTATTTTTAGAGTACGAAAAACAGCTGTATTACCAGATTCTGCCATAGAAAATATTGCTTTTTTCTTTAAATAATGTAGCGACTTGCCAAAATAATAAGCTAGCATATAATAATCTAGCTTATTATATGCTAGCTTATCAAAAATGTTTAGCTATTAGGTGAGATTATAATATGAATTTTCGTGAACCTACAGAGCATGTTGGTTATTTAATCGGTGATGTTTCTCGTATGCTTCGGACTGTGTATGATCGGAGAGTTGAGCCCCTCGGTCTCACTCGATCTCAGTGGCGTGTCTTGACTAGAATTAGTCGTATTGAAGGGTGCACACAGACAACACTAGCTGGAGAGCTTGAGATTGAAAAACCCACGTTGGGAAAATTAATCGATCGATTAGAAGGCAAGCAGTGGGTTGAAAGAAGGCCGGACAAAAACGACGCTCGTGTTAAACGCCTTTTTTTAACAAAACAAGCCGGACCGGTGATTGATGAGATGTCCCATTTGGCGGATGAAGTTCTTAATTTGGCAATTAGCGGTCTAAATGCTGAAGAAGCGCAATATCTAAACAACACCCTTTTAAAAATAAAAATAAACCTTTCAGAACTTCTGCAGTCTGAATTGGTTGCAGAATAATTTTATGCAACGGCATTTGAAAATCACCTTAAGGTTTGTCCTACTCATTGTTTTGCCAACTATTGCCATTGGGGGTGGAGCTGATTATTGGCTTAAAAGTACCCGATATGTGAAAACTGAAAATGCTTATGTAAAATCACATCATTTAGCGGTAAGCGCAGATATTGATGGAAGAGCCTCAAAAATATTAGTGCAAGAGAATGATCATGTGAAAACCGGAGATTTACTTTTTACCTTAGACCCAGAACCTTATCGGATAAAAGTTTCTAAGGCGGAAGCAGAACTCGCTGGTGTCCGGAATACCTTGAGAGCGTTAAGGGCTGAATATCATCAGGTTGTCGCTGAAAAAGTGGAGGCCAAGCAGGAAGTTTTATATTTGGAACGAGTTTTTGCAAGGCACAAAAAGTTATCGGCACGAGGCATATCATCGAAAGCACGTTATGATGAAGCAGAACGTAATTTAATTAAGGCACGACAATCTATACGATCTATTAAACAAAAAATGTTAAACGTCATTGCTCGTCTGGGTGGGCGTCATGATACCCCGGACAAAATGCACCCAATGTTTATGGCCGCTAAAGCAAAATTAGATGGTGCCACACTTAATTTGCGACGGACACAAATACGTTCGCCATCTAACGGTACGGTTGGGAAGGTATCCTTACAAGCAGGGGAATATGTTGAGGAAGGCAAGGCTGTCATTCCAATCATCCAGACAGCAGAAATTTGGGTAGAAGCAAATTTAAAAGAGACACAATTAACCTATGTAAAAACAAAACAAAGTGTCTTGCTGACGGTCGATGCCTACCCCGAAGTAAAAATTAGAGCTTATGTTGCTTCCATTAGTCCTACTACGGGTGGCGAATTGTCAGTTTTACCCCCACAAAATGCCAGCGGCAACTGGGTTAAAGTAGTCCAACGTGTACCAGTCAGGATTGAATTAAAGAACATAGGCCCAAACATACAATTACGCGCCGGAATGACGGTGGCTATTTCCATTGACACCAAGAGAAAACGCTCTCTAAAAGGTCTCATCAAATCTGCGTTTGCTCGCGTCGGCACTAAAGACTGATCGCCTCGTCGCTATGCCTCTAGATAGCCAAAACCTGGAAAATTCTGTGGATTCTAATCGAATTCTTATAACGGTGACGGCTATGTTGGCGACTACTGTTATAGTCCTTGATATCAATATATCGGCAATAGCATTGCCCCACATGCAGGGAGGTTTATCAGCAAACCAAGACCAGGTTTCTTGGATTGTTACAACCTACTTCATGATGCAAGCCTCTACAATGGCTGCCACAGGATGGTTGGTTTCACGTATCGGTCGGAAACGTTTATATGTTTGCGCTCTTGCTGGGTTTGCATTTTGTTCTCTTATGTCCGGAAACGCTGAGACAATTCCGGAAATCATGTTTTTTAGAGGGCTTCAGGGGATGTGCTCCGCACCTATCGCACCAATATCTCAGGCGCTAATGCTTGATTCATATCCTCGTGAGCGACATGGACAGGCGCTTGCTATTTGGGGTGCTGGCGTAATGTTTGCCCCTGTTATGGGTCCAGTGATTGGGGGATGGCTTACAGAAGAATTTAGCTGGCGATGGGTTTTTTATGTTTCGACACCCTTTGCCATTCTAGCTGTTATCGGTGCAGTTTTTTCAGTTAAGGAGACACCTAGAGACCGTGAAAAACCATTTGATATCAAAGGATATTTATTTTTGGTTCTTGCATTGGCCTCCCTTCAGTTAACGCTTGACCGCGGTGAAATTGAAGGGTGGTTCGATTCTAATTATATTGTGATTACTACTAGTGCCGTTGTTCTTGGATTGTATTTTTTTATTAGCCACAGCCTCACTACAAATAGTCGGTTCATTAGCCCAGAAATATTCAAGGATAAAAACCTAATGCTGGGCATCGTCTTTCAATTTATACTTGGTTTTCTTGTACTCTCCATGAATGTCATCATGCCACTGTTTATGCAGAATTTGAGGGAATTCCCGATCATGATGGCTGCAATGGTGATGATGCCAAGAGGTATTGGAACGCTAGTAGGTTTGGTTGTCGCGGGTCGCCTGTCAAACAGGGTCGACCCGAGAGCTGTTATTATCTTTGGGTTTTTATGTGTCGCATTCTCAGCTTGGCGACTATCAAATTTTACCGTGGATGTCGGTATCTGGGATTTTATTATTGCTGCATTTTTCAATGGTATAGGCATCGGCGCCATTTGGGTTCCCCTTACAGCGGTATCATTTTGGACACTTCCAGCAAAATTTCGGACTGAGGCTTCTACATTTACTACTTTATTCCGAAATTATGGCAGTGGCATTGGTGTCTCTGTGGTTATCTGCATACTTTCAAGGTCACAAACGACAGCACACACATATTTATCAGAACGAATTAACCCTTATTCGGAGGCAATGAAGTCTTACATGCTGCCCGAGCAGTGGAATTTTTCCTCTGTTGATGGACTGCGGCTAATCGATAATGAAATTGCTCGGCAGGCAATGTCTATCGGTTTTTTTAACGATTTTTACTTCATAATGATCGGAGCCTTGGCATCTATTCCACTAGCAATGTTGCTGTCGCGTGGAGACAAAAAAATACGATTAAGCTGAGCCAAAGCTTTTTAAAGAGTGAAAGAGAGAGAAATAATTGCTTCCGCTGCGAGGTTCCGTACTGGCGATCAATTGCAGCTTACAATTCAGTGGTATGATATCATCGATGCATTTAACCGTTTTAAATATAAAGATACGGTTAATGAGGGATATCACGTCAATCACACCGGTGGTTAATATGACTCTAATCTTTTGATGCCAGCGGTACCGGTTTAAGAAAAATTAAATTATGATAATAAGTTCTAAGGACCAATTGAATTATTGCTAAATGAGGCAATATCCTAACGCCATCAATTTAAATGTAGAAAGTAATGTTTAGGTATTAAAAAAATGTCTAATAGTTCTTCATCAAAGCCAAGAGATATTATTCTAGCGCATAGTTCAGACATTCACATAGATGATGGCTATACNGCCCGCGCNAATGAAGGTGANGGNACGAAGCCATTNCNNGATGTTTTAAAAACTGCGGAGAATGTCAAGGCNGATGTNGTNCTCCTTGCCGGAGATATNTTTGAACATAATCGTCTTGATAATAAAATTATAGAGAAAACAGCTAANGTTATCGCAACATTTTCAATGGCTGTAGTGGTCTTGCCGGGNAACCATGATCCNGCAATTTCTGGATCTCCGTGGCATCANCGNTCAATGATCAAGAATGATAAATTATTTATCTTGGGTGTAACCGATAAAACCGCCGTGCTGTTTAAGGAGTTTGACCTCGAAATTTGGGGAAAAGCTCATCGTGATTATGAAGACATGAAACCCTTATCCAACCCGAGACGCCGCAAATCACGTTGGCAGGTTGCAATGGCTCACGGCCATTATGAACCGGTTATAGNAGGAAACAGCATGTTTCGTCCGTCTTGGTTATTTAGTGATAAAGATATATCAGCTACAAAGGCAGATTACGTTGCACTGGGACATTGGAACCGAGCAGAAAAAGTAGGTGACGGGTCCGTCCTTGCCTACTACTCCGGGTCTCCGGATTATGCGCAAACCGCAAATATCGTCCGACTGTCGAAAAATGGAAGAGTCCGAGTGAGGCGTCAAAAAATCTTAACCTAGAAGCTCAAGAATAATTAAAATATCACTTTTTTTGAATACCGCGTCTGTGGCAGTATCGTTTTAGTGTTCAAAGTTGGATCAATAGTATGGTTAAAAATAACTGGAAACGCAGTACTTTACCAAGAAAACCAGCCGAGTTGGGGAAACCTCTCATTGACCCTGCAATTTGGTANCCCAGTGAACTTTCAGAAAACGATGACTGGATATATCGTTTATCGGATGATGAAATCTTAGAGGTAGATAAAGCGGTAGAAGCGGTGGTGGGTCGCGGGCTTGATATCAAGGATATCACNCATGAAAATTTTTCTCTGCCTAATTTAGGCNCTCGTCTGCAGGATATTCAAGACGAGCTTATGGAGGGTCGTGGCATTGTCCTAATTCAGGGTTTGCCAATTGAGAGATTGGGGCGGGTTCAATATGCTGCCGCTTTTTGGGGACTTTCACTTTATATTGGTCGAGCATTATCACAAAACCGGCAGGGCCATCTCCTCGGGCATGTGAAAGATGTTGGTGGAGACTATTCAAAAACTAGAGGTTATCGTACTAAGTCGCATATGGCGTTCCACTGTGATCAGGCCGATATATTGGCCCTGGGTTGTATTCACACAGCAAAATCGGGAGGTGAACACCTCGTATGTAGTGCGGTGACCCTGTATAATGAAATGCTTAAGCAGCGTCCCGACCTTGCTGTTGAACTCGGTTGGAAGTTTTATCGCCAACTTTCCAATGAAAAACATCCAGGACAGGACAAGCCCTATATCCGCCAAGGTATATTCAATTTTCATGAAGGATATTTTGCGGTGCGGGGTGTAAGTTCAGCCCTCAATAAGGGACAACTTATAGCAGGAGTTCCAAAATTTACCGACGCACAAAAAGAAGCACTCCAAATGTTTCGCGATATTGCTCCCGAAGTAGCAATTAAAGTGCCTATGGGCCCTGGCGATATAAGTTATGTAATGAATCACGTAACACTTCATTCGCGGACCGAATTTAAAGATTGGCCAGAACCGGAGCGTAAACGACACCTATTAAGGCTATGGTTAAATACCGGGGGCCGTCGTCCGCTACCCCCTGAGATTCATAAGTTCACACAGGGCATATATGACAATACAACTACATTTGTAACGCCGTTGGACGCAGAGTAATTAAAAGGCCGCCTTGCTTTTTTTTCTGAGGCCCTCATCAGAATGGATCTATTAAGATATAAAAATGGCCCCCTAATTGGGGGCCATCAGTTTAAAAGGAGATTGTCAAATGGTTGATAACGAGGCTCCTCGCAGGAATGAAGGTTACCAGGACCTTCGTGATTTACTGAAAAAATTTGAAGAAATGGGTGAAATTGCTCACGTCGAGGGCGCAGATTGGAACCTTGAAGTGGGCGCCATTGCAGAAATGACCGCTGCGGCAAAGCCAGGTAGAGCGAAGGCGGTGCTCTTTGATAATATCAAAGGTTATCCCACAGGCACCCGTATTTTGGCAGGTGGAGCCAATGCTTTCAAGCGCTTAGCAGTTGTTCTTGGATTGCCTGAACCAAAAGATGAAATAGATCTTGTCAAAAGCTATCGAGAAAGAAGTAAAAAAGAGTTTAAATTAATCCCTCCATTGGAAGTTTCATCCGGTCCCGTTATGGAAAATATAATGCGAGAGGCTGAAGTTGATTTACTTAAATTCCCGGCACCATTTGTTCATGAGCTCGATGGTGGACGGTATATAGGCACCGATGATGCAATAATTATGCGCGACCCGGATACAGGGTGGATTAATTCTGCTACCTATCGCGTCATGGTACATGATAAAAATACCGTGGGGATCTGGATGTCCCCCGGTAAACAGGGGCGATTGATCAGTGAAAAATATTTCTCAGAAGGGAAACCCTGCCCGGTTCTAATTTCATGCGGTCACGATCCACTTCTTTTCTTGGTTTCACATCAAGAAATCGATCACGAGGTTGATGAATTTGCATATGCTGGTGGAATGCGGGGTAGGCCCTTGGAAGTTATCAAGAGTGAGTTACATGGCTTGCCTATCCCGGCACATGCTGAAATTGTCCTAGAAGGTGAAATCAACGCTGACGATTTGCGAGAGGAGGGTCCCTTCGGGGAATTCATGGGTTATTATGCCTCTAATGCTACCCTTCTTCCGTCAGTAAAAATTAATCGTGTATATTATCGTAAAAATCCAATCTTGACATTAGCTATACCATCCAGGCCGCCAGAAAACTTTACCTTTGCACGGGCAGCAGTGAAGTCTGCCATGATTTGGGATGAGTGTGAGAAGGCCGGCCTCAATGGCATTCGAGGCGTTTGGTGTCATGAGGCGGGCGCGGGACGTCTTTTCAATGTGATTGCTATCAAACAACTCTATCCCGGCCATGCCTCACAAGCAGGCATGCTTGTTATGAATTGTCATGCGGGAAATTACGCGGGTCGCTGGGTTGTCGTCGTGGATGAAGATATTGATCCCTCTAATATGTTTGATGTGATATGGGCCATGTCCACTCGGTGCGACCCACCCGAAGATGTCCAGTTTGTAAAACGATCTTGGTCTACACCCCTTGACCCACTGTTGCGCGAACCGCCTTGGCAAAATAATCGAGGCCTTATTGATGCTTGTCGACCTTACGGTTGGAAAGAAGATTTCCCAAAGGTTGCCGAAGCGAGTCCGTCACTGAAAGAAAAGATACGTGAGAAATTTCCTGATCTTTTCGACTAGGGAGGAAGTTTCAAAAATTGGTCCTTAATGTTTTACAGGATCGATTTTTAAAAGAGGACTTGGTCGAGAAATTCCATAGACTGTGCCCAGGAAATTTTTGCCGCCTCAGTGTGATAACTTTCTTGCTCTGGGTTGAAAAAGGCGTGCTTTGCGCCAGGGTGAATTTTTATTTTCAAGTCTGGATTGGCAGTCTGGATGTCCGCTATTTCCTTCATTGAGACGCAGTGATCGATGTCACCGTAGTGGATAATTGACGGACAATTGGGGCTAATATGAAGCCAGGCGGGTACATGGCTTCCGTAATAGTTGACCATGGCATCAAAATGCAGTTTAGCTGCGCTGACCCAAGCCCATGTACCTCCGGTGCAGAACCCGGAAATTACTATGGGTTGATTTCTTTTGACCTTTTCGGAAGATGCGGCAATATCGGTTAAAATTTGTTTTTCTGTTAGAGATGTGTAATGACAGATCCCCGCTTTAACCCCGTCGGGATCATAGCTATTGATTATATTTGGTGAGATCCTGTCAAAAAGGGAAGGAGCAATGGCGGTATAGCCATTATCAGCCCATTGGTCGCAGACATCTGCGAGGTGGCTGATACGCCCGGTAATAGCATGGAGAACAACTACGCTGCCCTTCTTTTCTCCTCTGGCCTCGCTTTGCCAAGCATCAAATGAGTGCCCGTCAGAAGCTTTAATTTTAATTTCTGTGCTCATTTCAACCTATAAACTGATAAATTTTATTGAGGAATATTATTTATCCTACTCCACTCTGTCACTGTCTTATGTTGACATATGGTTTGACAATGAGGCCATATAAGAAGATCAAAAATTAGCCGCTGAAAATAAAAAGAATGGTAAAAGACAACGGACAGGCTAGATACCATCTGGGTGTCGACGTTGGTGGTACTCATACGGATCTAGTCCTGAATGACTTGCATTGTGGTTCTGTCAGAATTGAAAAGTTACCTTCGTCACCCCAAAATCCGGCTGAGGCGGTTCTACATGGTTTGCATCGTATACTGGATAGTGGCGTTTCTCCCGAAGACATTTCTTTTTTTGCCCATGGTACAACGGTTACGACTAATGCCCTTCTGGAAGGGAAGGGCGCGAAAATTGGTCTTCTAATAAATAGTGGCTACGGCGCAATTTGTGAGGTGCAAACACAAGCAAGGGATCGGGCCAACCCGTTTGATCACCTCTTTAAACGACCAACTCATTTGGCTCCTGCGTCTCAAACTCATGAAATTGCATGTCGGGTTGATTATCTGGGAGAAGAAATAATCCCGCTTGATAGGGACGAAGTAGAAAAAGCATGCAAAACCTTGATTTTAGAGGGAGTAAACTCTTTTGCTGTTTGCTATCTTTTTTCCTATATGAATAATTTTCATGAAAAAGAAACTGCAGAAATAATTAGGGAGATTGCGCCAGACGCATTCGTATCTTTATCTAGTGAGGTTTTACCGCGAATTCGTGAGTGGCCTCGCTATTCGACAACCCTAATAAATGCATATCTAGTTCCTGTCCTGTCTGGATATATTTCTGATTTGGCAGATGGACTGGATCAAAAAAAACTCTTCACGCGTCGTCGTTTTCTAATGCAATCAAACGGAGGTGTGATGCCTTTGTCTGCAAATGCAGAGGTGCAGACAGTGCATACTCTTCTGTCAGGCCCAGCCGCGGGCGTCCAAGGAACGGCCCATCTTTTGGGAGTTGGTGAGGGTGTAAGCGATATCGTTACGATGGATATGGGTGGAACGAGTTGTGATATTGCATTTATAGAAAATGGAACCCCCTTAGAACATTCGAAGGCGTATATTTCGGGGCGTATGGTTGCTGTCCCGGCATTGGATGTTACTACTATTTCCGCGGGTGGAGGCAGTATTGCGACCGTTAATGCGGCTGGTATGCTTGCCGTAGGGCCGGGTAGTGCTGGTGCTTTGCCCGGTCCGGTTTGTTATAATAAAGGGGGAGTGCAGCCAACTGTAACCGATGCTGATGTCGTATCGGGTATCCTAAATCCAGAATATTTTCTGGGTGGTGAAATGTCTCTAGATAAAGAGAAAGCAGCCCAAGCAATCAATGAAAAGATTGCAACGCCGATGGGTATCGACATCACGGCTGCTGCAGCCGGTATTACTAGGGTGATCAATGCAAGAATGGCAGATGAAATTCGTGTTCAAGCTGCTAAAAAAGGGATTGACTTATCAGACTTCACTCTTGTTCCATTTGGCGGAGCCGGCCCTGTACATGCGGTTGATGTCGCAGCAGATCTTGGCATTGGGAAGGTTCTTATTCCCACCAACCCAGGCGCCTTCTCGGCCCTAGGGCTTCTTTGTGCAGATGTAGTTCATGATTATATAAAGTCTGATTTAAAGGCTCTGGAGGGCACTGAACCGGATCATGTTGAATCTACGTTCCGGACGCTGGAGAATGAGGCATCTNAGGAATTGCAAAATGAAGATCTGGGTGACGAAANACGGGATTTTATTCGAGAGGTTGACCTACGTTACTCCGGTCAGGGTTATGAGATTAGAATACCTATGAGAGGATTACCGACCCCACTAGATGTTAATAGTTTAGTCGCTTTAGCAGACCGATTTCATGAGCGTCATGAAGCCGTTCACGGGCACGCAGCTCGCGACGCGGTAATCGAGATTGTAAGCTACCGTTTAAGGGTAGTAGTGCCGATCCAGAAGGCTCAATTAAATTTAATGGGTGGGCCAAATAAAAATAAAAAAACCGCCCAAGTTGAGCAACGAACATTTCGAGATTCGTTAGGAAATGCGGTTACAGCAGGTGTATGGCGAAGGGATAATTTTCCTGTTGGGGAAATAGTCTCAGGTCCAATAATAGTTGAACAATTAGATTCTACTGCGGTAGTTCCCAAGGGCTGGGGAGCTGCTCTGGATAAGGCGGGAAATCTTCTTCTTCATGTGGAAAAACAATCATGAATGGTAAAGCAAAAGATAATATTGATTCCATAACAGTACAGATACTCCGCAATCGTATCGGGAGCCTAATGGATGAGATGCACCACCATTTTTTTCGCTCTGGCTACTCAACGATCGTTCGGGAATCTAGAGACTTTAGTTGTGTAATTCTGGATTCGGAAGGGCGATTACTTGTTGCCCCTCCGATGTTTTTCCACTCTACAGCCTATNGATACTTCGTCGAGAGAATTTTAGAACTAGTCGGAGACAAAGGGCTTTGCGAAGGNGATGTTTTTATCACTAATCACCCNTATGACGGNAGTATGCCGCATGTCCCCGATATGGGGGTTATAGTTCCAATTTTTGTCCAAAGAGAACTTATTGGATTTGCTGGTTCGATAGCCCATAAAGCCGACGTTGGCGGAACAATGCCTGGATCTACATGGGGGCAGGCTACCGAGCTTTTTCAGGAGGGTATTCTCTATCCCCCAACTAGACTTTATCGGGCGGGCCGTTATGACAAGGCCATNGAAAGATTGATCGCGGCAAATAGTAGACAACCGGAATTAACATTAGGTGACTTACGGGGCCAAGTAGCGGCCTGTTTTATTGGACGTGACAGGTTGAATAAAATCTGTTCTGAACTCGGTGTTGAGGCTCTAAAGGGAGCTCTTAAAGCGATGATCGAAGCGGCCGGTGTCGAGTTTCGCGAAGCTCTTTTACAGTTGCCGGACGGGGTAGAGGAGGCGGTATCTTACCTTGATAGCGATGGCATTGATCGAGGTAAACCNATCCGGATGCATGTCCGAATAACTGTAAAGAAAGGTGAAGTTGAATTTGATTTTTCTCAAAGTGACCTTCAAGGGAAGGGGCCGGTTAATATTCGTCGTGCCCTTGTAGAGGCCTGTTGTTACCANGTNTTGATAGGGATGGTAAATCCCAACNTAATTTACAGTGATGCTGTGAGGGNNGNGGTNTCCATAAAATTGAAGCGAGGNACAGTTGTNAGNCCAATACCCCCTGCTCCGTGCAGCTCATACATGAAGACTTGTATGACTGTTATCGATATGTTGCTCGAGGCATTTGGACCTTTCTCAACGAAGCGNGCTGCTGCATATAGTGGTGGGAGTGGCGGNGGACTGACNATAGATTGGGGAGANGGGCCGAGGAAACCACGNGGAAATCAGTATGAAATTTATGGGTCAGCTTACGGAGGTTCTTCATCNCAAGATGGTGCCTCNGGTACAACCGTCCATCTNTCAAATATTTACGTGACGCCNATAGAAATTGTAGAGTCTGAATTTCCNTGCAGGNTCACAAAGTTTGANTTGATTCCTAACTCTGGCGGTGATGGTCAGTATAGGGGAGGTCTAGCTATGAGAAGAGAGTATGAACTTTTACAGCCGGGTTTGGTCATATTTCGCGGGGATAGAGCCGTTCGACCACCCCGCGGGGTCGCAGGAGGACAGCCCGGTCGTCCCAGTCGTTTTTTGATCAATCCCGGTAAAACCGATGAGAAAGAAATGCCCATCACCACCAGTATAAATTTGGAAGCGGGGGACACTATGATGATAGAAGCTGCAGGTGGCGGAGGCTACGGAGATCCTTCGGANAGAGATCTAAAAAGCCGTGACGAAGATATNCGCGAGGGTTACGTTTCNTTAGACTAGATAATTTTGTATGCAATNTTGCACTTTTTTTTATATCTNTCGGNTTTNANTAAAAAGANTTTCAANTCTGNATNTCATCAANTNATGCNAAGTCTGGNGGAGTNCCGGGCAGTTGCATTTCTTCCCAACGTTGGGAAACTCGATCGTAGACTTTTTTCCTAACCATTGTACGGACTGGAAAGTCCTTCAAATGCATATGGGGTTTGCAGGCGTCGATTAATGCCTTGGAGCCATAAGGCCTTACNTCTGGAGGAAATTGACTGGTATCCAAGCCGGTTGACCANGTCTTCCGTTGTAAATCAATATCATCAACCGGATTGGCTCGNGTGCTAAGGGCCCACAAAACTTGGTTGATGTCTGTTGGGTCTACATCATCATCAACGGCGATAACCCATTTGGTAAAGTATGCACCCGCCGGGCATTGTGCAGTGGAGGATAGTGTCTGTGCTACGTGTCCAGCATACTGTTGTTTGATTGATACCACTGTCATTCCCCAGCTTGATGCTGCTGCTGGGTGACAATATATACTTTCTATACCGGGGATACCAAAACGTTCGAGGTCGTCCCAAATTGCCGCTGATCTTTGGATTGCGTAGTAGGCGCCAATCTCACACGCTGGATAGTCTGCCATCAGTGCAGCTGTCATGATCGGGTTTTTTCTCATATGCAAGGCTGTAACATTGATAACAGGTTGCGGTTCTTTAGGTCGACCATAATATCCGGTGAATTCTCCAAGTGGTCCTTCCATTTCCAGATCGCCTTTGGATACTGTACCCTCTATCACAATCTCAGCCCGTGCGGGTATCGGTAGGGATGTAGAAATTCCTTCTGTAAGCTCAAATGGTGTACCAAGTAAACCGCCAATTATATCAAGTTCAGAAGTTTCGCTACTGTAGGCTTGAGCGGCCACCATAAAGGGTATTGGGTCAATACCGTAGGCCACGACTACTTCACAATCTTCACCACGTTTCCACCAAGCTTCTCGGTCGAGGAGACCATGCTTGCCCGGTGAGCAATACATGCCTACACGGCGTGGGCCATGCANCATTTGTCGGTAACATCCAATATTTATACGGCCAGATTCCGGATTTTTGGTGAATGTAATATCCCCTGTCCCAATATACTTTCCGCCATCACGAGGCCAAAATTGTGGTACAGGTAATTTTGTTAGGTCTATTTCATCGCCTGTGAGAACGATTTCATTTACAGGAGAAGTACCAGCTGGGACATTTACAGGTTTTATTCTACGCTGACTAATTTCCCGAGTTGATAGAATTAAGTCACGGGTTGAAAGATTGGGATCCAATCCAACGGCGAGTGCGAAGCGACGATTGCTGGCAC
The DNA here is from genome assembly GCA_002719885.1 of Rhodospirillaceae bacterium. Lineage (GTDB taxonomy): Bacteria > Pseudomonadota > Alphaproteobacteria > MPNO01 > UBA2964 > UBA2964. Next base: position 13,267 of record PBFH01000027.1, on the reverse strand, counting down.
CAAGCATGTTACTAAGAATTCTTGTCCCAGATGTATCACCCTCTATATTTTCAAAAAGCAACGCAGGNGCATTTTCATCCCTNGCNACCATATAGGTNGTNGCNGCCAATTCTTCTTCTGCATTGATGGGCACGGTAATTCNATGTAATTCACCATCNGCNTCAACAATATCCATCCATTCCCGAAGGTCCCTNGGNCCNCGTTGATTAAAACCTNTTTGTTTTNTCAAATTTNCATTNTCGTCNGTCATTTGCCAACTTTGGCATGNGGTTTCCTTATAAGCAAACCATTCCGAGTTTACGTTAAAAGGTTGTAAGTCCTAGCTTTANGGTTTTATCATTTAAAAANTGGAGGAGTTTCGATTATGCAAATTTTGNCGCGTGTTGATCACCTTAACGTTCAAGTTCCCCCTGATCGAGAACAAGAAGCCATCGAGTTCTATAGGGATCTCATTGGTTTTAAACAGCTGAAAAAACCAGATAGTCTTGGACCGTCCGGCGGCCATTTTTGTATTTCTGAAAGTCCTTGGTATGAGCTGCATGTTGGTATTGCTCGCGGTAAAAGCTCGAAAGACCTGGATTTTAAAAATACCCTTAGGAACCACCTTGCATTTCAAGTCAATAATTTGAAAGAGGCCCGGTTGAAATTTGCAAGCGCAAAAATTCAAATTATTGAAGCTGAGGCTTCCTATTCAAAAGATCGCAATTTCCATCAGGATAGATTTTTTATTCGTGATCCAGGAGGAAACTTGTTAGAAATTATGGAGANGCGTCGTGAATATGAAGCTGTNTCTCATTGANAGNAAGTGTTTATTTCCACAATTTTCTATTGCAATATNAGGCACCACAATAAAAAATTTGGTGTATTATTTTGACTGAATCTCCCTTTATCATTGATCAGCCAGATCAAATGGTATTCCGGCTTAATCGCAGGACACTTGCGGATCCCGTAATCTTGGAACGCGAACAAATTCAAATTTTTGATAGGTCGTGGATTTATTGTGGCCATGAATCGGAGATAATAGAGCCCGGTGACTACCAAACGAGAACAGTTTGTGGTCGCCCAATTATATTTTGTCGTGATAGCAGCGGTGGTGTCCGTGTTTTTTTAAATGCATGTCGTCATCGAGCGGCAATGGTTTGTCGAGAGCCATGCGGTAATACCAAAAGGTATAACTGTTTTTATCACGGTTGGAGCTATAACCAGAATGGGAAGTTGGTTGGTGTCCCGGGAGAGGAATCCTATCCACCAGGGTTTGATAAATCAAATTTTTCTCTTGCCGAACCTCCCCATGTAGAATCATATCGTGGTTTTTGGTTTATAAGTTTTAAACCTGATATTAGCAATCTTGAGGAGTACCTTGCAGAAGCAACTGAGTATATCAACCTTGTTGTTGATCAGTCCCCTAGCGGAAATATGCAGGTAATAAAGGGCACACAAGAGTATGATATCCGAGCAAATTGGAAACTCTTAGTTGAAAACAGTTTTGATGATTATCACCTTTTGACGACACACAAAACATGGCTAGATTATATGCGGGACTCTGGAGTACAGGTTGAACCTCCTAAGGGTCAGGGTCTTCTGCTACCATCCAAAGGTATCGGAAAAGGACTGGGTAACGGTCACGCAGTAATTGACAATATAAATTTCCGGGGTCGGCCTGTCGCTCGTTGGATTTCTATCTACGGTGAAGAGGCCAAGCAGGAAATCGAAGAAATAAGGGACGAGCTTGTTGAACGTTTGGGAGAACAAAGAGCGGCTCGTGTGGCGGATACAAACCGTAATTTGGTCGTATTTCCCAATCTTGTAATAAATGATGGTTCATCAGTGACAATTCGAACCTTTTGGCCGGTAGCGGTTGACCATATGAAGGTAACAGCATGGGCGCTTGGAACAAAGGAAGAGTCAGAACGAGCACGGGCCCGTCGTCTTGATAGTTTCCTGACATTCTATGGGCCCGGTGGTTTTGCAACACCTGACGATGTAGAGGCTTTAGAGGCGGTACAGGCAGGCCTTGCAACTTGGCGTGAAACTGAGTGGTCAGAAATGACACGCGGGCTTAACAAAGAAGGTGAACAATTGAATACCGATGAGGAGCACCTGCGTGCGTTCTGGCGTCAATGGAATAAAATGATGGAAGATAATTGATGAATGAAGAAAAAATTACCCGAAATAAGGTCGAAGATTTTCTTTATCATGAAGCGGCTCTGTTGGATCAATGGAAATTGGAGGAGTGGCTTAGACTTCTTACACAAGACGCGGTTTATGAAATCCCCTCCAATGATGCGCCCGACAGCTCGGCCCAAGACACTTTGTTTTTGATTGCGGATGATTTTATCAGAGTGAAGGCTCGCGTTAAACGTTTGTGCGATACCGAAGCGCATGCCGAATCCCCTCGCAGCCGAACGCGTCGGATGATTGCAAATGTCCGGATAACAGAATGTGAAGGAAATAATTTATCCGTTTCTGCCAATTTTTCTGTATATAGATATCGACGAAACGCCTCGCTGAGGCTTTATGTCGGGCGGTATGAATATGGTTTAAGAATAACAAGAAAAGGGTTACTTATAGCCAAGCGCCGGGTCATTTTGGATCCGACGGAGCTAGGGACCTTGGGAGCTATAAGCTTTATTTTATAGCATTTATCTAATTAAATTTCTTGATATGAATTAAGACTAATTCATTTTGTTTAATATGTTGTTCAAAGACCTTTATTTATTAGTCAAATTTACCACTGTGTTTCTGGTAACTTTTGCCGCGACCTTCCCTAATCTGGTATATGCTATCTCTCTAAAATCGGAATTACATGATTATCGCATAGTTGAATTGGCAAGTGGCCTCGAAAACCCCTGGAGTATGGCGTTTCTGTCTGGGGAAGCGATGCTAATTACCGAAAGAACTGGAAGGCTTAGACTTTTCAAAAATAAAAAACTTGATCCAACACCCTTAGATGGCGTTCCGAATGTTGTCGCGAGTGGACAGGGTGGATTGTTTGATGTTTTGTTACACCCTAAGTTTGATAGCAATCGTCAGATCTATTTATCTTATGCTGCGAAAGGTAAAACCGGAGTTAATACAAGGGTAACGCGCTTTGTGTTTGATCCGGAAACAAGCGCACTCAGAAAACCAGTCACAGTTTTTGATGCCAAACCTAAGGTATTTGGAGGTAGGCACTTTGGAGGCAGGATGATCTTCGATCGCCTGGGTTATCTTTTTATTAGTACGGGCGATCGCGGAGAAATGCTACGAGCTCAGGCGCTTAGTGATCATTCCGGTTCAATAATTCGGATCCGAGATGATGGCCGCATACCGAAAAGCAATCCTGTAAATAAACATGCTGGCATTAGAACTGAAATCTTTAGCTATGGACATCGCAATCCACAGGGGATGGCACTCAATCCTTTAAGTGGGGCTGTTTGGACACATGAGCATGGCCCACGTGGCGGTGATGAAATAAATATCATCAATATTGGTAAAAATTACGGATGGCCGATGATTACGCATGGTGTTGATTATGATGGGTCGAAAATTGGTTTAGGAACGAGGGCGCCCGGAATGGAACAACCTCAATATTATTGGACCCCTTCAATTGCCCCTTCTGGTATGGTTTTTTATTCTGGCACCAAATTTCCTAGATGGAAAAATAATCTTTTTATTGGTAGCCTCAAGAATAAAATGTTGGTTCGTTTAGAAATCACAGGGAATGTAATTTCCAAGGAAGAGCGGTTGCTTAAAGATAAGATTGGCAGGGTACGCGATGTAAGAGAAGGACCTGATGGGTTTATTTATCTTATCACTGATGAATTAGACGGTCGACTAGTTCGCCTGGAGCCCAACAATTAACTACAGGAAATTAAACTTATGGAATGTCGTTGCCGATACGCTAAATACTGATTGGCCCGTGGTCATTATTTATACTAAAACTTACTTGAATAGGTCTTCTGGTAAAAAGTCTTCCAGCTCTACTTGATCAAAATTTTTAGGCATAGCACGAGCAAATCTCTGGCGCTGATCTGGCCGGCTTACTGCAGGCATCGTAGCATCAATCAACCATTTTGTTCCCATACGTTCAAACTGATGGCCCCCTTCAGGCACCGGAGATACCTTGTCCAGTGGAAAAGTTCGTGTATTGGGTATTAGGTCGACGTCATCAGCAGCGTTTACTCGGGTAGTGACAGACCACATAACCTGACGTAGGTCATTGGCATCTATGTCTTCGTCGACGGCAATTGCTAGTTTTGGGTGTAGATAGGGCCCTGAAAGAGCAGCAAGCAGAGCCGTCTTGGCCTGTCCTGACATTTTTGGACGCAGTTTTATAACAATCATCATTAAACCAGCTGCGGCATGACACCGGATATCCATGATGTCCATACCACCTTCGACTTTGCTTAAATGGTCCCAAGTAGCAAGCTCAATTCCAATCCCAGTTGTTGCCTGCGTACAGGTTATGGGCGCGCCACAATGTAAAGCATAATATATCGGATCCCGACGATGCGTTATTGCCTTAACATGAAAAACTTCGCATTCATCTGCTTCCGCATAGGTCCCGGGAACTTCTCCAAAAGGTCCCTCGTGGCGCAGCTCGCCCGGTATTATTTCGCCCTCAATTATAATCTCGGCATCTGCAGGGACTTCCACGTCTATTGTCTCGCATTTTACCAATCTTACCGGGTCCCCAAGCACACCACCCGCCACGGCTAGCTCGTCTACTCCAAAAGTGGTTGTAAAGGCAGATCCAAACCAAATAGCCGGGTGGGCACCGATAACTACTGCCACCGGCATAGGTTCCTTTCTTTGCGTGTACTTGTCGTGAATACGGCGAGCCTGTCGGGGTAAGATTAAAAAGCCGGTGGTTCTTTCATCGAAAACCTGTTGTCTGTGAATAGACATATTACGAATCCCACTTTCAGGATCTTTAACAATGGCCATACCCGCTGGTATAAAAGGCCCGCCATCTTCTTCTGAAATGGTTACTACAGGAATATCGTAAAGTGATGCCTCTTCCCCGATTTTAATAACCTCTTTACAGGGAGCATTCCCGGTATCCTGAATAACTGGTTCCAAGGGCTTTGATACTTTACGAAGCATTCCCTCCAGAAACTCATCTTCTTGCAGGTTAACACCCATAGACCATTTGGTTCGGTCAGTAAAAATTTGACTGCATACCTGCCATTCCGGGTGACCCTTAATATTATCAAAGATTGTTGCTTTACCGTGTTGGTCGTATGTCTTCCATTCAATCGCAGACAGATTAGTCTGGGGGTCGACTTCTTTCGTTACACGCAACATTTCTCCACTATTCTCAAGTTTTTGGAGGTAACCTCTTATCCCTTGATCTTGCATATTGCGTGCGCGCTTGGCTTGTTGTTTTTCCGTATCTTTTTGCTGGGTGTCTCGCTTGTCGAGATCGCCCTTTTTATCTACCTCGCGCATGAAGCCACGTAAGCCGTCATCACCCATTAGGAGCTCCTTATTCTTGAAAGATTATCAAATATTGTTTTAAAAGAGGAATGGCAGTCTTTCCACCCTTGTTTTAATATTTTATTGTCCTTTAAAATCTGCCCGACGACGTTCCTTGAAAGCTGTCAGACCTGCTGCTCTATCTTCAGAGAATGTTAACATATGCGCTAAGTCTCCTTCTCCGAGGAAACCGTTAAAACGACTTTGATCCAAGCCACGATTTATTGCCTGTTTGCTCATCATTATCCCAAGTGGTCCATTTTTTGCCATTTCAGATACAATTTCCTTGGCTTTTTTTAGAGCTTGGCCGGAAGGAACCACATGATTGACAATACGAAGTTCTTTAGCCTCATCCGCTCCAAGCCTTCTCCCTGTCCATATCATTTCTTTGGCTAAGGCCGGGCCGATTAACCTTGGAAGGTTTTGTGTGCCCCCACCCCCGGGGATTAGACTGTGTCTTACCTCAGGGAGACCAAACTGAGAATTTTTACCAGCGATGATAAAGTCACCCCACATTGCCATTTCAAAACCGCCGCCAAGACAATAACCTTCAACTGCCGAAATTACCGGCTTGGTATAAAAACAGAGAACCCGATATAATTGACGGTTAGGAGCGATGTTAAAGCGTTCTCTGTACATATCAAAACGATCTTCAGGTTTACTTCCCATACGTCCAAGGTCGGCTCCAGCGCAGAAAGATCTATCATTGCCGCTTAAAATTATGGCGGTTATCTTTCTATCTGTTTCAGCCTCTATCAATACATTGGAAATTTCCTGAGACATCTCGATATTAATAGCATTAAGAAAATCAGGCCTATTTAGTTGAATACTACAAATATTATTTCTTTTATTAACCTTGATGAATTTATATTTTGATTTTCTTGGCTTTTTTCCAGCTGTTCTTGCCTTTTTATTTGGTCTCTTCGCCATGTTAGTCCCTTTTACCGCTATGATTGAGGTCTGGTTGATAAAACTCGACAGATATTCGGTTCACGAAGGCAATCCGTCAACCGGTGGTGTTAAAAGATATATTGGCATATGGAACTAGTGCAGATCCTGAGTTATACAAAGAACAACTAAATTTTATGGAGTATTAGGCATTATGGATTCATATAAAATGTATATCGGTGGACAATTTGTCGATGCAGATAGCGGTGATCGTTATGATACAATTAATCCATTTAATGGAGAAAAAATAGCCAGTATTCCCTATGCCGGCGTTATTGATGTTGATAAAGCAGTCGCAGCGGCCAGAACCGCTTTTGACAGTGGTCCGTGGTCTCGCATGTCTGGTGAGGAACGTAGCGATCTGATTTTAAAAGCCGGAGCGATTTTAAAGGAGCGCATGAAAGATTACGCTCGTCTGGAATCTCTTGACTCTGGTGGCACCATAAATAAAACCGGAGCAGATGCGTTTCTTGCTTCGAGACAACTTACGTTTTTTGGAGAGCAAGCTAAGCGCTTTAATTCAGAACCTCAGCCTATTGATAAGCTGATGCGAGAAGGCCGATCCTTCAACTATACCATTCGGGAGCCAATAGGAGTTTGTGCACAAATTATCCCATGGAATTTCCCGTATATGATGGCGATTTGGAAGCTTGGTCCAGCGTTGGCTACCGGTAACACGGTAGTTCTTAAACCAGCTTCTGATACGCCGGTAATGGCTTTAGAACTAGCGAAAGTGTTTGATGAGGTGGGAATACCTCCTGGTGTTGTAAACATCATTAGTGGACCCGGGGGTGTTATTGGTGAGGCTCTTACGACGCATCCCGATATCGATAAAGTTGCATTTACGGGATCAACAGAAGTTGGTCGTGAAATTATGTCTAAAGCTGCAGGGACACTTAAGAAGGTAACATTGGAGTGTGGTGGTAAGGGGGCAAACATTGTCCTGGAGGATGCCGACCTTGATATAGCTGTCGATGGCTCAATTTGGGCTTCCTTTTATCACCAGGGCCAAGTTTGTGAATCTGGTACCCGTCTTATGTTAGACGCTAAGGGTCACGATAAATTCGTAAAGGAAATGTTAGAAAAACTAGAAGCTATGAAAATAGGCGATCCCCTTGATCCATCCACTCAGTTAGGTCCGGTGGTCTCCGAAGGACAGATGAATTCTGTCCTTCGGTACATAGAAATTGGAAAAAAAGAAGGGGCGGTGCTCGCTTGTGGCGGGCAGCAAGAAACGGGAAAAGGTTTAGAAAAGGGCTGGTTTATACAACCTACTTTGTTCACTGGTGTAACCAACAATATGCGTATAGCAAGAGAAGAAATATTCGGGCCAGTCCTAGGCGTGATGAAGTACAATAATGTTGAAGAGGCGATTGAGATGGCCAATGACTCCATCTTCGGCCTGTCAGCAGGCATTTGGAGTTCTGATATTGGAAAGGCCAAAGATATCGCCTCACGCTTGCGGTCAGGGACAATTTGGATCAACGAGTGGCATATCCTTTCAGAGAGGGCGCCCTTTGGAGGGTATAAACAGTCGGGAATTGGTCGCGAATTTGGAGACGTAGGGCTTAATGAGTATACTGAGCTGAAGGCATTATATGTTGATGATGCAAAAACGCGGGATAACAAACCCTGGTATGATATGGTTGTATCTAGGTCAAAATCAGATAATTAGTAACCCAGGACCAAGTAAGTTATTGGTTAGTGTTGATGATTTGGATTCGATTTACGCAGTAGGCAAAAAGAATAATTATAACAACAAAAAGGACTGTAACACTTATTCCGAGAGACCAATGAATACCAATAAATCCGCCTCCTACACCTATAGTAAAACCGCTAAATGTTCGCATGCCCAAACTACCAGCGTTGAAGAGCCCTATAGCTCTTCCTCGTAGGTGGGGTGGGGCGTGAATTTGCGCCAGAGTGCGGGTCATTGCATTAAAGGCTAGGTCAACGAAACCTGCTCCAAATAGCAATAATACCGCGAAATAAAAGTTTGTCGTTATTGTGAATCCTCCTATCATCAGACACCAGATCAAAGCGAGGACAAAAGCCGTATTAACTTTTGCTGGCAAGAGACTTTTTGATTCCAGCACTACTCCTGCCGTAAATGCACCGGTAGCAGTAGCAGCCAGCAGGACGCTGTACCGAATGCTGGTATCAGAGAAGCCGAAATCATACGCAAATTCCGGCATTTGTGCTTGGTGTGCGTTGCCGACAATCATCGCCGCAACACCCGCAAGTATGGTCATGGAAAATACAACCGGGATTTTATAAATTTCTTTGATCGCTGATTTTACATCTGAAAAGCTTTTTACTGCCCGTTGGCGAATTTCTTCTGATTGATTTTTTCGAAATTTAGGGCCGTAAGGTGCCTTCCAAAGCCAAATGGCAAGGGGTAAGTATATTAAAAAATTCAAAAATATGGCGGTGGCTGATCCAAAGGCAAACATCAAAATGCCACCAATGGCGGGTCCCATCAAGAAACCCAACATGCGAGCCGAAGACATCAGTCGAATAGCACTTTGCAGCTGCTGGCCTCCGACTATATCGTGCACCAAAAGTTGACCAGCCGGATTCCATAAGACGCCAGCCATACCATGTATAGTGAGTAGGATGGCAGCATGCCATTTTTCAAGACTGTCGGTGACTATAAAATAGCCCCAGCCTAGTGAGGCTAATATGAATAGCAACATTCCAATTTGAATGACACGCCTCGGATCAAACCGGTCCGCCAAAGAGCCTGCCCAAAAAGAGAAAAGCAAAAATGGTCCCCAATGCGAAATTATTGCAAACCCTCCTAGTTCTGGTGATTGAAATTTCTCATATATAATCCAGTAACTGATGACGTGTTCGATACTGTCCCCTAGCATTGCGAGGCAAGATCCGATCAGGTAGATTCGGGCACCTTGGTTACGAAGAGCCGCGAAGGATTTGGGTCGGTCTGTATCCTCAGGTTTTGAGTTCATTGCCATCAATGGTCATTTAACAATTTGGGGTTTCAAATACAGTAGTTAGGTTACCATCTGGGTCTGTTAAAGAGTAGGCAGCATAAGGAGACCGCTTGAGGAGTGCTAGACCGGCTTTGCATTTGTCAGTAAAACCTATTGGTCTGGGTGCAATATGCGGGTTTTCGTTAGTCCACTTGTCTACGCGTCTAATAAAAGAATTTAGATTTGAGGCACGAAAACCAATATGATCCATTGCGAGTTGTTCAATTCCTGATTCATAAAAATCTGAGATCTTCCAACGTAGTATGGACATGGTTACCCGGATATCAGTGAAACGGTGACCCCTATCCTTGCCGGGGTCATTTATAGATTTCAGACCAAAAATTTTACTATAAAAATTTGCTACACGTTCGACTTCTATTACACGAATTGCAAAATGGGTTATTGTAATATGTTGTTTCCATCTCTTCATTTTATAAACCTCAGAACGGTTCCCATGTCCAATCTGTGATAAATCGAAGTAATTTCCAGCTGGATCATGGGTACTAAAGCTGGCGAAAGGCCGTCCGCTCGGTCGCTCGACGATTTCTAAATCTGGATAAAATTGGACTATTTTCGCGTTTGTTTCAAAAAAAATTCTACTTCAATACTAAAGTAATCTATGCAGGTACGTCGTCCGCTGCGCATAGGTATAGGTGTAATTCCGACATAACCGTCGCCAAGTGAAATGGGACGGCGTTCACGGTTTGTATCCCCGGAAACGGCCCTGTCGAAATATGTGCGATAAAACATACCAAGGGTATTGTAGTTATCAGTAGTGATTGCAAGGTGATTAAGTATGGAAGGCATTTTGTTATCCTTCGATTTCAAAATATCAGTTTGTGCTGAAAAATTAGTGTCCGCAACGGTGATATTCCTTGCCCATATCTATTCTGGTGGGCAAACTTAAGTATCTTTATTTTCTACAAAGGCCATAAGATGATTAACGCTGCAATAGTGGGAATAGGCAGGTGGGGGCAGTATCTCGTTAATTCTGTTCAGGGGCAGAGCGAACATATAAAATTTACAGCTGGGGTCACTCGGACGAAATCTAAAGCGGAAGATTTTTGTATAAAAAATAGCATAGATTTGCGCGAGAGCTTTGATGACTTGTTGACTGATCCCAAAATTGATGCCGTTATTCTGGCAACACCTCATACTCAACACGAAGATCAGATTGTTGCTGCTGCAAAAGCAGGGAAACATATCTTTACTGAAAAACCATTTACATTAGACATTGCCGGGGCAAAGCGCTCTGTGAAGGCATGTCATAAAGCGAATGTTGTACTAGCCTTAGGGCATAACAGGCGTTTCATGAAAAATACTGAGGCCTTAAAGCAGTTATTGGATAGAGGTGATCTTGGGACATTATTACATATAGACGGAAATCAATCCTCAGATTTAAATGTTGCAGTGGGAGCCTGGCGTGATTCTAGGGAAGAGAGCCCAGCTGGAGGCATGACATCTCTTGGCGTGCATGCGCTAGACTGTATGATTCATTTAGTAGGAAAAATTGAGGCTATAGATGCCTATAGTGAAAGGCGGGCAATAAATTTTGATATAGATGACACTACAGCGGCATTGCTGCGCTTTAAAAATGGTATGACGGGAACACTAGTGACTTTGGCTGCGACTGCACGCATTTGGCATATTCGGGTAGCGGGCTCCAAAGGCTGGGCAGAGATGAAAGATCACAAGTCATTAACTGTATGTAAATCTGATCAAACACCTGAGACATTTTTATTTAATGATACGCCATATCCTCACCTTGAGTCTTTAACTGGTGAATTAGACGAATTTGCTGCAGCCGTGTCCGGTTTTGGTAAATTTAGGATTTCTACTGAAGAAATGATCCATAACGTTGAAGTGCTTTGTGGACTTATCAATAGTGCAAAAGTTGGGAAACGAATGTTTTTTGATTGAAATTCACAATCGTTGATCTCTTTATTGGCAATATGCGGAAAGAGACCATATTTAATGTTAAGGGACACGAAACATGGTGCGTGATAATAAAAATATTAAACCCAGAGCAAGCTCTTCCGAAGTTTCAAATTTTTTGGATAAGCTCGCTCTTGTACCTCAAGTAAAATCGTCGAGTGGTACAGGGCGATTAATGTTTGCGATGGACGCTACTGCAAGCCGGGAGCCCACTTGGGATCGTGCTTGCCATACGCAAGGGGAAATGTTCAAGGCTACGGATGGCCTTGGCGGACTATCAGTGCAGCTAGTGTTTTTCAGAGGATTTGGTGAATGCAAAAATAGTTCTTGGCTGTCGGCTTCTAGTGAACTCGTGCGTCGTATGACTTCTGTATATTGTCGTGGGGGGAGAACACAAATTGGGAAGGTTTTCAACCATGCCATTCGTGAAACAAAAGTTCTGAAAGTAAATGCTTTAGTATATGTCGGAGATGCAATGGAAGAAGATGTTGATGAGCTTTGTCACAGTGCGGGGGAGTTGGGGGTGTTGGGTGTTCCCATTTTTGCGTTTCAAGAAGGTGATGATATTGTGGCCACAAAAGCTTTTAAACAGTTTGCTTCCCTCACCGGAGGAGCTCATTGTCGATTTGATGGCGGTTCGGCGAACCAATTACGCGAACTTCTTGGCGCCGTAGCGGCCTTTGCTGCTGGGGGTTTGACTGCCTTAAAGGATTATGGAAATGACGCGGGCCAAGTAGTCGCACAGATTACATCTCAAGTTAAATGACGAAATAGGGCTTAGAAAAAGGTCTAAAAATGCCATATCTCGTTCTTGGAATTGCAATAACCATCGGCTTGGTCCTTATAATTAGAGGATTGGTAGGCCTCAATCCATTGCGCGCCATTAAGGTTTTACTTGGGGTGTGTTTGTTAGCTGGTTTGGGTGCGAGCATATACGTGATTGCTTCCCGCGGTCTCGGCATCGTTACATTTGTTTTGGCAGTTTTGTTGCCTATGTTGCTTCGCTGGCGTGCTGCACAACAATTTTTTAGAAATTTAAGAGGACCAAGTAGAGGGCAGGCAACGGGTGTAAAGACCCGTTTTATCAGAATGTCACTAGACCATGATAGCGGGGTTCTTGATGGGACCGTTTTAGAGGGAAAATTCAAAGGGAAACGGCTCGGAGAACTCGATCAAAAAGAACTTTCTGTTTTACTCGAACAATGTCGTATTGAAGATGAAGAATCCTCTCAAATCTTAGAAGCTTATTTAGATCGTGTTTTTGGGGTGGACTGGCGTAATGATCACGCACGTTGGGGTCAAAAAGATAACAAGGGCTCCTCACAAAAAGGCCCGAGTACTTCGGAAAATAAAATGACTCGGGAGGAGGCATATGATGTTTTGAATATTTCTCCGGGAGCATCTACTAAAGAAATTAAGGCTGCTCACCATGCCTTGATGAAAAAAATTCATCCAGATCAGGGTGGGTCAAATTATCTTGCTAGTAAAATTAATCAGGCCAAAGAAATTTTGACAGGTGAATGACAATTTATAATTTTGGCACTATTGCTTGCCTAAGTGTATATCATTATGGCACAAACACGCCCCTATTTTGAAAACGTTAATAAATTTACATCATCTAAAGGTTACAAAATGATACAACGCGTTCGCAAGGCAGTGTTTCCGGTTGGAGGGTTGGGGACTAGGTTCTTGCCAGCAACAAAATCAATCCCCAAGGAGATGTTGCCCGTTGTTGATAAGCCTTTAATTCAATATGCGGTGGAAGAGGCAAAGGCGGCTGGAATAGAAGAATTTATTTTCGTAACCGGACGAGGAAAAGCTGCGATCGAAAACCACTTCGATCATAGTATCGAACTTGAAAATATTCTCAGTGCAACGGGAAGAAAATCGGAAGCTAAATTACTTGGTGAATTAGTTTTGGAACCAGGGCA
>PBFH01000026.1 GCA_002719885.1 Rhodospirillaceae bacterium | reverse complement strand
GAATTTCGGATTACACCCACACGTTATTGGGATGCCATATCGTATTCGTGCACTAGCTGAATTTTTAGATTATGTGAAGGGATTTGGAGGGGTTTGGTTTCCAACCCGCGCCGAAATTGCGGATTGGTATCTTGCAAACCATAAAAAGCACATTGATTAGTGTATCTTCTAGTTCCCGACAGTAGCTAAAGACAGGGGCTACATCCACTTATGAACTAGTTTGTTGCGCTTCAAATTATTTCGAGACTATTAAATTTTTCTCAGGTTCATGGGCTTGCAGTATTTTTTCTGGATTATAGGTAAATCGTTCAATTGTATCCAAATTGGCACCAGTAACCCGCACCCAGCGGGCGAGTTCAGGGTGGGCTGTGGAATGAATGACACCGATATCAAATAAGGCAGCTTCGCGGGGTGTCAGAGAGAATTTTTTACTTTTTACAAGTTCGGCATAATTAATCTTGCGGCGATCATCCAGGCGATCCCAAACTGTCATATTTGTAACGCCGGTGGCTTGCCCATAAACAGCCCAAGATGAGCCATGATATAAAAGCCATATTTTTTTCGTGATATAAGGTTACCTTGCTTGTCTTTAGTTTTAAAAGATATTTAGAAATAAATTCCGGATGTTTAAGTAGGAAGGCTAATTTTTGACGCACTTTTTCATGCCCGATGTGATTATTATCTAGTGCTATAGCATTGTGAGCATCCGAACAAAAATTTCGAAATGTATATGTCATACTTATCGCCCTATTCTTATGATATTTAAGGAAGTTATACTCAGTGGCGAAAATGGCGGACGCCAGTGAAAACCATCGCAAGGTTATGGTCGTCAGCAGCGGCAATTACTTCGTCATCACGCATAGATCCCCCCGGTTGTATGACTGCTGTAGCGCCGGCTTCTGCCGCGGTAAGTAAACCATCGGCAAAGGGGAAAAAGGCATCAGATGCGACGACTGAACCCTTAGCAAGAGGCGTATCTTCACCAGCTGCTGTGGCTGCATCTGCCGATTTTTTTGAGGCAATTCGGCAGGAATCTACTCGGCTCATTTGTCCTGCCCCTATTCCGACGGTTGCCCCTTGTTTTGCATAAACAATTGCATTGGATTTGACGTGTTTACAGACATGGAATGCAAAAATGAGATCTTTCAATTCTTGTCGAGTGGGTTGCCGTTTGCTGACAGTTTTCAGGTCGGCTGAAGAAATATGAGCGCTGTCGGTGCTTTGCAAAAGATAACCGCCAGCGACCGTTTTTAATGCTGTGGCGGAAGGATCCGGTTTCGGTAGTCCGCCGCTTGCGAGCAACCGTAGGTTCTTTTTGCCAGCTAATATTTTTTGGGCTTCTTTAGAAACAGAGGGTGCGATTATGACTTCCACAAATTGTTCGCCTATGGTTTTGGCGGTTATTTCGTNAAGTTCGCAATTAAGGGCAATGATGCCCCCAAACGCACTCACCGGATCGCACCTCAGGGCTTTTTTGAATGCATCCAGAGAGGTGTTCCCCGTAGCAACCCCGCATGGATTGGCATGCTTTATAATTGCGACCGCGGGCTCTTCAAATTCNGAAACTAGTTCAAAAGCGGCATCTGTATCATTNAGATTATTNAAACTCAGCTCCTTGCCCTGAATTTGTGTAGCTGTAGCAACCCCAAAACGAACTNTGGCAGTCTTATAGAAAGCNGCTGACTGGTGAGGGTTTTCCCCATATCNCATGAGTTGGGAACGNGTNCCACATAAAGTGTGNCGAAGCGGAAATTNGTCGCCTGTTTGTTTAGANAACCAGTCACTNATCATNCCGTCATATGCTGCAGTCATGGCATAGGCGCCTGCAGCTAGGNTTTTTCTAATTTCTTTCGTGGTAGANCCGTCATTTTCTTGCATGGANGNNATTACAGTTTTGTATTCNTCCGGGTCGGTAACAACAGTAATACTTTCATAATTTTTGGCTGCAGCGCGGATAAGTGAAGGNCCTCCGATATCAATGTTCTCGATACATTCATTTAGGTCAGCACCCGATTCTATCGTCTCTTGAAAAGGGTACAGGTTGACTACTACCAAATCTATTGGCTCTATGTTGTGTTCCTTCATTTGTAGTTTATGTGCGCTATCTCCGCGTCGGCCTAAAATGCCACCATGAATTTTTGGATGTAGAGTTTTGACGCGGCCACTTAGGATTTCTGGAAATCCGGTATGGGCGCTCACTTCTTTAACTGGAATACCGGCATCAATTAGTGCTTGTGCGGAGCCACCAGTAGAGAGAATTTCAACGCCATACGAATCGAGGAATTTACCAAGCTCTTCAATGTTTTTTTTATTAGAAACGGAGATAAGTGCTCGAGAGATCTTTTTTTCTTTTTTTTCGGTCATTTGTCTTTGAAAGTAGTTTTTTGTCTATTGGTCTTATACTCGAATTCCGGAACATAGTCCTTCATTTTGGTCACGATTTCTTTGATGTTACCAGTCCTGGCTGTCTCCACCAAATTGTCAATTTGGTCTGTTATGGTTTCAATACTGGTAGTTCTTGGCGCGGCTAGCATAATGCCATCATAAGTCGTTTCTTCTGGCGGTTCTGAATCATGAAGAAGCTCTTCGAATAATTTTTCACCTGGGCGCAACCCTGTAAAATTTATCTCGATATCTTTATTGGGTTGTAAACCAGCTAGCAGGATCATTTGGCGTGCGAGGTCTACTATCTTCACCGGTTCACCCATATCCAGGACGTAGACGCGACCCGGGTAACTATCGTGTTTCTTCCCCAAAACAGTAGCCTCAAGGACTAACTCAACTGCTTCGCGGACGGTCATAAAATAGCGTTTCATTTCCGGATGTGTGATTGTTAGCGGACCGCCATTTGAGAGTTGGCGCTGGAAAAGTGGGACAACGGAACCAGTGGAACCTAAGACATTACCAAATCTTACGGTAACAAAACGTGTCGTGTTGGTTTCTTTTATATCTAGTGCCTGACAGTAAATTTCCGCAACCCGTTTTGTCGCGCCCATAATACTTGTGGGGTTGACCGCCTTGTCCGTAGAAATCAGAACCATTGCGCTTACATGCGACTCGCAGCAAACATCTGCAATATTTTTAGTTCCCTGTATATTCGTAAGAATACCTTCNGAAGGATCACNTTCCACTATCGGCACATGTTTTAATGCGGCGGCGTGAAAAACCAGCTCAGGTTTGAACATCTTAAATATTTGACTGATGCGTATATTATCCCGAATATCTGCAATCACCGATTTGACTCTAAGCTCGGAATAGCGCTCCTTTATTTCTAAGTCAATGCTATAAAGTGCGTATTCAGATGACTCTAATAGGCATAAACTTAAGGGCTCGAACTCTGCAATTTGTCGGGCTAGTTCACTGCCAATGGTGCCGCCGGCTCCGGTAACCAGTATACGTTTACCTTTAACTAGGCCCATCATACTGGTCCGATCTAAAACCTGTTGGGGTCTTCCAAGCACGTCTTCTATAGCTATAGGCCGGATAGGAATTGTTTCCTCTACGCTGCTTTGGAAATCTGTTAAACGGGGAAGTTTTGCTATTGTAAGGCCTAGCCCTTCTGCTTTTGCAACCAATTCTTGTATAGTGGCTTTTGAAATATGCTCTTTTGTAATTATTATGCGTTCTGGTGGTGTACCAGCTTTCAATAAATTTTGATATACGGTACTTAAATCATTAATTTCTCCTAAAACATTAATCCCGTGAATATTGCTACCTACCCTGCCTGGAGTTTCCCCAATAATTCCTACAACTTGATATGCTGCAATAGAATTGCGTGCTATCTCTCGTATAAACATTTCGGTGCCATCGGCTGCGCCAACAAGTAACACGGGAATCTTTCGAATATTTTCTCTGTCTTTTCGTTTTTTATTTCCGCGTCGATCTTTGAATTGACGATAAATTAATCTGGGTGCGCCAAGAAGTGATGCCAGAACTAGCCAATTTATAAATAAAGTTGATCTTGGGGTCCACTCAAGCCGGTTAAGCATAAACATTAAAAGGACGAATATTAAAATCGATAATGTAACGGCTTTCAAAATTGCGGTCAGGTCATTTAAAGAAGCATATCGCCAAAGACCTCTGTAAAGATTTAGCAGCCAAAAACAAAAGCCGGATATGAGCATAAAAATTGTAGCAGCAAAAAAAATATTTTTTGCATCATAGAGGATTATGTCAGGTCCTAATCGGATAAACATCGCAGCGGGCAACGATAGAAAGGCCATAACCAAGTCATGCCCGAAAGCGATTTTTTGGCGTATTTTTCTCATGTTGCCTTGAGTAACGCCCCACAAGATCTAAGACAAGTCTTATTAAATTCTATCATAGTTTGGAACCAATAAGATGGTTTTATATTTTAGGTATCAAAATTAAAAAATTGAAACATAAATCTAGATAAAACATCTATGTATCTTATTTTAACTATCGACCCGTGAGATAGCCCATCGTATCTGNCCAGCCTTTCCTTTGGTTACGGAAGAAACTACGATTTGTTCAGTTCGCTTTATCTGCCCTGACAACCCTAAATAAACCCCGTCTTGCAAAGANACTGTGCCACCTGAACTTTTGAATCGCCAGCCTAGTCCACTGGGAGTTCGAATTAGAATGGTATCGGCGTGCCCAACCATAGAAGCCCTAACTGTTGGGTGTAAATGAAAGCGGGCAACAAATTTTTTACTATCTTTTCCTGTTATTTTATCTTCTCCTCTCACATCATTTCCGTTTGCGGCAAGATAAATTCGACGAGTATGATTCACTTNCTTATTGCCTCCGTAACCGGATAAAGACGCATCAATCCACACATTACCATCCCCTTCTTGCCGCTTTGCGTGTACTGAGTGAGGGCGTGCGCCTATACCGCCTTTTCGTAATAATTCGGCAGAATTAAAATCTTCTACTGTAATAGTAGAATGNGCTGCTGTAGTTCTTTGAACCTCTGACCATGTATCAATTGCACCGATGTGGGCACCACAATTTGTAATGATTCTCTCTTTTCCAACGCTCATTTCAAAACTTAATGCACCTGCATGGGACCCAATATCAAAATTGATCGGCGGAGAATTTCCTGTATCTATGAGTAACAGCGTCCTATTTGCCTCCAGTCTTTCAAAACCGATATGAGGAGTGGAATTGATTGGATTTCCTCGGGCTTCTGATCGGTCCAGTATAATATCGATCAGCCACCCCTCATTCTCATCGCTACCATTAAAGAGTGCGAGNCCCCCATCTCCATGGCGGAAGAACCTGATCATTGGAGATATTTTATCAATGCCATGTTGGATAATTTCAGAAATATCTTCATTGGAATTCTTAAGAGCTGAGCGAATATCTATAAGGTGGCGTAAGAACATAAGTAGGGTGGCTGGATTCCTTGAAATATGTCCNCCATCAATTAAAATCTGNTGCGCTATTTCTCGATCAATGTATTTACACCATTTTTTTAGCAATCGTTTATTGCTAATGCTGAGAGTAGATAGAATTAGGCCTTTGTATGTTTCGATTCTATCGAACCCTGGCCCTAAAAGTTTCTCCACCTGTTGAAGAAAAAGGGTTTGCCGTAAAATACTTGATTCAAAGTTATTGATAAAATCTATATCGGCCCCTGTTATGAGAAACTCGCGGTGTCCAAGCCAGTTAGCAAGGCGCCTTCCAGTTATTCCGGGTTTCCATGCCAAATGTTGTTGTTCAAATTCCTGAGTTTTGATCCAAAGCAAAATTAATTCTCTGATTTTAATACGAGCGGTGTCGGTTCCGACGGCACGCAGATCATCTAGCCAGCTAAATCCCGCTACGTTCTCAATCCAAGAATCACTCGCGTCTTGAACTAGCCANGGTCTGTCAGATTGATGGATAATCTTTCCCCAAAACTCAAAGTCCCCATCCAATATTTTAGAACCTTGGTTGGCCTTTCCAGGCCAAAAGTCAGAAATTTGGTTTTTTGTTAAATCTAAATTAAACTTTGGGTGTTTAATTTTGCGCGCCTTTGATCTAAAGAGTGGCAGCGCGATTTGATATAGACCTTGACGCACACTTAAACGCAGCGCTTTGTGCTTAATTTGTCCCAGAATATAATTAGACATCATTAAATTAGAATTATAATGGGCACATAATGGTGTAAATTCTTAAAGCATTGAATAGGCTCAAGAAGTTTCTTCATATGCCACGAAGATTTTTAATATTTTCTTGGTATCCTCCAAGGCTTTCTTTGAAAACCGCTGTTCCAGAAACGAGAACGTCAGCTCCTGCTTCAATCGTTTTCTGTGCTGTATGAGTGTTGATACCACCGTCAACTTCCAGATCTATATCACGTCCAGTTTTGTCAATCATGGTTCTAATTTCTTGAATCTTGGATAATTGATTTTCGATAAAACTCTGTCCGCCAAAGCCCGGATTGACTGTCATGACTAATACTAAGTCTACTGTGTCCATGAGATGTANAATTGAAGACGCGGGGGTGGATGGATTAAGCGATATTCCAGCCCTTTTTCCCAAACCCTTGATAAATTGTATTGTGCGATGGATATGTTCGCACGCCTCAATATGCGCAGTAATAATATCTGCACCCGCGTCGGCAAATTGTTGAATGTATGGNTCGACAGGTGCAATCATCAAATGAACATCAAAAGGCAGGGGCGATACTTCTCGGATAGCATTGATCACTTGCGGCCCAATGGTGATATTTGGCACAAAATGACCATCCATGACATCTATATGGATCCAGTCAGCTCCTGCCTCAGATACGGAAGATATTTCATGCCCTAAACATGAAAAGTCGGCAGAAAGTATTGATGGGGCGATTCTTACAGGCTTTTGCACTTTTAATTCATATGATTGTTAACATAAAGACTAATGGATCATTAATTGCNCATAATAATATCTTCGCCAATCTAAAACAATTAGATATCGCTCTTAGTTATTTTTTGGCATTCTTGCTTTAAAATACTTGTGAAATAAAGCCGATAGTTTTGAAAATTAACCTAATTTTCCAAGCATAGGCAGGATATATAGAAACCATCCATACCCCCATATTCTTCAAAATGACTTGGTAGGCTTTGAATATCACCGTCCTTGGTCTGAATCATTTGGGGCAGTCCAAAATCCTTGGGGTTGATGGTTAGTCGTTTTATATCGCGCCTATTGTCTAGGATACGCTTAATGAGGCCGGGCCCTTCTTCATACTGCAGCGAGCAGACGCTGTAGACCAATATCCCGCCGGGCGATAATAGGGTGATGGCATGATCTAGAAGTAAAACTTGTTTTTGTACCAAACGTTTTATCTCATCTGGCTTCTTGGTCCATAATATTTCGGGATGTCGTCGAATAGTACCGGTGGCGGTGCATGGCGCATCTAATAAAATACCGTCGACAGAGTGTGGCGGAGAAAAATTATTAGCATTTTCATGTATAATAGTTGCATCTAATTTAAGGCGCTTTAAATTTTGTCTCAGTACCTTGAGTCTTTTTTCAGATAAATCTAAAGCGGTTACAATTGCGCCGCCGGAAACTAATTGGGCTGTTTTACCCCCCGGGGCCGCACAAAGGTCAAGAAGGCGGGGGTTTTTATCTCTTTTTACCGCAGATAACAAAATCCTAGCGGGCAGGGCTGCAGCGGTGTCCTGTACCCACCACTCCCCCGTTTCAAAGCCGGGCAGCGCATCAACTTTGCCGAATTCCTTTAGACAAATTGACCCAGTAGGAAGGATCTCAGCGNCGAGGATTTTTGCCCAATTTTTTGAATTATCTTTTACAGTAAGGTTTAAGGGGGGCACACGCAGGTGTGCTTGTGCGATCGCTCGACAAGTCTGNTCACCAAAAGAATTAATCCAGCCATTCCATAACCATTTTGGCGTATTAAGCAGNAATGGGTCGAGCTTTAAAAATTTCCNTTCACCTTCTCTGCCGACTTTTCTTAGCACGGCATTTACTAAACCCTTCTGACCTGGATTTCGGGTTTTTACACAAAGCCGCACAGAAATATCGACTACGGCGTGGGCAGGTGTTTTCAAACAGATAATTTGGGTAATACCAATCCTAAGAATGTCGCGAACAGCCCCGGCCTTCTTTGGAAGAGGGTGTTTTAAATAAATCTTAAGGAGTTCATCAATTTGCCCTAAACGCCTCAACGTTGTGGCCAATATTAATCTAACGAAAGCCCGGTCGCGCCGAGACATTTTGTTATAAGCGGGGTTTGTGTTGATTAACTCGTCTAAGGCCCGTTGCGAGGTAAATATTTGGTTTAAGATTTTTATCGCGTTATGGCGAGCTGACAGCCCTGCCGGCGGTTTGCCATTCTGCTCGGCCATCATTGCCCCCTAAAAATACCTAGCAAAAAATAATATTTGCGAAATGTTAAAATTTAGACATACCTTTCTCAAAAAAATTCCCATATANTTATAAANAGGCTTATTCGGTAAAATGCTNTTTCTACCAGAAAAAATTTACATTTNTCTATTAAATGCCAAATANCAATGAGTTGGTTATGACAGTAAATAAAAAAAAAGTTGAAATTAACAAACCGGTATTACCGGAAGCTAAAGCTGGTCAAAAAATTATAAAAAAAACTCCTAAAGAACATGGCGGACGGGAGGGTCCAGACCCCACCCGTTTTGGGGATTGGGAAAAAGGGGGGCGTTGCATAGACTTTTAATTTTGACGTTTATTTTAACTCCTTCTTTCTTGTCTAAGGTCTTCGACTACCGTGGGATCTGCCAGTGTGGTGGTATCCCCGAGATCATCAATCTCGTTTGCGGCGATCTTACGTAAAATTCTGCGCATTATCTTACCCGATCTAGTTTTTGGTAATCCGGGAGCCCACTGAATTGCATCGGGGCTAGCAATCGGACCAATTGCTTTTCGAACGTAATTTACCAATTCATCTTTTAGGCCCGGACTGGGTTCCTCACCAATCATGAGTGTCACGTAGGCATAAATACCTTGCCCTTTTATTTCGTGTGGAAAACCGACTACTGCGGATTCTGCGACTTTGGGGTGGGCCACTAAGGCACTCTCTACCTCAGCGGTTCCAATGCGATGTCCCGAAACATTCAGGACATCGTCTACCCTTCCGGTTATCCAATAGTAACCGTCTTCATCACGGCGGCAACCGTCGCCGGTAAAATAACAACCATCGTAAGTTGAAAAATAGGTTTCAATGAACCGTTTATGATCTTTAAAAACAGTTCGCATTTGACCGGGCCAACTATCAAGTAAAACGAGATTACCAGATGCTGCCCCCTCAACGAGTTTTCCATCAGCATCCATTAAAGCGGGACGGATACCAAAGAAGGGCCGTGTTGCGGAACCGGGTTTAAGGGCTGTGGCGCCAGGTAGTGGTGTGATGAGAATTCCACCTGTTTCAGTTTGCCACCAAGTGTCAACGATAGGGCATCGCTTCTCACCAACTACATTATAATACCAAAGCCATGCTTCCGGGTTAATTGGTTCCCCGACGGATCCTAAAAGGCGAATCGATTTTCGGCTTGTTTTTTTAACTGGTTCGTTACCCTCACGCATTAGGGCTCGAAGAGCGGTCGGTGCTGTATAAAAAATATTAACATTATGTTTATCACAAATTTCCCAACACCGTGAGGAGTCGGGATAAGTTGGAACACCTTCAAACATTAAGGTGGTGGCGCCATTTGATAGCGGGCCGTATAGAATATATGAATGTCCCGTTATCCAGCCGACATCAGCAGTGCACCAATAAATATCACCATCATGGTAGTCAAATACATATTGATGCGTCATTGATGCGTATACCATATATCCGCCTGTGGTATGTAATACACCCTTCGGTTTACCTGTAGAGCCCGACGTATAAAGAATAAATAATGGGTCTTCGGCTGACATCTCTTCCGGAATACATTCAGCTGATGCCTCAGCCATTATATCTTGATACCAGTGATCCCTTCCCTCTATCCAGTTNANATCTGCNCCGGTTCTGTTGACTACTATGCAAGTNNTGACNTTGGGACATTTTTCGAGCGCAGCATCTGTATTNGNTTTNAGGGGTATNGGGCGNCCACCGCGGATTCCTTCATCNGANGTGATGACTACATTAGANTCGCAATCTAATATTCTCCCGGCAATGGACTCTGGTGAAAANCCNCCAAAAATAACCGAATGAATAGCTCCTATNCTAGCACANGCTANTACTGCAATGGCAATTTCCGGAATCATTGGTAAATAAATGGTAACTCTATCGCCTTTTTTAACTCCNAGAGATTTCATCGCATTAGANAATTTGCANACCTCTNTATGNAGTTCATTGTATGTAATTTTTTTATCNTCANCTGGGTTATCGCCCTCCCAAATGATTGCGANTTGNTCACCGCGNGTNGGTAAATGGCGGTCGATACAATTTTCNCAGGCATTGAGTGTCCCATCGTAATACCATTTTATATGGACATCATTTTTTGCGTATGAAACATCTTTTATTTTATTATAAGGCTTAATCCAGTTTATCCGTTTTCCTTGCTCAGACCAAAAATTCTCTGGATTATCAACTGACTGTTGATAAAGTTGGAGATATTTAGCGTTATCGATAAAAGACCTCTCCGAAATTTCTTCTGGAACCGGAAAAAAATTTTGGTCAGACATTATTTTGGACTCCTGTTGATTTTAATCTGGACTGCGGCGGCCTATTATTCTTTANCTTGATTATTAACGGACTGGTNCGTTNCCGCAAGATGGTAAGAACTGCTCGAATTTATATACAATAATTTTTTACTTCCTGTNCTGCGTTAATCGCATACTATTTTATATTTTTTTATGCTAAATTATTATGAACCTAGCATAATTTGGCCATCTTTAATTTTAATTTCTACTGGTGCAAGGGAGCGCCCTATACACGGCCCCGCAACACACATCCCATTATGAATTTCAAAAAAAGCCCCATGTGTGGCACACAGAATATAATCTTTTTCGATAGTTAGGAATGTATCAGGATTCCAATCTAGGGTTGTACCCTGATGAGGACAAAGGTTTATGTATCCAAACACCTCGTTACCGCGCCGGACTATGAANAGTCTCTCCCGTCGACCAACTCGAAAACCCCTGCTACCGGGATCTTCAATATCTGAAAGGTTGCATAAAACTGTATCACTACCAAGATCTTCAAGAATTGTGGGCATCTGCATTTTGTTTGGAATCACGGTTTAATATCAGCCATTTGGCAAATAATTTTCCATTCTTCCTTACCTACCGGGACTACAGATAAGCGCGATTGTTTAACTAGTGCAAGGTTTTCTAAGGCTGGCTCACACTTGATTTGTGCCAAAGTCACAGGTTTTCTGACAGGATAAAGGGCCTCGACGTCGACCATACCAAAACGTCCGGATTTGTCCGTATGATCTGGGTAATGTTCTTTCACCACTTTAACAACGCCCACGATCGTTTTTTCCTTAACAGAGTGGTAGAAAAATCCCTTATCGCCGATCTTCATTGCTTTCATATTATTATTAGCTTGATAGTTTCGAACACCGTCCCAATGTTCGATACCTTTTTCTACTTGATCATTCCATGACCAGGCGCCGGGTTCAGATTTAAAAAGCCAGTACTGCATTTTTGTCTCCGATCATTAATTTAATCTTAGCGTCTNTTATGTATTTCGGTCTGAAACGGCCTTGCTAAAAGTTTTTCTATTGAATCATCAATTGTTATTTCTCCATTAACAATTTCTGATACCGATTGTGTTATTGGCATTTCTATTCCCAATCTTTTAGCGAGCGTGGAAATGGCGACAGCGGATGTCACCCCCTCAGCGACAGATTTTCGTTCNCGCAATACCTGCTCAAGGGCCTCACCTTTTCCCAATGCTATTCCTAAAGAATAATTACGGGACTGTTTACTGCTGCAGGTTAAGGTTAAATCACCGAGACCTGATAGGCCCATCATGGTTTCTGCCTTGCCCCCTTTTGCAACACATAACCTCGTCATTTCGGCGAGACCCCGTGTGATAACTGCGGCTCGNGCATTATCTCCAAAACCATGACCATCTGTGATACCGCAGGCAATAGCGAGTACATTTTTAACGGCACCTCCAATTTCGGAACCAATAACATCAGTGCTAAGATAGGGACGTAATTTTTGCGTTCCTATTGATTTTATTAACTCCTCTCCCAAATTCAGTTGATGAGTTGCTAGTGTAACTGCAGTCGGGAGACCATTGGCAACTTCTGCTGCAAACGTTGGTCCAGATAAGACAGCAATTGGCCTACTTGGAAGTGTATCGTCAACGATCTCAGACATAAGCGCAGCTGAGTTCTGTTCAATTCCTTTGGCGCATATGACCACTGGAATGTCCCTGGATAAATAACCTGATAACTGTGTGGTTATGTTTCTAAGAAATTGTGCTGGTACGACTAGAAATATAGCGTCAGTAGCTGCTGCTTCCTCAAGAATAGCTGTTGCACGAATTCCAGGCTCTAATTTAATTTCNGGCAGATAAGCGGTATTTTCATTTTTTTTGTTAATTGTTTCCGCAACATACGGTTCATAGGACCATAAAACAACCCCACAACCAGCTTGATAAATAGACTGTGCAAGAGCGGTTCCCCAGGCCCCAGCACCGATAATTCCAATGTGGGAGATAGTCATCTTTTATTTCGTTTTTNGTTTTGCATTTTATGACCATAATATTTGTTGGTCGTTTAGATCAAGATTTAACCCCGGCGTAAGGCATTACAGGTGCATTTGGATCAAGTGGCCAGCGTGGTTTTGGTGCAAAGTCTAGTCGATCAACTAAGTTATTTTTTAAACGCTCTAAGCCAGCCCACGCAATCATTGCGGCATTATCAGTACATAATTCCCGTGGTGGAGCGATAAACCGTAATTTTTCATTTTCAGCAATTTGCCATAATTTTTTCTTTATACAAGAATTCGCAGCTACACCGCCTGCCACAACAAGGGTGGTGCCGTTTGGACAATACTTTTTAAATTCCAAAATAGCGTTTGCGACTCTGTCGCCAACCACTTCGGCGACGGTATTTTGAAAATCGGCACACAAGTTATTGATATTTTGTTCTATAATTTTATCGTCTGGCAATTTTTCAATGGTGTTTCTAACCGCCGTTTTGAGGCCTGAGAAGGAGAAATTACATCCCTCTCTTCCTTTTAAGGGCCTTGGTAAAATAAACCGTCCGATTTCCCCCCGCCTTGCTGCTTTTTCTATCGCTGGGCCACCAGGATAACTCAGTCCCAACATTCGTGCAGTTTTATCAAAAGCTTCGCCTATAGCGTCATCTATTGTTGTGCCGAGACGTTTATAAGAATCCACCCCTTTAACAATTAACAATTGGGTGTGACCGCCAGATACTAAAAGAAGGAGGTAGGGAAATTTTATATTATCTGTTAGACGAACAGTAAGCGCGTGTCCTTCCAAATGATTTACAGCTATAAAAGGAAGGTTTCGTCCTAACGCAATTGCCTTCGCGGTCATTACTCCGACAATGACGCCTCCAATTAAACCTGGGCCAGCCGTTACGGCAACCGCATCTAAATCGCCGTATGAAATATTAGCTGTATCCATTGCTTCGGTGATAATATGATCCAGTGTACTAACATGAGCCCTTGCGGCAATTTCTGGTACAATGCCGCCGAATGGTGCATGTTCATTAAGCTGGGAGCGGACAATATTAGACAATATCATACGATCTGCGGAGACAACTGACGCCGCCGTTTCGTCGCAGCTAGTTTCTATTCCAAGAACTTTCATCGTAGGGCAATATAACACACTTTTAATGAAGTGCTTCCACAAAAGGGCGCTAAGCGTTACAGCTATATTATGATAAAAAAATTAAGAATTGCCACAAGGGGCAGCCCGCTTGCCATTGCACAGGCAAAAATCGCGCGCGACGCTCTGATATCTGTAGATACTCGGTTAGCAAAACCCGGCTTAATTGATATTATACCAATTCAAACGACTGGCGATAAAATGCAGCGAGGATCACTGGCCAAGGTCGGTGGAAAGGGATTGTTTACTAAGGAAATTGAAGATGCCCTTTTAGAGGATAGGGTTGATATTGCGGTTCATTCAATGAAGGATATGCCCACAGCCCTGCCACCGGGCCTTGGAGTAGTAGCGGTGCTCCCTAGAGAAGACACTCGTGATGCATTGATCTCAAATAATAATAAAGTTAAATCGATTGAAGACCTTCCTATGGGCGCCTGTGTAGGGACGGCTTCTCTTCGACGAAGTGCGATTTTAAAAAATAAACGACCAGATATAAAAATCACAAATTTACGTGGTAATATTCAAACTCGTCTAAAAAAAGTCGAGTCTGGTGATGTTGATGCAACTTTTCTAGCTGTTGCGGGATTAAAAAGGTTGGGGCTTTTGGAGAAAATGACAGCTATATTGGACTTCAAAGAAATGTTGCCTGCTGTTGGTCAAGGGGCTCTTGGTATTGAGTGTCGAAAAAGCAATTCTAAAATATGTGAGTTGGTTGATTTAGTGAATCATAAAGAAACATATACTTGTGTTCAGGCGGAACGCGCTTTTTTGGCGGTTATGGATGGATCTTGTCGGACGCCAATTGGTGGATTGGCAACCCTTGATGGTTCTATCTTCACCATTACTGGTCTAGTAATTCGTCCAGATGGAAGCGAAGCAATTTATCGTAAAAGGCAGGGCGATCTTGGTAACTCAATGGAAATTGCGAGAGCGGTTGCTGCTGATCTGAAGAGCGCCGCGGGCTCCGGATTTTTCACAGAAGATTGCTAATGTCCGATAAAGGTTTTCATTAGATGAAGGTTCTCATTACAAGACATGAAACGACTGCTATAAACTTAGGTAAAATCCTTTCACGAGAGGGAATCACGACTATGCGTGAGCCTCTTCTAAAAATTGTACCTAAATTTGAACCCATATCGGTAAAAGGTTTTCAAGCCTTAATTGTAACTAGTGCTAGTGGCTCCATTGCGTTAGCGAAGGGCACGGATTGCCGGAAAATTCCGGTATTTGCAGTGGGCGGTGCGACAGCTGCGATCGCGATTGAGGCGGGGTTTATTCAGGTTAGAAATGCTAATGGTCGCGTATTGACGCTGACTGATATTATCATTTCAGAACTCAATCCGGAGCATGGCCCTTTATTATATTTATCCGGTGAAAATATTTCCGTCGATATTGAAAATATTTTGAGAGCTGAAAAATTTAAAATTCATCGTCAAATAGTTTATCGGGCTGTCTCCGCTAAAGCACTTTCGGCTTCTACAATGCATGCATTAAGAAAAAAAAATATTGATGTTGTGTCATTTTTCTCTCCACGTACAGCAATTACATTTGCTAAAATAATTGGGAAAAATGGGCTAAGGGAAATTTTTAGGTCCCTCACGGCAGTATGTCTTTCCGAAGCGGT
>PBFH01000025.1 GCA_002719885.1 Rhodospirillaceae bacterium | reverse complement strand
TAAATTTCCAATATGCACGTACCATGAAAAGGATTCCGGCCCGTTTATCACTGCTGGGATGGCCCTTATGCGCGACCCAGATACTGATATAAATAATATCGGTATTTATCGTCATGAGGTCCACGAAAATAATATGTTGGGGGTACAATTTTCCGAAACTGCCGACGCGAATGTGATCTGGAAAAAATATGAAACACGGGGGCAACCCTGTCCTGTAGCCATAATTATCGGTCATCACCCGGGATTCTTTATTGGTTCACTTGCTTTTTCCTCTATGGATACTGATGAACTTGAAGTGGCTGGCGCTATTCTCCAAGAAGCAGTTCCTACAGTAAAATGTAAAACGATACCGCTGGACGTCCCCGCTAACGCCGAAATTATTCTTGAATGTGAAACAATCCCAGGCGAGCGAAGAAAGGAGGCTCCCTTTGGGGAATACCCAGGAACCTACGGTCCTCAACGCAACAACCCCGTACTAGAAATCAAGGCAATCACTCGACGAAAAAATGCGTTTTACCAAAATGCTTTTGTAGGCCATGCTGATAATCTGCTTTTATCAGGCATCATTCGTACTACTTTTATTGAAAGAACAGTTAAGATTGCGTGTCCTAATGTTCGTGAGATTGCAATACCGCGTTCGGGACGATTTCGGTTCTTTTGTTTTATTTCAATTAAGAAAATGATGGAAGGTGAAGCCAAGCAGGTCGCTATGGCAGCCTTTGTTGCAGACCCCTTCTTAAAATTTGTCATCGTAGTAGACGAAGATGTCGACGTTTATAATGATACCGAGGTTCTGCACGCTATCTCGGTAAGAGTACGCGCCGACCATGATATTTTCATGGTTCCATATGCTAAGGGATCACCACTCGACCCCGCATCATATGATCCAGCCGGGGGATCACATCTCGTCACCAAGACAGGCATAGATGCCACTAGAAAAGATAATTATCCAGATGAAATTTACGTTCCGGGCAACGAAGAAATTGATTTAACGGAATTTATTCCGGGCTATACAAAATAAATTTTTATCAGAATTAGATTTCATGTCATCCTTAAATAAAATTTTTCCTTTTTATCTGATCACTTTACAAAGCAAAAACGTATCACGTCTAATTGCTGTAGTTTTATTCGGCACAACATTACTGTCATTGAGCGCCTTCGCATTTTCGATGGAACTCTCACCTTTAACCGGTCCAGCCTTCGTAATCGATGGCGACACCATTAAGGTAAAGAACAAACGAATTCGGTTGCACGGTATCGATGCCCCAGAAAGAAATCAGTGGTGTTTGAAAAATAGTAAAAAATATCGTTGCGGAGAAAAGGCTACCGGAGCGTTAAAAGAAAAAATTGGAGTTGCAGAAATAAACTGCAAGGAGATGAACACTGACCGGTATAAGCGTATTATAGCAATATGTAGAATAGGAACTTTAAACCTCAATAAATGGATGGTCCGCAAGGGATGGGCATTGGCATACCTTAAATACTCAAAAGACTATGAGTACGATGAAAAAGTCGCAAGGAATACAAAGGCTGGTCTATGGGGTGGAAATTTTGTTAAACCTTGGCATTGGCGCCGGGGTATTAGATTAAACACTAGAAAGAAAGAAACCCACGATGCAAGTTTATGCAAAATTAAGGGAAATATCGGTAGGGGAAAAAAATTAATTTATCATCTCCCTAACGGAAAATATTACGCACTCACAAAAATTGATGAAATGAAGGGTGAAAGATGGTTTTGTTCCGAGAAAGAAGCAACCGAGGCTGGCTGGCGAAAATCCCGACTTTAGGACGAACCACTCTTACTTATTTAATCTTGTTAATTCCTCTCATTTCTGGTTGTACTTCTGCACCTAATACTGTCACTCCGGTTAAAGAATTCGATATCAACCGTTACAAAGGAATTTGGTATGAAATAATGCGTTTGGACCACAGTTTTGAAAGGGGTCTCTCTAACGTGACAGCTAATTATGGCCTTCGTAAAGACGGCACGATTAGCGTTCTTAATCGAGGGTTTAACCGGAAGGAATGTCGTTGGGAAGAAGCCAAGGGTTCGGCACGTTTTCAGGGGGACAAGAAGGTGGCTAGCCTCTCCGTTACCTTTTTCTGGCCTTTTTCGGGTGGCTACCATGTCTTTGAACTCGGCGAACAATATAATTATGCACTTGTCGCAGGACCCTCTCTGGATTACCTGTGGTTACTAGGTAGGAAACCTACATTAAATAAGGAGGTGAAAGATAAACTAATCTCCAAGGCTCGAATAAGTGGTTTCCCCGTTGATAATCTTATCCTCGTTGACCACAGTAAAATACTCTGTAAGGGTAATCGGTAAACAATTTAAAGCTTTTTGCTATAATACATAGAATTTAGAGTGCAAAATTATTACCGTTTGTATGTAAATACTGAGTTTCCGTTCAAAATAATTAACAATTTACAAATATGGTTTAACCTAGTGGTAAAACTTAGTCTGCTTGATTTAAAAAAAATATTTACGGCCATTACTGCAGTCGCACTTATTATAGTGTTTAGTCGTTGTTCCGGCACTAGGGCGCAAACCGTAGATAACGACTGCGTTGTGACAAATTGGCAGATTGCCGGAAAGGTTAATGAACGCGTTCCAGAGGACATGCGCACAGAATTTAGAGAAATCGATAAGCGAGTTTACGCTTTTATATCCTTAAACTGTACTAAACCGGCTAACAGAATAGGGTTTAAATTTATACGAAACGGCCAACCCTACGCTTTTATTCAATTACCCAACCAGAAATCTTCCAATTGGCGAACATGGGCAACGGTTAAAGCTGTTAAAGGTAGTTGGTTAGTGAGAGTTTTTGCAGATAAGCGCTTGTTACTCTCTGACAAATTTCTAGTCCGTTAAAGACGAGTTCACCTTCTAAAATTATAAAACAATATTAACAATTCGGGAATAATTAGCGGAGAGACCCTCCGCATACTATCCTCATAAGGCTTTAAAAAAGCCTACTACATTTTACGCATCTCTAGAGCAAGTCTCAAACTCATGCCTAAAACACTAAAATAAAACAGATGAAATAGATAGGGGTTGCCACCTTGGCAACCCCTATTGTTGTAGGCCCGCACTTTCCACAGTGCTATGATTTTGTAAGCGCGTGTGTCATTCGCCGATACCCTAATCATGTCAAAGATTTCTCTAAGTGGCTCCTGTACTTTGCAAAAGACGCCCCTGATCCCGAGGGTCATCAGCCTCTTCAGACGTGTTTTTATAGTCACGGTTTTTCGTCCATCAGCGCTTCGAGATGGCAGAGACACTCCTCAAGCCCGCTGCTTTCCTGTGTTTAACTAAGAATATTCAAAATGGCTCAAGAAGCCACACTACTTTTGGAAGCAATATAGGACTAAATACGCGTCGAATCTCCGCGTTTGCGACCTTCATAAACGTTTACAAATAGATCATCGATAGATGGCCTGCTTTTGATCTGACCCTGTTCGTAGGTATAGTTGATCAGCATATCCAGTGTTCGCCGATTGCGGTCAGAGAGGCCATGTTCCCATGGGTCTTGGCCAAATATTTCCTCTTGCTCTTCCCAAACATCGCGATAAAACACCAATGGCACGATGCGCGGGTTAGCCATACGCGCCATGGCCATATCCTTCGACTGATCGAAGGCACGCTGCAAATTGATCGGAACCCAAGGGTAGCGGTCAATAATTTTTTGTTTAATCCCGAGGATATGCATGATGGGAAAGATCCCGGTCTTCTGGTAATAGCGCATCTCCTCTTCACGATACGCTGGAAAAAGCCTAGAAACCCTTGGGTCATGATCAATTATCGGCTTGATTAGTTCCGGATGCAGTGCAGCATCTAACTCGCCTGTCACTAACATTTCTACCAATGACTTTTCATCAGGCAGCCGGGTGATTTTTATATTAGGTGGTGGATCAAACTCGACGCTTTCATCTAATTCAGGAAACCATTCAACACTTTCGAAGGGAACACCGTATTCGTGCGCCAAGATTCCTCGCATCCAAACGATCGCGGTCGACTGGAACTGTTTGAGACCAATTTTCTTACCGATCAGGTCGGAGGGGCCCTTAATCCCCTTGGACGTATTTATGTAAATAAAGCCATGACGGAACCGCCGGTGTAAGAACACCGGTATCGCTTGATAGGCCATTCCCTGGTCACGTGCTACAAGATAGGAGGAACAAGAAAGCTCGGCTACATCAAACTCTTGGTTGCGCAGGAAGCGCCAATGACGGGTACCGGAATCCATGTCAGTCAGTACCGTCAGATCGATACCGTCGGGCTTAATGGTTTGTTCTTTGAGAGCGCGGACGATCTCATAATCACCACACGCCAGAGTTAGTTGAATGTTTCCGGTCAAGAGAGGCTCACCAAATTTAGTTAATAAGGTGTAGTTTAGAATAGTTTAGTGGTGAAGAGAAATTTTAAAAAGCTTTGATTATCATTACGGCGTCTTGCTGTATCGAATTTGATTCGACACAAAGAAGAACGTCGTGCACACGGACGTCAAAGGATTTGAGGCTGCCGAAGATGCGATGGCTTTTGCCTTTCTTGTTATGGTCTGAACGGGAAAACCTCACAGGAACGGCTTTATCTTTTCGATCACACGATCGAAGGGTGACGGACCGCCAAACAGGGCCCGCCATTTATCCTGCATGGTGTGGTATTTAGCCGCTTCCTTTCTTCTTTAGACCGGTTTTCAAGTTCGGCATGGATCATGTCGCGTGTTTCGTTTGCCGAAACCGTAATCATGTCAAAGATTTCTCTCAGAGCCCCCTGCCCCTTGCAAGCAAGGCCACTGGTCCCGAGGAACTTCAGCCGCTTCAGACGTGTTTTTGTGGTCACGTTTTTCATCCATCAAGGATTCTAGATGGCAGAGACGCTCCTCAAGCTCGCTGCTTTCCAGTGTTTGACGAAGGATATTCAAAATGGCTGACAGACGCGATGCATCGAGGGTATCGAGGCGGCCTTTTCGTGCATCACGATAGACACCCCCCAGCTCTGTCAACACCTCACCAACGGTCCTGGGGGCCAGTATTTTTCTTCTGGGCATAAGGGGTTAGCTCTGTCGATGGGTCCATAAGGAACCGTTAGAAGGTCCTGGCCGAGGAGTTCTGCTTTCCCTCACAAGGCGTCTCGCATTACGCTCCTTGTCCTCCCGCCACGCATCAATTTCGGTTCTTAGCCAGACTGTTCTGTTGGGACCGAGTTCGATTGGATGCGGCAATCCATTACTGCGAACCCACCGCATGACCGTCGAGGGGTGAATGCCAAGAACCCGGGCGACGTGTTTTTTTGTCAGGTATTGTGGCTCGAGTGAAGGACCCCTTCCTGTTTCCATATTTTACTCCTGTCTCTGGCGTTGCGGTTGTTTCCAAAAAATCGGACTGTCCCTTTCCCGATCATAGTACCGAGCTGGTGATTTGTCAATTTTCCNNTTGTTTTCAATGGTTTATGGCTATTTTTTGGTGTTATTAACCCCGGCCCGGGGTTGTTGGATCCGTTCCCGAAAAGAGTCATTTTCTGCATCAGGCCCCGGCGAGGATTTCAGGGGGTTCATGACAGGGCAAAGCCCGCCCAGTCGTTCATAATCCGCCGCCGCTGCTTTAAAAAATCGGTGCGCAGATAAGCCGAGACGGTGCGGTTTGGCAGGGCGTGGGCGAGACAGTATTCGATGGCCATCGGGTCATAGCATTCCCGCTCTGCGGCCCAGTCCCGAAAGGTTGACCGGAACCCGTGCGGGGTGGCAGTGATCTCGGGAAAGCGATCACGCATGAGTTTGCGCATCGCCATATTTGAGAGCTTGCAGCGTTTTCTCGGACTGAGAAAGACAATGGACTGATTGTGTCGTTCAAGCTCATTGGCGATAAGCTGTGTCGCCGGACGGGACAAGGGAACACGATGCTCCTTTCGGCTTTTCATGCGGCTGGCCGGGCAGGTCCAGAGGGCATTTTTGATATCCACTTCACCACGGCCCATGCCAAGAACTTCCTCCGTCCGGGCCGCTGTCAGGATCAGGAACTGCAGGGCACGGGCAGCTGGGCTTTTGAGACAGCGGAGACGGGCCATGAACCCTGGCAGGGCCGAATGAGCCAACGCCGGATGCCGACGGGGAAAATGTTTTTGTCGGGGGAGTAAAATGCCAAGGGGCCCGCTTAATAGTGCGGGGTTATCCCCGTTGCGCCATTGCTTGGCTATGGCCCAGTCGAAAATGAATTTGAGGTTATGGGCCAGCTTCCGCGCACTTTCGGGTTTTGACGTCCATATGGGACGCAAGAGCGTTTCAATATCATGGACTGAGACGTCGCGAACCGGAAGATTACCGAGTGCAGGTATGGCATAGCGCTCGACAAGTCTGCGCCACTGTTTCCGGTATTTTTCATTGGTGAGCGCACCCGCTTTGACCTGGTAGGCTTTATCGAGAGCAACAGAAAATGTCTGTTGCCGGGCCTCCAGGGCGCTGGCGCGGCGGGCCCGCTTGAGGGCAATCGGGTTTTGACCTTCAGCGCGTTCCCCTTCGTGGCCATCCCGCTTTCGGCGGGCCTCTGCCAAACCGACAGCCGGGTAGCTCCCGAGGCCAAGATCATGGCTTTTGCCGTCAATTCGATAGCGGTAGACCCATTTTCGGGTCCTGGCCGCTGTGATCACGAGGTAGAGGCCGCGGCTGTCCCGGTACCGTCCCGGACCCAATTTCCGGACGCTATTCAATGTCAGCATGTCACCCCCTTGCGAGCCAATGTCGACAGTCCCTATGCTGGTCCCAAAGGGACTGCGATCAGTTATGCTTACGGTTGATAGCGCCTGCTCCGGCTTTGGCAAGAAAAAGAGAGGGTATCCCGGTATAATGGAATGCCATGCTGTGCCATGCACAGGTAATTGGCGGAGGGAGAGGGATTCGAACCCTCGATACGGTTGCCCGCATACTGATTTAGCAAACCAGCGCCTTCAGCCACTCGGCCACCCCTCCGCCGTGAAGTGGTGATTTTACACGCTGTATGCCACGCCTATCTAAGACAGGCTAACTCCCGTGTCAACGTTAAGGATTTCAGGGTTGCTAGGCTAGATTTCAGAAAAATTCATCGGTGTAATCGATTGCTGCAACCGTTAGGCAATATTCGAAAAATATAGTAAGAAAACATTGTTATAACTATCGCTTAGCCGGGCAGTTGAGCAGCCAAGCCCCGCCGTACTCCGGGCCTTTCATCAACCCTCTCATACCAACATTTAACATTTGGAAATTCTTCTAGGCTAATACCCTGCCATTCATGGCGCATTGCCCAAGGGAAAATAGCGATGTCTGCTATTGAAAATTCATTCGCAGCAACCCATTGTTGACCTTTGAGTCTGTCATCCAACACACCCCAAAGACGTCGGGTTTCTTTAGTAAAACGGTTAATAGCATAAGGTACTTTTTCCGGGGCGGCCCGCCTAAAATGATGTGCCTGCCCAAGATTAGGTCCAAAGCCTCCCATCTGAAACATAAGCCACTGAACTACTTCATAACGCATCGATGTATCAGAGGGCATAAGTTTGCCATGCTTTTCGGCCATATACATCAAAATGGCTCCAGACTCGAACAACACATAAGGCAAACCGCCAGGTCCATCCTGATCGATCACAGCCGGTATTTTTTGATTTGGATTAAGGGTGGTAAATTCATTTGTAAACTGTTGACCTTTACCTATCGCTATCGGATGAATTTTATAATCAACCTCTAACTCTTCAACAGCGATATTTATTTTGCGGCCATTTGAAGTTGGCCAATTATAAATGTCATACATAATAATTCCTTGTATATTTGAACGGCAAAATTCGTTAGCCTGGATTTTTAAGCCCTCTATTAATTGCGGCACGCCTAATCAAACGATTATACCAATTTTTTACACCAACAAAATCATCTAGAGAAAATCCAAAATACTCATGACGATGAATCCAGGGCAATGCAGCCATATCAGCTATGGTATATGTCTTAGCCAAGTATTCATATTCTCGAAGTCGGAAATCTAAAACTCCTACAAGACGAAGCATTTCTTCATGATACAGGCTAAAACCGAATTTAGAGACATCATCGGTGGTTTTTTCAGGGAATTTCTCAGACCAATTATATACTTGCACAAATGCAGGGGCTAGACCGGTGGTAATTAAGGACAACCATTGACTACATTCTAGTTTAGTAATTGGGTCATTACCGATAAAACGTCCTACCTTAGCCGATAGATATTGCAAAATAGCACCAGCCTCAAAAACCCTAACCGGTCTTCCAAGAGGGCCTTCCTGATCCACGATCGCAGGGATTTTTTCATTGGGGTTAATACTTCGATATGCTGGATCGTGTTGTGCGCCGACCTTTAAGTCAATGATATGGGTTTGATATTCGAACCCACATTCTTCTAGTAAAATTGCAACCTTTCTACCGTTGGGAGTACTCGCTGTATAAAAATCTATCATTTCGTTATACTGAATTTTTTCTAAGTAAGGATATGCCGAGTTTGTCTCATTACTACTCAGCTAACAACCTGACACTTTTCCTGAACTTATCCTAACGCTATTGTATAAGATAATTTTAGGCACCAAATATGAAGAAAGCCATGCGTGACGCATCCCAGTTTCCTCGATTCTCCAATAACGAAATGGATAGCCGACACCAACGGGTATCAGCCTTAATCGAAGAAAATAATCTCGACGCAATTATATTTTTTGGGTTTGGGGCTTTTGCCACTGATATCTACTGGCTTACAGATTGGCCGGGTGGTCGAGAGAGCTATGTGATTTTCCAAAGAGATTCGGATCCTGTTGTTATCACACAACTCTTCAACCATGTTCCAATGGCCCGCGTTTTATCTGTGATAAAGGACGTACGCTGGGCCGGAGCCAACACCGCAAATACTGTCTCGCATTTTATCAGAGACTGTAAACTAAAAGAACAACGTATAGGGCTCGTTGGCCAAATTCCCTACCGCCACTACCTTTTATATGCTGAAAGTCACCCGGAAATTACTTTCACAGATGTCAGCAGTCCATTCCGAATGATGAGGACTCTGAAGCAACCCGAAGAAATAAATCGTCTAAAAAAAGCGTCCCAATTGACTGATAAATCTATTAAAGCAATCGCCGAGGGACTTAGAGAAGGCATGAGAGAAGATCAAATTCCATTGCTAATCGAAAGTGCGTATTTGGAGGAAGGCGGATATGCCGGTATTCACTTCATGTCTTCCATGCCAATGAATGACCCAGATTTCCCAGTCCCCGCGCAATTTCATTCCAATCGCAAATTACAAAGAGGAGATTGCCTAATTACTGAAATCTCCGGAGCGTGGTGGGGATACAGTGGCCAAATACATCGCACTTTTTCTTTAGGTAACCCAACAAAAGAATGGATAAAATTACACGATGTAGCAGTTGAAGGCTTTCACGCCATTGAAAATACAATAAAGGATGGCGCGACCACAGCCGACGTCGAAGAGGCTGCCGATATCATCCACGAACGGGGTTATACGATACTGGACGACCTGCTACATGGTGTCAGCCAAACCCCACCAATTATCCAAACAAAAGCCACTAAACGTCACGAAAATCCCGATATTACGTTTAAAGAAAATATGGCTATAACCATTCAACCCAACGTCATGACGATTGATGAGAAAATGGGTCTGCAATTTGGTGAAACAGTTATAGTCACCAAGAATGGCTGTGAGCGTCTTAATGCCTATCCCCGCAAATGGATTATCTGCTGCGGTTAACAGGATTTAAACCTGAAATACAGACCTAGAAATCGTCGTCACGCGGTGGAATTTGAAGCCCACGTTTAACCGCCGGGCGTTCACCCACCCTATCAAGCCAATTTTGGACATTCGGATATTGCGCTATAACAATTTCCTGCATTTCATGGCGGTACACCCACGGGTAGGCAGCAAAATCAGCTATAGAAATTTCTNCCGCCAGATAATTTCGGTTTTCTAAACCNCGATTTAGAACACCGTATACCCTGTTATTTTCCTCCTGCCACATCTCTAAATGAGCATGTTCTTTACCCTCATCACGATTGCGCACCTGCCAATGCACGCACAAGACCNGTATGAGTTACGTGTCCGGAAGAAAAAAATAACCAGTTAAGTACTTCCGCTCGTTTTGNGNCACCTTGAGGCAGAAACTTCCCGCATTTCTCAGCGAGATATTGCAAAATTGCTCCAGATTCAAAAACAGCCATACTTTTTCCTCCCGGGCCATGGTCATCCACAATGCATGGCACCCGGCCGTTAGGGTTAAGAGCTAAATACCAATCTTCTTTTTGCTCTTTTTTTTCAAGNGCCATGGGATGAACCTTATATTCGAGGCCGCTTTCCTCAAGCATAATGGATGCCTTACGCCCGTTAGAAGTTGCCTTGCTNTAGAGTGTAATCATTTTCNTTCCTTTCTAATCNCAATTTTTGTTGAGTGTTTGACCACCCTCCCTTCNAGCTTAGCCAACCACAATACTCCAACGAGGATAACAATACCGCCCACCCACACCCAAACGTTCGGAAATTCCTGAAACAATATGAGACCCAANAANGCAGAAAAAATTAGCCGAGTAAAATCAAATGGCATAATNACAGTCGCATCTGCCTTCGCATAGGCTCGNGTCAGACANCTCTGAGTAAAGGTNCCGAAAAGCCCTGTTAAAATGAGTAGAAAAAATTGGGAAGNATCTGGTGTCTGCCAAACAAATAAAGCCGGAATCAATGCACAAGGTGTAAAAACCATCATTTGCCATATTACAACGGTATCTGGTTTTTCTGTGCGAGCGAGTGATTTCATGATTATGGTTAAAGNAGCCATNAAAAGTACGGCAACAAATGCATAGATCGNTCCATCTGATATNGGACCGATACCGGGGCGGATAATGATTATTGCGCCAAAAAACCCAACGATCGTTGCNATCCAGCGACGCCCANGCNCGACTTCATTCAAAATCAATATTGCCGCCAACGACGCAACCATGGGACGTGTGGACATGATTGCTGCCACTTCCCCTAACGGNGCATGTGCTATNGCAAAAAATAGTAAATAGATTACTGCAAGTCCGGTAAGACCGCGAATGAGGTGCATNNCTATACGNTTAGTTTGCAATCCACTTATTCCAACCTTCAAAACCCAGGGAACCAAAAATAATGCCCCGAATACACTGCGAAAGAATACGATTTCNAAGACATGGATTTCCTCCGAAAGATATCGAGCCAACGCGGCCATGCTAGCCCAGGAAGCCATTGAGCCCATCATCCACAAAGCACCAAGAACTTGATCGGGAATATCAAATTTCAATCTTTTTATCTTCATATTGNTAAAAAANTAATAGCNTATAAGTATTATTATTTAGTAGATAGTGTTACCCCATATCAAATGTAGGCNACGATCATTAAANATTCTAAAGACGNGAGNNGGCCTACAAACCCAGAGACTTTAAATTTATAAACAATTAAGCCNTGGCCATGNCTAAANANCCATCGATCATAGAAACCTANCCTTGGCGCCTTCAATTACCAATATACGNCAGCGGTTTTTTCAATGGAAATATTTACTTCCTNACAGGAATCTTAATGCCCCTATGGGGAGCAATTGTCGTAAAAGAGCCTTTCCTGATTGGTGTTATAGTTGCTTCCCGTCAAATCCTTCCAGTNCTTCTNTCTATTCANGGTGGNGCCCTAATGGACAGGTTCGGGGCCCGTAAAATAATGTTAATCTTTGGCGCTATTGGCACTANTTCTATGATTGCATTCCCATTTTTTCCCTTTCTATCNATGATTATTGCCTTGCAAATGCTAAATGGCCTAGCCGAATCCCTTGGCTGGATAGGAAGTCAAGCTTTAGTTGGACAACATATGAAAGGACACCCAACCTATGCGGGGCGCCTCAGTTTTGCCCTCAGACTAGGGGGTTTTCTAGGTCCCTGGTTAGCAGGCGTTGCATGGCACCAGTACGGCCCACATGCCGGCTTCTATTTTATGGCACTTTGGATTGGTGGTGGTTGGNTAGCAGGGTGGCTAGTTCCTGATATTAANTTAAAANGGGNAAANANAACCCCNGAAAAGCCCAATTTAAGGGCTCTATTACCCCGCTGGTCCGATTATCGAGCTACATTCAGAATGCTTGGTATTGCCTCTGTCCTTCTCGTTACCGTGGTTACACTAGTTCGACAAACTGGATCAGGAATTCAGCTTTCTTTTTATCCCGTCTGGCTAGATCAAATTGGTATAACTGCTGCAGATATTGGCTTCATGGTAGGCTGTAGCCACATCGTCTCCGCCTCATCATCTCTCTCTGTTGGATGGGTGACCCGCTGGATAAAACCGCAATGGTTACTCATCATTACAATAGGTCTTTCTGTCGCTATTATGGCGGGGACCCCATTATTTGGTAGCAGCTTTATAACATTACCCTATATCGGAAAGGTTTATTTTATCCTGTTCGGAGTTATATGCCTGCGCGGTCTCACCCAAGGATGGAATATGCCCCTGATGATGTCTATTGGCATGCAAGCTGTTTCGACCTCCGAACAGGGTAAGGTCGTGGCTCTAAGAATTACCACCAATAGATTAGCATCTGCGATAATCCCTTTACTCATGGGAGGCGTTGCGCAATGGATAGGTTTGGAGGAAAGTTTTTATGTAATAGGTGGAATTGGCCTGGGAGGATTGGCATTAACGGTCCTTTGGATGCTACGTTCTCCAGACTTAAAAAAATAATAACGCCTATCACCTATAAAAAATGCAAATAAATAAATCCCAATCATACTCTATAAGAATGCAATCAGCCGTATACAGTACGGCATTTTTTAATGGCACGGTTCAATCTATGGGTACAACAATTGTTGCACTATTGGTTGTTGCCCTTATTGATAAAAACCTTGGATTGTTAATCGGAGTTATACTTGCTTCGAGGCAATTTTTAACAGTCACAATGTCTGTCTTTTCGGGAACGATGATGGATAACTTCGGTACCAAGCGTGTTATTGTTGCCTTTGGTGCCGCTGGAGTTATATCCGCTTTAACTTACCCCATGCTTGCGCCGATTTTTGGTGTAGAATTTGGCTCTAGTTTGCAAAACCCGAGCATCCTGTTTGTATGTTCGATAATCCTTGTTCAGATGGTTTCCGGGTGGTCAGAAGCAACAGCATGGATAGGTAGCCAAACGCTTGTTGGTCAATTGATGCAGGGTCAACCAATATATGCTGGCCGCATGACCTTTGTTGCACGAATTGGCGGTTTTCTAGGTCCACCAGCGATCGGCTATGCTTGGGATTTTTGGGGACCGTGGGGCGGGTTTGGATTCCTAGCTATTTGGATTCTCGGTGGTATGGTAGCAGCTTCTTTTTTACCTGATACTCGAACAGCCACACAGAGTTCTCGAAATCAATCTGAACATAAAATCTCCATGGATTCAGAAGCAAACCCAATAAAAACATCAAGCTATATGGAGACTTTACGGCTTTTACTTATTCCCGCAGTGGCACTGGTCATAATGGTCACAGTTATGCGCCAAACGGGATCAGGTGTTCAAACTTCTTTTTATGTGGTTTGGCTGGGCGAGCACATCGGAATAGATGGGAGCACGATAGGCTGGCTTATAGGCGCAGCGAATGGCGCATCAGCAGTTGCCGCCTTATGCACAGCGCCTCTTTTAAAAAAATACTCGGCACACTGGTTACTAATATTAATGGTGACTATTTCCGTAGTAGCAATTGCCATAACGCCAGCATTCGGGACCAACTTTGGAACTTTACTATTTCTAGCATTACTGGGTGGTATTTGTGTGCGCGGTTTTTCTCAGGGTTTAAACCTTCCTTTGATGATGATCATATTGGCAAGAAATGTTGCACCACATTTTCAAGGAAGGGTCTCGGCTTTGAGAATTTCTTTTAATCGTTTTGGTGGTTTGCTTGTACCGCCGGGAATGGGTGCCCTCGCCGATATGGAAATCGTCGGTGGATTAACTAATGCCTTTTATATAATCGGACTAGCTGGGGTTTTTTCACTGGGTTGTCTATCTCTATGGGTAAAATTTTCGCCTTCATTTAAGAAAAATTAATGCCCTTGAATTAAACCACAAGGGATAATATCCAGGCACAGAAACCTTTGATGGAAAGAGACGTTCAGTTACTATTATAGCGGTTTTAAAATAAAAAAAAGGCCGCCCTTCTGGGCGGCCTTTACAGTAATCTATGCAATAAATTTAACTTTTTCCGAAGATAATTTCTCTAGCTTTTTTTATAACAGCCGGTGAAGTTTCTCTTAGAACTTTCTCCACAATCTTTTGAATGGTTTCCCCTTCACTTGGAATTAAACGGAGCTTAGCTTTTTTAAGCCTTGCAGCGAACGCTTTATCTTTATTCATTGCCGAATAGGACTTCCGCATTGTTTTAATAATTGAAGGTTTAACCCCTGGAGGCATAGCAAGGCCACGCCCGAGTGGGCCGGCAGATGCGATAAAATTTACTACCGGCTTTTGACTTTCCGGAACAAGGTCAGTGAGCATGGGTACGTCTGGCAAGTCAGGGTCTTTAAAAAACCCTACTTGAACTATAGCTCTAGCAAAGGGTCTTTTACCTTTAAACCAATGAGGCACTTTAGAAGCCCAGGCAAGCCAATTAAACGCTGCCATATCTGCTTCGCCTTTTTCTACTGCAAAAATAGAACGAGAGGAGCCCTTGTAACCGGTTACCATTTTACCCTTCAAATTCAAAAGTCCCATGGCTAATTTAGGAGTTAAATATCCACTGGAATATTTACCACTCGTAGCACCGATTAGCGCTACTTTCTTCATATCCATTATTGAGTTAACACCCTTGTCAGTGCGAGTAACAAGAATGATATTGGTCTGATTACTAGAGCCTAAATAGTTAAACTTTTCAGCNTCATACTTCATTTTTTTAGGCCGCATAAGTTTATTAACAACAGTATTGTCTAATGGAACAATCATATTGAGACCATTTTTTGCCATTACGTTATAAGCGTACGCCATTGCTTTAGCACCACCGGCTCCAGGCATATGCTGAAGAATAACGGTTGGATTGCCGGGTATATGATTCCCGATAACACGGGAAAATGCAAAACCATATTTATCATAAGTTCCACCTGGACCATATGGGATTACAATTTTCATTGTCTTATCTTTAAAGTGAGACGCATCGGCCGCTATCAATGGGGTAATTCCCATGCCTATGGCAACAACAGCTGCAAAAGGAAGTAACTTTTTAATCACTAAATACATATTTTCTCCNATGGTAAATTGTTTACAAGCTATAAACCCAACCACTTTCGTCGGGCCNAATTTGCGAGTGCACAATAGTTATGNGATCTTGTCAGAACAAGTACAGATGTATAAAAAAATTATATTTTTATACATCCAAAAAAGTTGGATTTATAACAATTGATAAGACATTAAAAACGTTTAAAAAGTCTATCGATAAAATCAGGCTAATAAGGCAGTTCACCAAGGACCGTAGTCCGATGCATTCGACGCGATTGTCCCTCTGGTACTCCNAGAAGTGCTAAATGAATGGTTGTCCTGTTATCCCACATTAAGAGATCTCCGCGAGACCAACGATGACGGTAAACAAGGCTACGATTTTTAATATGGTCAAATAATTCATCTAACAGGGGTTGTGCTATATCATCATCGAGTTCCTTGATACCNATCGTAAAACGNGGTGAAATATATAACGCTTTTTGACTTGTATAAGGGTGGGTGCGGACAATAGGGTGAAAAGCATCAGGAGGAGACCGCTTATAATATTCGGGATCATTCATATGA
Organism: Rhodospirillaceae bacterium; assembly: GCA_002719885.1. Classification (GTDB taxonomy): domain Bacteria; phylum Pseudomonadota; class Alphaproteobacteria; order MPNO01; family UBA2964; genus UBA2964. The sequence continues at coordinate 21,182 of PBFH01000025.1, read as the reverse complement.
CGTACGGGCACAGTTAACCTCTGGTTCTTAAGCCGGTTGAAACTATGAANACCAGTCAGGCCNTCGAGACGCCCCTTCATATCATTTGAGAGTGTTTCATATGCACGGACCATATTTGTCCACTCTGTATCTCCGCCATCTTTTGGTACCTTAATAGCATGAAGGATAGTATATCCTGTTGGTTTCTCTACATAAGAGTGGTCAGAGTGCCACTCACTCCCGCCATCAGGCAAGCCAATGTATCTGCCCCCCTTTTTCTCATTGGACAATATCATTACTTCGGGCTGATCATCCATTAGGTATTCTGGAGAAATGTGATATTGAATTTCTCCAAATCTCTTTGAAAAGGCGGTTTGTTGAGCGGGCGTCAGATTTTGTNCTTTCACTACAGCGATTAAATTCTGATGGAAAATATCACGCAATTCTATGAAAGTGCTATCGTCTATCGAAGCAAGGTCCACCCCGGAAACTTCGACACCAAGGGATTTTGACAATGGTTTAACCACCAAATTCATTATAGCAGCCTTTCCAAGNCNCTGTTCGATCTAAATTTAAATAACTATAACATAAATTGTGTATTAACCAATGCAGGGAATAGAGATGTCAGNTNAACCGCCTCCTACNCCACCTATCCGACGTGTGATAACCGGNCANGACCATAATAAACNCTCGGTGGTAAAGATTGATGACTTGGCTAGCAATCACAATTGGGAAGAAATGGTTAACAGAACCCTAGTTTGGTCATCAGATGAAATGCCTATTGAAATTTGGTCTNACACCGATTTNGGAGCAAGANNAATAGGGCGTCAGCCTTCTGGTAGAGGAACCCTAATATACTGTATAGATATCCTACCCGGGAATGACNCTGCCATTAATNTTACAGATACACTCGATTACATTATNTGCCTGTCAGGACAGATTGACGTTAANATNGATGCCAGTTCCACTATCAATTTAAAAGCTGGNGAACTGATGGTTCAGCAGGCAACTTCCCATGCTTGGGTCAATCAANGCTCAGAGCCCTGTCGCCTTGTAATGGTGATGATAGATGCTAAACGGGAGCCAGGAATAGGTGTTGTGTCACCCCCAAGAATGAAGCCGCATGGAGGCACTGGAAACCCACCCAATCCAGCAATAAAACGTGTAGTCACACAAAAATCTATAAATGAGAAAACACCCGTTTTCTGGCAAGGAACTGCTACGAATCATAAATGGTCTGGAAGGGGAATGGTTGCAACTTTGATTTGGTCCACCGATGAATGTCCTGCTGAAGTCTGGTCGGATGAAGACTATGGAGAACGGGCATTAGGAACCCAACCTCCACGTAATGGGTCACGTTTTACCATAAATGATTATCCCCCAGGAATNCCTGGACGCATGCACCGTACCGATACCCTAGATATNATCATTGTAATGGATGGTGAAATAGATATGGAGTTAGATGACGGGGTAGAAACTCATATAAAACAAGGTGACATAATGATACAACAAGGAACAAATCACGCTTGGTGGAATCGGGCTGAAAAGACATGCCGGTTAGCCATTATTCTTCTGGATGCCAAGGAAGGTGGGCTAGGAATAACGGCATAAAATCGAACCTTTACCAAACTGTTTATACCCAAACACAAACGGTCATGACATACTCTGGGTAAATATCAAAAATAATCCCGAATCTGTTGGAACTAGGTTATCATTTATATAGACTTACATAAATTTGAAATACCAATCATAATTTAAAAAGATTAAGTTTATGCCTTTAATACGAAACTTACTATTCCACGCCACGCGCCGCGCTGTTAATGATGAACGATTTCGTCAAAAAGCCATTGAAACAATAGAAAAGGAAATTAAACCACGCATCGACGCAGCATTGTCAAAAGCAAAACCTCGAGTAGAAGAAACACGAAGGGACATAAAAAATATNACCGTAGAAACCAAGCCCCTGGAGAATCCAGCGAAATTTACTGGCCGGATAACTCGCAGAATTTTAGACGAATTCAAAAAATGACAAATAAAAAATTCAAAATTGGCCTATTACTTAAGCTTTTGCCTCAAAAGTTCATTAACTATTTTCGGGTTAGCCTGTCCATCGGTTTTCTTCATAACCTGCCCTACAAACCAGCCTAATATTTTCTCATTGCCTGATTTATATTGCCCAACTTGGTCTGTTCCTTTGGCAATCACTTGATCTATTATAATTTCAAGCGCATCGGTATCTGATACCTGTTTCAAACCCTTTTCTTCGACAANAACCCTCGGGTCTTTGCCACTAGACCACATTTCAAAAAATACTTCCCGACCCGTTCGAGCCGAAATTGTTCCATCTGAAATTAATTCTACTAAAGAACCAATTTGGAAAGCCGAAATTGGACAATCCTTTATATCGAGTCCTTCTTTATTTAATTGTCCAAATAGATCACCCGTGATCCAGGTAGAAACCGCCTTAGCATCTCTCCCTTTAGCAGCTTCCTCGAAGTATTCAGCAATTCCCCGTTCCGCTATCAGTACATTAGCATCGTAGCTAGAAAGTCCTAAATCACGGATAAACCTCTGCCTCTTTTCATCGGGTAACTCTGGCAAACCCGAACGAATTTCCTCAATAAATTCTTCAGATAAGTGTAAGGGAAGCAAATCTGGGTCTGGAAAATAACGATAATCGTGAGACTCCTCCTTAGACCGCATTGAACGGGTTATACCTTTATTAGAATCAAATAACCTAGTCTCTTGTTTCACCAAACCGCCATTTTCAATTAATTCAATTTGGCGACGTGCTTCATAATCAATGGCTTGAGATACATAACGGATAGAATTCACATTCTTAATTTCACAACGAGTNCCTAACTCCTCGCCNGGCNTTCNTACCGAAACATTGGCATCACANCGAAGACTACCCTCCTCCATATTCCCATCACAGGTGCCTAAATATTTCAGAATCGCGCGTAACTTTGTGATATAGGCAGCAGCCTCCGCCGCCGATCTTAAGTCAGGTTCTGAGACTATTTCCATTAGTGGAATCCCAGACCGATTTAAATCGACATAGGTACTCTCTGAGTCCATATCATGGATACTTTTTCCGGCATCCTGCTCTAAGTGAATTCTTGTAATACCAACTGTGCGTCTGTTACCGTTTTCTAAATCAATAACTATTTTACCTTTGCCCACTATCGGGTCACCAAATTGCGAAATTTGATATCCCTGAGGTAAGTCCGGATAAAAATAGTTTTTCCGGTCAAATACAGAAACCTTGTTTATTTCTGCCTTAATTCCCAATCCCGTTCTTACCGCTTGTTCGATCGCCTTTTTATTTATAACAGGAAGCATCCCCGGCATTGCTGCGTCGACTAAGGAAACTTGTTCATTCGCTTCNGCGCCAAANGATGTATCCGCCCCTGAAAAAAGTTTAGCGTTAGTGGTCACTTGTGCGTGCACTTCCAGGCCTATGATTACTTCCCAGGCACCTTGTTGGCCTTGAACCAAATTTTCTATATCAGTCAAATTANGCCCCTCCCCGTACTGCCATGGTGGAGATCAGTGTCAGCAACGCATACATGCAAGAACGCATGAACAATACCCGGAGCAAACGCTTCCGATAGTCCACCTTTAATCGCTCTGCGGCTTTAAAACTCTCTGCCCCTCTGAGCGTAGCTTCAAGTTTAGGCCTTGCATCTCTATGAATTTCAAAGACTGCGTAGGCCTGNACCAACAATGCCACTGCAAAAGCGTAAATACCTCCTAAATTCGTAAACGTAAAATATTGATATCCGACCACGCCAAGCCCAATATGAATCAGGACATACCAAAAATGATAACGCATAACTCGTCTACACCTTTAAATTCGGTCTAGAGTCAAAACCCGCACTCTGTTCTAGGACTTCAGCAACACGAAACAGTGTTTCTTCGTCAAAGGCTTTGGTAATAATTTGCAGTCCTAGTGGTAGACCGTCAGTGGATATGCTGGCAGGGACAGAAATACCCGGCAAGCCCGCAAGACTTGCGGGTACCGTCATAACGTCATTAAGGTACATTCCCAACAAATCGTCAGTCTTCTCTTGCTGAGCAAATGCAGCACTGGGAACGGTTGGCGTTAAAATAGCATCAACCTTTTTGAAAACCTCTGAAAACTCTTCTGCGATCAACTTTCGAACTTTCTGGGCCTTAATATAGTATGCATCGTAATACCCAGCAGATAGAACATATGTGCCCATGAGCACGCGGCGACGCACCTCCGGTCCAAACCCGGCAGCACGAGTATTCTCATACACTTCATCCAACGTGCTGCCCTCTACCCGCAATCCGTAGCGCATACCATCATAGCGAGCCAAGTTAGAGGAAGCTTCTGCCGGCGCAATAATATAATATGTGGGGAGTGCGTATTTTGTATGAGGGAGGCTTACTTCTATTGCTTCTGCACCTGCATCTTCAAGCCACTTAATACCTTTATCCCATAGGTCCAGTATTTCTTGATCGGTACCGTGAATTCGATACTCATCAGGAATGCCGATCCTCAACCCTTTTAAATCCTGACCGATCAATGCTTGAAAATCGGGTATAGGGGCTGCGGAAGAGGTTGTATCTTTAAGATCTAACCCAGCCATCGATTGCAGAAGAATTGCTGCATCTCGGACAGTCCTCGTCATGGGGCCAGCCTGATCCAGTGAAGAAGCAAAGGCAACAATTCCCCACCTGGAGCAACGTCCATAGGTTGGCTTCATACCAACGACGCCACAAAATGCGGCAGGTTGACGGATTGATCCCCCCGTGTCGGTACCTGTCGCAGCAAAGCACATGCGTGCGCTCACGGCAGCTGCAGAGCCACCCGAAGACCCGCCCGGAACCAGTGGCCTATTATCTGAAAGGCGCCTCCAAGGGTTAATTGCCGGTCCGAAGTAGCTAGTTTCATTAGAAGAACCCATCGCAAATTCATCCAGATTGGTTTTTCCAAGCATGACCATACCAGCTGACATCAAATTTTCTGTAACTGTTGACTCGTAGGTAGGGACAAACTCTTTAAGAATCCGAGAAGACGCGGTACTTGCAATACCTTTGGTACAAAAAAGGTCTTTGATAGCTATGGGTAACCCTTCCAAGGCTCCAACTTCACCCTTAGCTCGACGTTGGTCTGACGTTTCTGCATCAGACATTGCCCTGTCGGGTGTTTCTGTTATAAATGCATTTAGAGAACGGAAGTTTTCCATAGCCAGAAGGCAGGACTCAGTCAGCTCTCTCGACGAGAAATCTCCTTTGGTTAAACCCTCTTTCGCTTCTGACAAAGTGAGATCAGACAAGCTCGACATCATTCAATCACCTTTGGCACAACAAAGTAACCCTTATCAGTTTTCGTTGCATTTTCTAAAATCTCATCCTTGCAATTCCCGTCAGTTACCAAGTCCTCCCGCTGACGTAATACAATATCTTCCGCTGCAGATGCCATTGGATCCACGCCTTCGGTTTCTACTTCATTGAGTTGTTCAACCCATCCAACAATTTTAGATAGTTCACCCGCGAGCACATCAAGGTCATCCTCAGGAATCTTAATTCGAGCTAGTTTTGCAATGCGAGACACAGTAGATTTATCGACTGACATGGCGTATCCAGTTCAAAACTTATGGTTAAAGGGTTTCATTTAAACTAAGATGACCCGGTGGAATTTTATAATCATCTATTAAATTCCTACTTTTTAAAGCGCGCGGAAGGTAGCATTCGTCATGACGGTTCGCAAGCTTATAGACTTTGTGGAACTATTACCCCCTAACAGGCGGCTATTGGGTTTAGACATCGGCGAAAAAACNGTNGGTTTAGCTCTGTCAGATTTATCNANGACAGTNGCAACACCAATGNGAACACTCGTGCTAAAAANNTTTTCANAGGTAGCTGTCCAAATTCTTGATATATGTGTNGANCACGAGGTNGCAGCCCTANTTATCGGCTTACCTGTTAATATGGATGGNACCGAAGGCCCTCGCTGTCAATCGGTCCGGCAATTTGCCCNNAACCTGGCGGCGCATTTCGATATGGAGATGGCCTTCTGGGATGAACGNTTATCGACCGTTGCNGTAACAAAAACCATGATCGAAGCTGACATTTCGCGAAATAAACGGGCTAAGAATGTTGATAAGCTCGCCGCCTCCTATATTCTGCAAGGTGCCCTTGATTTTATCAAAAATCATGATAATCCGCCTGATATACGACTTCCAAATAGTTGGGAGTGATTTCCAATTATTTTCATGGTATATAGGTAAAAACTTGATGACGATTTTATTAGCTAGTTGTATTGGACCAGCTGAACACTGGGTGAAACCACTTCGATCTGCCTTACCAAAGGAAAATATTTACCTTGATACAGATGAATATGACCCGAAATTGATTGAAGTCGCTTTATTTGCTCACAAAGCGCCCGGCATACTTAAACCCCTAACTAATTTAAAGTTAATTATTGCTCTGCAGGCAGGAGTAGAAGACCTTCTAACGGANCCAGACCTTCCTTATAACGTACCAATCGTTAGATCTAGCTCGCCAGTGGGTGACCCTATGATTGCCGAATATGTTTTGCTCCACGTATTACGACACCACCGGCAGATGCCGTTCTTTATCGAAAATCAACGCCAATTGATTTGGGAAAAACCCGATGTATTGCAAGCGACCGAGAGGCGAGTTGGTTTCATGGGAATGGGCCTGATAGCCGGCATCTGTGCTGATCTAGTCAAAGCAGTTGGTTTTGAGGTTTCTAGTTGGACAAGGACTCCAAATAGGCGCCCAAATGTTCAAAATTTCATTGGCGACCTACAATTAGAATCTTTTCTTCACAGAGTTGATATTCTGGTAAACGTTTTACCTCTAACAAAACACACAGAAAATATTTTAAATAAGGACAAGTTCAAAATGCTACCCCGCGGCTCCAGCATAATTAATATTGGCCGAGGACAACATATAGTAGACAAGGACCTCATCGAAACTTTAGACGCCGGCCATCTCTCTGGAGCAACACTTGACGTGTTTCGGCAAGAACCATTACCAACCAATCANCCATTCTGGAGACATCCTAAAATAACGCTAATGCCTCATACAGCACGAAAAACAAGGCCAACGGACATCATCCCTCAAATAAAAGAAAATATTCGTCGGCTTCGCGCAAAAGAGCAGCTGCTGCAATTAGTAAACATCGACTCAGGCTATTGATAAATTTTGTACATACAATTTACATTTAACATGCAAGCTAATTAATTGTTGTAACACNCATCACGTCCATATGTTTGAAATAGCTACTAGTATTCTGCCTATCTTTCTTCTGATCATTCTGGGTAATTTTTTAAAAAGATCTGGTCTTATAGGGGAGGGATTTTGGGCACCTGCTGAAAAACTAACCTACTACATTCTTCTGCCAGCGTTAATTATCCGCAGTATAACTCAGGCAGACCTGACAAATATGCCCATCGGAGCAATGACGCTGGTAATCTTGTTAGTTGGAACAACTATGATAATGCTGGCACTCCTTATTAAACCATTATTGCGAATTGATAACCCGGCATACACATCTGTTCTTCAGGGTATCACCCGTATAAACAACTATATCTGCTTTGCAATAGGGGATGCAATTTACGGTCCTGAAAGTGTAGCTTTATGTGCCTATTTTATCGCGGTTATGATGCCCTTTATCAACACTACCCTTACTCCACTAATTGCTGTTTTTTCTAGCTCTGGAAAGCCTGACTGGTCGCGTGTTCCATTACAAATAATACAAAATCCAATCATTATTAGCTGCGCCATAGGTTGGACAATTAATACACTAGCACTTCAAATTCCCACGTGGTCGATTACATTCTTATCGATTCTTGACCAAGGCACTTTACCTATCGCACTTTTGTGTNTTGGAGCCGGGCTCGTTGTCACCTTGGACCGATCTCGCCTCTTTGCTATAGGAACCGCCACCATCCTCAAGCTCTGTTTTATGCCTGCCATTTCTATAGCATTCTGCATACAATTTGGAATTTTCGGACTACCAATGGCGATTATCGTGCTTTTTGGAGGAGCGCCGGCTTCGCCGGCTTCGTATATACTAGCCCGTCAAATGGGCGGAGACGCACCATTAATGGCTACAATTTTATCGGCACAAACTATTATTGCCGCTCTAACCCTGCCAATTGTATTATTCTATATTACGCCCTTCGTTAATCAGTAGTTTCCGTCCCTTTAAAAATATTTTATACCCATAATAATTTTATAATAGAAATTAGATATGGACAAATTGCATGTATTATGATGCTGACAAAAACGATCATGGGCTTCCATACAACCCGATAAAATCTCTAACGGTACCCCGCCCTATTGGTTGGATCAGTACTATCAGTCGAAAGGGCGTTGGCAATTTAGCACCCTTTAGCTATTTCAATGGTTTATCTTACAACCCGGCTTTTGTTATGTTCTCTGGAGGATCAAGGTCTGACGGTAGTAAAAAAGACTCCGTAATTAATGCTGAAGAAACCGGCGAATTTGTATTTAATATATCAACATATAATACAAAAGATAAGATGAATGATACTAGTTGGATTGAAGATGCCGACATTGATGAATTAGCAGAGGTTGGTCTAACCCCGTTACCTTCGGTTAATGTTTCTCCTCCCCGTGTTGCAGAATCTCCCGCTCATTTCGAGTGTATATATCATCAAACCGTTACCCTACCGGGAAATACACCGGAATCCGTTCATCATGTTGTTTTTGGGAGAGTCATTGGAGTGCANATAGACGATGAATANATCACAGAGGANGGGTTAGTAGACACGCTTAAGATGANGATAATAGCCCGCCTCGGCTATAAAGACTACACTACAGTAGAGAGTAAGTTTTCTATGGAGAAGCGCACATTAGAGGAAAATTATTTACCCGACACCTCAAATTAGACTATTTTACCATAGAGTTTTTTTTGGTTAGGCAGCAACCAAGGTAGTACCNGCATCACATGCCTCAATCGCTCTCACTGCAGAGTCTCTAACTGCCTCAGGTTCTAACAATGCCCACTGACAAATTCTGCGAAAATCTACGCTATCAGTCAGCAACCATTCTCTTGCTTCTTCTCTAAGAACTCTTGCCTCTCGTGCCTCCACGTCAACACTATCAATGTTAATACCCCTGCGATTTAAAGCATCATGGAACGCGCGAGCGATTACAGCTCTGAATAAAGTAACTTCACCGGCGACCGCAGAAATATTAGTCATCTCCCGACTACTTGGATCAAAACTCATTTTATCCCCCCCCAACAACCATAACCATTGCGACTATAGTATGTTTCTATTTTTTTAGCCTTTTTAATAACTGGCCTTGTCTTCTACCCTTTATAATAGGCCAGACTTTCAAAAATGTGTAGTTTTTATTTTAGATTTATCTCAAAAAAGCGAATTTCTTCATTAAAGTGAAATATTACCGTATTCCTTTTCTGTCTTTAGTAAGATTTGGTATAATTATTATCGGATTGACAAAAAATTGAGGAATTATCGGTGATAGACCCAATCAGTTGGAATTTCGCATGGCCATATTTATTGACCGCTTTTATTGGGGGTTACTCAATCGGCGCTATCCCATTTGGGTTGATATTTACCAAATTGTCTGGAGCAGGCGATATTCGTGATATTGGCTCTGGGAATATTGGAGCTACTAATGTGCTTCGAACTGGAAAAAAGGGTGTGGCAGCAGCCACTCTTTTAGCCGACATCCTCAAGGGTGTATTTGCAACACTTTTAGGTAAAATGTTTGGCCCAGATATCGCTGTTCTTACCGCCACAGGAGCTTTTATGGGGCACCTTTTTCCTATTTGGCTCAAATTTAAAGGCGGCAAAGGTGTCGCAACTGCCATTGGTATAATCCTTAGCTTATCGTGGCCCTCTGGCCTTATAGCCATCGGAATATGGGTTATGGCAGCTCTTCTTTTTAGATTTTCTTCACTTGCCGCTTTATTGGCAGCTATCGCAGCCCCCGTCGCAGCCTGGTGGTTCTCTTCCCCGCAATTTACAGAACTATTTGTTTTTATTTCTGCCCTTATATGGATAAAACATTACTCTAATATTCGTCGCCTTTTGAAAGGAAAAGAGTCTAAAATTGGTTCCAATGTGAATAAGAATAAAAAAATTTAAGAAAAAAATTAGTTCGATAGCATTAATTTTAGTGACAACACTGACAGGCTAATCCCTTCCACAAAGCCCAGATAAAAATTACAAAAATGTTCCAAACAAGTACAACAAGTGTTGACGAACTGCTTCACGAGTGCCAATTGTCATTCATTAGTAATACTTAGGGGTAACAATCAGCGCTTAAATACAACCTGATTGTGTCCTAGTGTTAAGTAAGCTCGCTTTTTTACTATAAACTATTTTATGAGAATATGAATNGATATGGATGTTGTTGTAGTAGAGTCGCCTGCTAAGGCCAAGACAATCAACAAATACCTGNGTANTAATTATAAAGTNCTNGCTAGCTATGGTCATGTCCGCGACTTACCTCCAAAAGATGGTTCAGTAAACCCTGATAAAAACTTTGATATGTTATGGCAAGTAGGAGAGGGATCAGAAAAACATCTTAAGGCCATTGTTGAAGCAATACGAGAAGCAGATCATCTATACCTAGCTACTGATCCGGACAGGGAAGGCGAAGCAATTTCATGGCATGTTCAAGAGGAATTAGAAAAGCGTAACGCACTCGACGGAATCAATGTTCAACGCGTCGTATTTCATGAAATNACAAAAGATGCTGTTAGTCATGCAATAGATAATCCACGATCTCTTGATCAAGGACTTATTGAAGCCTACCTCGCACGACGAGCACTCGATTATTTGGTTGGTTTCACCCTTTCGCCTGTGCTTTGGCGGAAATTGCCTGGGAGCCGATCAGCCGGCAGGGTGCAGTCAGTTGCTCTAAGGTTGATTAGCGAGCGCGAGAATGAAATCGAGAAATTTGTTCCACAAGAATACTGGTCGGTCAAAGCAAAGTTTACAACTCGACAAGGAGGTATTTTATCTTCTCACCTTACCCACCTTAATGGGGAAAAGCTTAATCGTTTCTCTATCTCCGATGAAAATTCGGCCAAACANGCTGTTAAATCTGTAGAATCTGGTGAATTCCGTGTGATTTCGATAGAAAGAAAATCTGTTTTCCGTAATCCGCAACCACCCTTTACTACTTCTACTATGCAACAGGAGGCATCGCGAAAGCTGGGATTTGGAACGGTTAGAACCATGCGGGTTGCTCAAAAGCTTTATGAAGGAATTGATATTGGCGGGGAGACTTTGGGCCTGATTACATATATGAGAACGGACAGCAACCAGATGGCACAAGAAGCAATTACCTCCAGCCGTAATCTAATAAGAAAACAATTTAGCGATGAATATGTTCCAGATACGCCAAATATTTTCCGCAATCGTTCAAAAAATGCACAAGAAGCCCACGAAGCAATTCGTCCGACCGATTTCTGGAGGTTACCCAAAGATTTAGAGGCATACCTAGACGAAGACGGACAACGACTTTACGAGCTGATTTGGAAACGTGCCGTTGCCAGTTCCATGCAAAAAGCTGCTCTTGAACAGGTCACTATTGACACATCAACTATCGACCGAAAAACAGTTATGCGCTCGACAGGTTCTGTTATAGTCTTTGATGGATTTCTCGCCTTATATCAAGAGGATCGCGATGACCCAACTGAAGATGAAAGTCCGGAATCTAAAATTCTTCCGCGAGTGACCGAGGGCGAGCAATTACAAACCAATTCTGTTGATAAAGAGCAGCATTTTACTAAGCCGCCACCACGTTTTACGGAGGCGAGCCTTGTTAAAAAAATGGAAGAATTAGGAATAGGACGTCCATCCACATACGCATCAATCATTTCTGTATTACAGGACAGAAACTATGTCCGACTTGTAAATAAACGATTTGAACCGGAAAATAGGGGCCGAGTAGTTACTGCATTTCTCTCCGGATATTTTGAGCGGTATGTAGAATATAATTTTACAGCCGAACTAGAAGACAGGTTGGATTTAATCGCGAGAGGCGATACAAACTGGATGCAAGTACTTCGTGACTTTTGGAACGCTTTTCAAGAGGCAATCAAAGGAACTGAAAATTTAAAGATTTCCGACGTAATCGATACTTTGGATGCCGACCTAGGGCCGCATTTTTTTCCGGTCCGCGATGATGGTTCAGATACTCGCGTTTGCCCTTCGTGCAAGGATGGACGCCTAGGACTAAAGCTGGGAAAAAGTGGTCCATTTATAGGTTGCAGCAACTATCCTGAATGTAAATATACAAGGCCACTGTCTGTTGCTTCAGCAGAAGACGACGAGATTGCTGCTTTGTCACTTCCTAAGGAATTAGGAATTGATCCAGAGACCAAAAAAGGGGTCACGCTTCGTAAAGGTCCATTCGGATTTTACGTTCAGTTGGGAGAAGCAGAAGGAAAAACAAAGCCTAAAAGAGCCACATTACTCAAGAATTACTCACCATTAGAAATTACGCTTGAATTAGCTCTCTCGCTTCTTAGCCTACCAAGGGATATCGGGCCTCACCCCGAAACCGCCGAGTTGATTCAAGCGGGTGTAGGGCGGTTTGGCCCATATTTGAAAATGGGGTCAGTGTACACTTCCCTGAGTAATGATGAAGATATTTTATCTCTGGGTTTAAATCGCGCAGTAGCAATTATTAAGGAAAAACCATCAAAAAAACGGGGTACGACTGCTGCCATCAGAGACTTAGGCAACCATCCTCAGGACGGGAAGCCCGTAAAGGTTTTTAAAGGTCGCTACGGACCCTACGTGAAACATAACAGTATCAACGCCTCCATTCCTAAATCAGAGACAGAGGAGTCCATTACTTTGGATAAAGCAGTTGAATTGCTTACAGAGCGCGCCGCAAAAGGAAAGAAGTCAAAAAAGTTCTCTCTTAAAAAGGACCGTTAAGGTCAAGAAGTAAATCAACGCAAGTCAAACGTGCAAAAAACCCCAAACCGTTCCAGTCTTCCGACAGAGAAGCAGATTTTAGAATTTATTAACCACAATTCAAGACCACTCGGAAAGCGTGATTTCGTTCGACATTTTCGGCTAAGCACCTCAAACAGAAGAATGCTTTTTGGATTATTGGAGGATCTTATCAAAGAAGGAAAAATTCAACGCGGTCGAAATAGGTGTTACGTCTCTAACGATTTTCTTCCCTCAGTGTCTGTAGTGGAAGTTATAGGGCTTGATGACGATGGCGAAGCTATTCTCAAGTTATCGGACAAACATTTTGAAAAATCAAAAGAAAAAATATTTCTTAATAGTCAACCTGTTATCAAACCAGCCCCCGGTATTGGAGACAGGCTTTTAGTTAAATTGAAAGCCAAGAAATATGGATATAAAGCGCGCATTATAAAACGTTTGCAAAAGAACCCACAAAATTTAATTGGCCTCTTTCTTAGTCAGCGTGACTGCGGTTTAGTAACCCCCTCTGATCGACGGCTAAAAACAAATTTTATAATTAATACTAAGGAAACAAACGGGGCTGTTGACGGGGACCTCGTTGAATGTGAGACAATTTCCGGCCGGGAATTTGGTCTGCCCCGCGCTCGAATAATAAAAATTTTCGGCAATAGCCAATCTGTGAACGCTATCACAGCATCAATCATTAGCAAACACGAAATTCCCCAAATTTTTACCGAATCAGCAGTCCTTCAAGCCAAAAATAGCAAGGCTGCTCCCCCTAAACATCGTGTTGATATAAGACATATTCCATTGGTCACTATAGACGACAAAAACGCACGTGACTTCGATGATGCTGTTTGGGCTGAAAGAACAAAGAATAACGATGGTTGGCACATATTAGTCGCTATTGCGGATGTCTCGCATTACGTTCGTCNAAACGACCCCCTTGATCAGGCAGCAAGAAATAGGGGGAACTCCGTTTATTTTCCAAACATGGTCATTCCGATGTTACCCGAAACGCTTTCAAACGGCTGGTGTTCCCTTCTTCCCAATGAAGACAGACCCTGCCTCGCTGTCGATATTTGGATTGATGATGCAGGAAACAAAAAAGGACATAAATTTTCTCGTTGTATAATGCGGTCTGCCGCCCGGCTTACCTACTCGGAAGTGCAAGATAGTTACAATCAAAAGAGAGAAATAGATTCAAATATTTCTTCTAAGCTAATTGACAATCTTTATGGAGCCTTTCTTTCTTTGGATAATCACAAAAAAAAACGGGGTGCAATAGACATAGACAGACAAGAGTATCATTTTTCTTTGTCTCAAGAGGGGTCAATTGTAGGTATAGAAAAAANAGTTAGGCTCGATAGCCATCGCCTCATAGAAGAATTTATGATTTTAGCCAATCAATGTGCTGCAGAAACGTTGGAAAGTAATAATTCGCTTTGCATGTATAGAACGCACGAGCGCCCAGATTCTATCAGTGTAAAAGTGTTAAGAAAGTATTTAAAGCTATTGGGAATAAAGTTTGGTGACGGACCATCGGTTCGACCCAGTCATTTTGTCCAATTGATAGAAAAAACCAAAGATCGAAAAGATGCACTGGGTATTCAAGATGCTATTTTACGTTGCCAGTCCCGCGCGGTTTACAGCCCAAAAAATATTGGGCACTTTGGCCTGGCACTGCGCCGTTATGCACATTTCACTTCACCAATTCGTCGTTACTCGGATCTTTTAGTCCATCGAGCGTTAATTAGTAGCCTAGAAACGCCGANTAGAGAGCTNGGAAATGATAATNTCGAAACTTTTATTGAATGTGGCAGTCACATTTCGATGACAGAACGTCGTGCCATGGCCGCTGAGAGAGAATTATTCGATAAAATGGCTNGTNTATATTTATGGAACCAGGAAGGCAACACATTTTCTGGATATATTACGAGCGTTGAACGGTTTGGGCTCTTCGTAGAGATAAACGAAGTTGGAGCTTGTGGTTTTATTCCTGTTTCAACTCTTGGAGCTGNCTATTATCGGTTTGATGAGAACCGCCGATGTCTCTTCAACGAAAGAACAAATAAAAAATTTCAACTTGGAGACTATATAAACGTCCGTCTCAAAGAGGTAAATCTTGCAACCGGTGGACTTGTGTTGGAGGTAAAATAAAGAAAAAAAACGTTAACACTAAAAAACAATTATTCGTCGTAAGGTAGGTGCAAACTTAATGAGGATGATTAGGCCCGTTTGGTAAAACAAATATTAAAAAAATACTTGTTGATACTNAGTATCAAAATCTCAAATTAAGAAAAGAGTGGACCAACCTACAGGGAAAACCTTGACATTGAATATCCGTCTATTATGTTGCAGCCTTCAATTTATATTTAATGGAGCCTTTAGCTATGGCTAAAGCAAATTCTATACAGATAAAACTTGTTAGCAGCGCTGATACAGGGTTTTATTATATTACTCGTAAAAATCCTAGAACCTTAACTGATAAGGTTGAAATGCGTAAATACGATCCCATCGTACGGAAACACGTTATATTTAAAGAAGCTAAGATAAAATAAAAGCCCTACCGTTGCATCTTTAATGAAACAAAATNTTGAAATATTTCTTTACTATTTTGAGAGTGAAGGAACCAACTCCTAAAAAAGGGGTTATTAAATTTACACTGAGCCTGACGTTAGTTTGGTAAAGGCTTAATTAAAACCAATCTGAAAGATATTTTTTTTTAAGTTTCTTTCGTTGGCGGCATTGAAATCCGAATGTGCAATTCTTCCAACCTTTCGTTGTCCACGGCCGCTGGCGCACCCATCATCAAATCTTGGGCCTGCTGTGTCATAGGAAACATTGTAACTTCTCTTATATTTTGTTCTCCGGCTAACAACATTACGATTCTATCAATTCCGGGAGCGGATCCCCCGTGGGGCGGGGCACCAAATTTTAAAGCATTTAACATTCCAGAAAACCGAAGTTCCACCTCCTCCTTATCATATCCGGCTAGAGAAAAAGCTTTATACATAATTGCCGGCAAATGGTTTCTAATAGCTCCACTTGATAATTCCACACCATTACAAACAATATCGTACTGATATGCTTTTATTTTCAATGGGTCGTCTTTTTCTAGTGCTTTCAAACCGCCTTGTGGCATCGAAAACGGATTATGACTAAATATGAGCCTTCCGGTGCGCTCATCACGCTCATACATGGGATAATCAACGATCCAGCAAAACTCAAATCGATCCTCTTGAATTAANTTTAGTTCTTTAGCAATTCGGTCCCGCGCTAAACCGCCAAAACGGCAAGCTTCCGCTTCAATATCACAAACAAAAAACACAGCTCCGTCATCGGCTATCCCTGTTAACTTTTTTAATTGCTCCATCCTTTCAGTATCGAGAAATTTAGCGATTGGTCCCTGTCCTTCTCCATCTCTAAAAATAACATACCCGAGGCCACCAGCCCCTTCTTCTCGTGCCCAATCATTAAGCTTATCAAAGAAACTGCGGGGCATTTTATCGGCGCCAGATGCCGGAATCGCTCTTACAANCGCCCCTTTCTCTATGGCAGAAGAAAAAATCTTGAAATCGGTATCTTTCCATACATTTGTGACATCAGTCATAATAATTGGATTACGGAGATCAGGCTTGTCATTACCGTATTTTAGCATGGACTCTGCAAACGGAATTCTTGGGAATGGTATAGGTGTTACAGACTTCCCTTNTCCAAATTCCTCAAAAATTCCATGCAAAACCGGCTCTAGCGCATCAAAAACATCATCTTGTGTTACGAATGACATTTCGACATCGAGTTGATAGAACTCACCAGGTGACCTGTCAGCTCTAGCGTCTTCATCTCGAAAGCAAGGGGCTATCTGGAAATAACGATCAAATCCGGCGACCATAATCAATTGTTTGAATTGCTGCGGCGCTTGCGGTAACGCATAAAAATTTCCCGGATGAATCCTACTTGGAACAAGAAAGTCGCGCGCACCTTCTGGCGAAGTTGAGGTCAGAATAGGTGTCTGAAACTCAGTAAACCCTTGTTCTGTCATCCTCCGTCTTATGCTCGAGACTACGTCAGATCTAAGTTGAATATTTTTGTGTAACCGGTCACGTCTAAGATCTAAAAACCGATATCGCAGGCGAGTTTCCTCCCCATAATCCATATCAGAATTTACTTGAAGTGGAAGCGGTTCAGCCTCTGCTAACACTTCTGCATCGCTGATGATTAACTCTATCTCTCCAGTTGATATGGTTGGGTTAATTGTTTCATCGCTACGCCGTAGAATTTTACCAGTAACACATATTACAGATTCTAATCTTAGATCATCNATCTTTTGAAATTCGGAATTTGAACTATCAACTACACATTGGGTAATTCCAAAATTATCTCTTAAGTCGATAAATAATAAATTACCGTGATCACGCTTACGGTGAACCCACCCCGAAAGTCTTGCGATCTTCCCTGCGTCGGTAATTCTCAGTGCGTCACAGCTATGTGTCCTAAATTGATGCATTACATTTCCCGCGAGGACAAAATTAAAACATAAATTACGAACGGAATGGCCACATAACGGCTTATCTTGTCAAGGGTCTAAGACTTAAATTAGCATTTTCTTTCCTGTTCTCAGAAAATTGTGTATAGCTAAGTTATGACTCTTATTGTCGAAAATAAAGTTTTAAAGTCGTTTTGTAATAGCCTAGGTAAAACAGAATTCATTACTGTGGATACAGAGTTTTTAAGAGATAAAACCTACTGGCCAAGATTATGTTTGATTCAGATTGGCGGCCCCGGTCAAGAGGCCGCAATAGACGTTCTAGCTGAAGGTTTAGACCTAACACCCGTTTTAGCGCTGATGAGAAAGCCTGAGTTATTAAAGGTATTCCATGCACCCCGGCAAGATTTTGAAATTTTTTATCGCCTTATGGGCGAGCTACCGTTCCCAGTGATAGATACCCAAATCTCTGCAATGGTATGTGGATTTGGTGACTCAGTCGGTTATGAAACTCTAGTTAGCAAACTGATCAAAAAGAAAATTGATAAATCTATGCGTTTTACTGACTGGCAAAAACGCCCTTTATCTAAAAAACAATTAAATTATGCACTAGCTGATGTTACTCACCTTCGGATTATCTATCAAAAACTCTCCCAAATGGTAGATAATAATAATCGAGAAAACTGGATAAAAGAGGAGGTTAATGCTCTTCTAGACCCAACTTTATACACCTTTGATGTTCGCGAAGCTTGGAAACGTTTAAAAATTAAAAACCCTACTCCAAGGCTGCTAGGTATCATTCGGGAGGTTGCTGCATGGAGAGAAAATGCAGCACAATCTCGCAATGTACCACGCAATAGAATTGCTCGTGATGATGTCATTTTATCCTTAGCAATACAAAAACCTCGTACTCTCAACGAACTTGGTATGGTACGCGGTCTCAATGATCGGCAAAAAAATGGTAAAACCGCTAACAAAATCCTCGCTGCAATTTCAGATGGAATAGCTGTTCCAATCGATGATTGTCCCAAAGTTCTAAAAACACAAAAAAATAAGGGCAAATATCGGCCGACCTCTGACTTATTAAAGGTTTTATTGAAATTGAAGTGCGAAGAACATTCGGTGGCTCAAAAACTCATCGCTAATTCGGATGAACTTGACGAATTAGCACGAAATGACGAGGCTAAAATTCGTGCACTAAAAGGTTGGCGCCGAGAAATATTTGGCGAGGACGCTTTAGCTTTAAAACACGGTAAGATCGCTGTAACAATGAAAAATGATAAATATAGAATTATCAATATCTAAAATTAAAAAATTCAAACACCAGAATCAGAATTTTTTATGATAGAACTCACTAATGGTACGGTAATCATTTTTTTTTCTGCTAATGCTACATCGTCAATAAGGCTAACGATTTCTTGTGCCGCCGCGATACTCCTATCCATACGACGAACCAAATATGGAATAACTTCCGCTTGCACTTTAAGCTGACGATCTGTGAATAATTTGATTAATACAGCTTCTAGTAAGCCATCATCCGCCCGGGTTAAGTTGATTACCGGCGAAGACTTAAGTCTAGAACCGAGATCCGGCAGCAAAATTTTCGACCTCGCCGGAGGACTGAAGGCCGTCACTAATATTGAGCCTTGATATTCGGCAACTACATTATAAAAATTTAAAAGCAAAATTTCGTTTTTAATCCCTTCAGATAAATCCAGAATAAACATACAAAAATCCGGAGAAATCTTTTTTAGATTTTCACCAACTGTTGACTGTTTAATATGACAAGCTCCTGATTTTTCCTGCCAAACCGCTGCCAAGTGGCTTTTCCCAGAACCAGGTGGTCCACATAGCCATGTAAGAGGGCCAGGCCAATCAGGCCAACGGTCGATATAGGCTATAGCCTCTTCATTACAGCTTGACACAAAGAAGTCTTCCCGTCCAAAAGCGGGCCTGTGATGTAAATTTAAAATTAATTGCCGTCTATCAATCATCAAGAAAAGTATTTATTTCTCCAAATCAAAATATAAGGGGCTTGCCTTATATTTAATAATACCAAAACGTCCTACCACGCCAATTATAGCAGCCGCAGGTATTGCTAACAGGACACCGGTAAAACCAAAAAGTGTTCCCCCTGCCAGCAGAGCAAAAATTATCCAGACGGGATGCAGTCCGATTTTGTCTCCAACTAATTTTGGGGTTATAAAATTACTTTCCAGGAATTGTCCGGCAAAGAAAATAAGTGCAATGATAAATATTGGGACCCATTCCCCGAATTGAGCTATGGCAACTCCGATACCAGCTACAAAGCCAACCAGCATTCCGAAATATGGAACGAAAGACACGAGACCGGTAACTAGACCAATAATGAAACCAAACTCTAGTCCTACAATACTCAATCCAGCACCATAGAAAAAACCTAACAGAATACAAACAGAAATTTGTCCCCTTACAAAGGCGGATAGAACAGAATTGATTTCGGAAAATTGTTGTCTAATAATTGGCAAATGTTTTCGAGGTATCCAGCCATCTAAAATCTCCAAAATACGATCCCAGTCTCGGAGTAAATAGAACATAACAATTGGCGTGATGAATAACAAAGATAAGATATTGAGCAGCGCAACCCCTCCATCCCAAATGCTCGAAAATAAGTTACCTACCCAAACCATAACGTCTGAATTTATAACACCAGTTAGGCTCTTTTTTATGGTACTGATATCAGTTTCTGTAATATGGGGCTGAAAGGTTGATATAAGTGCTAATACTTTAGTTTGGATGGAGCTTAAGTAACTTGGAACACGAACACCAAATTCGAGAAATTGGGTGTGCAATAGTGGCATAATCAAGAGTATGGAGGAGAAAACTGCGAGAACAGAAAATAAGGTAAGAGTTGCAGCTCCTATCCACCTCGGTATCTTCCATTGTTCAAGTTTGTCTAATAATGGGTCAAACAAATACGCAAGTGCCATCCCAGCCACGAATGGAAACAATACATCTCCTAATAACCACAGCAAACCTATTAGGAACAGAAATGCTATAAACCAGTATCCTTTTTGGCCGTTTAAACTCATTTATTTACGGCTCCTTCATCATGTTCTGCACTTTTTCCCCAGCTAACGATATATGCACCACCTGAAGCTAATGTTGTCCCAGAAACAATATAAATTAAAATTATTACTAAATGTGGCCACAAATTTTGAGGAAAAGCCAAGTTAGCTAGTAGAATTGTTACCAAAATAATTTGAGCTGCTGTGTTTATTTTACTAATGATTAGAGGCTTCATTTTGACTGTGTTGGTTGAAATATGAAGCAAAACCACCCCACCAACAATAATAAGATCACGAAATACTACCATAATTACTAACCAGTTGGGCAGTAAATTAACATGACCCAAGGTCACATAAACACTCACGAGTAGAGCCTTGTCAGCTATAGGATCAAGATAACTTCCAAGGACAGTGATCTGCCCCATTTTCTTAGCGATATAGCCATCAACCGCATCTGAAATACCTGCGATTACGAATAGCCAGAACGCGCCTAAATAAAATCCATTAAGAATTAGATAAATCACTACCGGAACAGCTATAAGGCGAGCTATGGAAATAAGATTTGGAAGACTCATTTTTGTTCAACTTTTTTTTTACATAGAGATGACCCGAAGAATCATTTGACAGTCCCTAGTTTAAAACTGTTATAATCACTCATTAATATATAAAAAAAAAGTTGAACAAAAATGAGTCTTCCAAATCTTATTTCCATAG
>PBFH01000024.1 GCA_002719885.1 Rhodospirillaceae bacterium | reverse complement strand
GTTGCACAAGCGGAAACTCCAAATCCCATGAATTTTTCTTCAGAGGGAAGACCCAACCAACGAGCTTGCGCTCCCGTCGAAATAATAACAGTTTCAGAAATATAAATATCCCCGGAATCAGCTATGCACCTAAATGGTTTGGTAGTGAAGTCAACTTCTGTGATCAGGTCAGTATGAATTTGTGTTCCGACCGTAGAGGCCTGACCTTGCATTTCTTCCATGAGCCATGGGCCCTGAATAACTTCGGCAAAACCAGGGTAATTCTCGACATCGGTTGTTATAGTCATTTGCCCACCAGTATCCATTCCTGTCACAAGGTGAGGGTTCAGATTCGCGCGTGCGGTATAAATTGCTGCCGTGTATCCGGCTGGTCCAGAACCTATAATTAATACAGGCGTACGAAATTCCTTTGTCATAATCTTTACAATCCTAGAATCCAAACATGTGGTCTAAACTAAATGCACCATTTTCTGCTAGCAGTCCATGGTATCCAAAAAGCCGGCATGTAGAATCTCTTACAATAATATAGGCTCCATCCCCTGCTTTCTCTCTTTGTTCAGAAGTAAAAAGACTATGATATTGCAGATATATGGATCCTCCACATGGTATTTGAATTTTTTCTCGGGCTATTTTAGACCCATTAGGAGCAACTAACGTAAGAAAAGTCTCCGATCGAGGATGCCATGGAGTAGACGCGGGGTAAATTAAATGACAAATAGTATCATGCGGTGAATGGCCCAGTCGCAGGAAAAGTCGAGTAGAAAGCCCTGGAGGCGGCCCATTATAGGATTGAGGCTCATTACGATAGGTTAACAAGGTATTATAAATGTGGGCTCCAAAACTGGTATCAGCAATGTGGTTTGACTTCAGATTTTTATATCGAAAAATACCATGAAGCCAGCCATCTGTATCTCCTTCATTTGTAAAGTCATAGGTCAGCTCTACGTGTCCGTAATCGACGGGAAGGAGGTCTTCACTTTTGATACAATCGTTTATTTCCAAAACAGTTTGGTGATTACGGTTTAATTTTCCGAAGCTGTATCGAATTATTTCTTGACCAGAAGCATCATATATTAAAGCCACAATAGATAGTTTGTTTTGGCATGTTGCCATTGGCGACGGAAGTAATGAGCTCGTCCAATCTTTAATGGGTAATATTGGGGCCGGCAAAATATACCCTTTTCCCATTTGTTGTCCTATTCGGGGGATTTCTGGATCAACTTTCAGATCATTCCGTTCAACATTAACATGCGCAATACGTCTCGTATTTGTTGGTGAAGTAATCTCGTAGCGTGGCCTGACAAAATATTTGCCAGCCTGAACTTCGATTTGTTGTGGCCAACTAGCCTCAGGAAGTAGTTTATTTACTATTAATTTTTCTGTCCCGAACCCTGGAATAGATTTATTGACCTTTATTATTTTATCATCTCCCATCAAATTAATACCAATTTGACCCGAAGGGATGGGATTGGGGTGAGAGTTTTGCACCCACAGGCAAACCTGCTCCCCTTCCTGTGGGGCGGGCAACCCCGCGTATAAATCTGAGGGCCAAGCGTTAGCGTCATGAGTGCATGATAATTCTGGCACCGAACTGTCCCAAGTATCTAATGCGTATTTTACGATATCGTGACCTGCGATACCGGTTACATGGATGAATAATTGGCCAATAAAATCACTGAGTGAAAATTTATTTCGGATTTCTCGACTGTCGATAATCACCCCGGTATCGCCGTCGTTCAGTGGTTGTCGCCAGTCCGCTAAAACGCTGCCATCCTCTCCAAATAATGTGAGATTCATTTCAACCTTTTTGGCGCCATAACCAGACCAGTAATTTGCTGTGGAGAGGCGTGTACGAGCACCACCTTCATCTCGGAAAAAGGCAAAATTTGTAGCAAAGTTTTGGTTATCTAGATATCTTGATTTATTAGTTAATAAACTATCTTCTAATCGACAGTCGTCAAAACTCACAATTTCCAGATTAGATGCAATTAAGTGTTTAATTTGTTCTTTAAATTTTCTTGAATCAAAGGTTGATATGAAGAGTGTGTTTGGTGAGGAGTGCGGTAAATCAGTAATCGGTTTAGCTCTGCACCCAGCTAGATAACTGCCAATTTTTTTCGTGTCTCGTACAAAGGCATCTGTAATATTGATTTCTGATAAATTATAAAATTCTGCAAATCCGGAATAGACGTTGAGTGGATCATAAATAGCAACTGAACCAGCTTCTTTGAGGTGCCTAATCAGGTTAGACATTTTTTGCGCAGTGTGAGGGTGAC
Source organism: Rhodospirillaceae bacterium (assembly GCA_002719885.1). Taxonomy (GTDB): domain Bacteria; phylum Pseudomonadota; class Alphaproteobacteria; order MPNO01; family UBA2964; genus UBA2964. The sequence continues at coordinate 150,381 of PBFH01000024.1, read as the reverse complement.
TAATTGCCTTATAAAATGAGTTCCCCCCTTCTATGTTGCTGTATGTTTCTATAGTTAAAGCCATAATTATTAGTTCTATACATTAAGAGTTGGGAAGGATAGATTTCACCCAAGCGGAAATACGATGTCGCCTTCTCTCACGTTTAATCACCTTTTTATCACATACCCAATTCATTTGTAGAACACGGCGCTCTCCGATATAGGTTTTGTGGCCATGGTAAGATCTGTTATTTCGTCTAAACGCTAGCAAAGTTCCTGAAATAGGGGGCACCTCTGCAGCGTAATCCTCCAGGGAATCCGGTGAATGCAAAACTCTCAAACGCCCGCCGTCTTGGTCCCATCCCGTATTCATATAAAAAAGCGCTGTTATAATTTTAGTTTTACTATCGTTGTGAATCCTACCATCTTTTGCTTGGCAATGCCCTCGAGCTGTAATCATGGTCGGTCGATGTTCTAGGTCAATATTAAATTTTTGTTCAAAAGCCATCCGAACTTTGGGGCCCTCGAGTTCGGAGATAAGTGATTGAAATGCATCACCAAATTGAAGGTCCTGCAATGGAAAACTGCCCGCTTTTCTGATTTGAGGGTAGTCGCGGTCGATCAATGGGACAAAATTTGATTTTATAAAAGAGGGGACTATTATAAAATCAAAAGGGTCTTTTTGTAGCGGCGTTGCATTAAAACTATCAAGGTCGAGCGCCGACATTTGGAAATCCTATATATCAAACCTTATCATGATTACTTTTTTAGTAGTGTTGCTGTCATATTTCAATTCTTGGAAAAATTCCATGCTTTTTTAACTGCATCGGCCACAAGAGTCATTTCATCAATTGTTTCATACTCCCACTTTTCTATTCTTCCAGAAAACGGTCGAGTAACTCCGAGTTTTTCGAGTGAGTTATGAAAACGATCAAACTTCTTGGAACCCCCAAAATCTTTAAAAACATGAACGGGTTTCCCGGTAGCAATCGCTTCAGAAACCATATTCACCGAGTCACCAGTGACTATGAAATAATCGGCATGGGCAAGTATACCAAGGTATGGGTTTTTGCCGGACCCATTCCATATAAATTTTGGTATATCACTCAAAGTATTTTTGATAATTTTCAAACTGTTTTCATTTGTTCGGCGGGAAGGCGTTATAGCAAGACTGCCCCCGATATTGTTAACGGCCTCTCGTAACATCATAGCAAAGTTTTCCGTTCTCTTCTGGGTCAAATGGAAATTCTTGTTATTGCCCCCAATTAGTACACCTATTAAAGGTTTTGGAAGGTCGAGGTAGTCCGATGCAAACTCCGTGAAGGCGTCGTTTAGTTTTCTTTTGTTGATACTATTTAAGGCACCTAATGTACTCACTACATTCGAAGCGGAAAGGCAATCATGCTTTGGAGCAATTACGATATCAAATTTACTTATAGACATAGTAGGGTTTTGTATCTGGATTAGAAAAGTGGCCGGGTTAATGGTTTTGATGGAAAGAGCCAAGGCAACGGTTTTAGTGCCTGTTGCAATCAAAATATCTGGCCATGGCGGTTCAAGTTTGTCGCTTTTTACACTGAGTGCTTTCAACGGGAAAATCCATAGGTGCGGGGGCAAAAAAGCCCAAGGTGATCGGATGGAGACTCTTTTGAGTGTGGGTTTTAATCCGAGGGTGTCAGCGAGAGCGATACACTGGCTCTCCATACCCGCTTTACCATCGGTTAGAACCCAGCATTTGGGATTATGGGAAAGAAAATTAGAATTCAGCATTTTTTTAATAAGACTAAAGACTTTGATCCGTTGAAATATAATGTCTCATACTTATAATAAAATTTCATCTTATTTATTTCGACGAGGAGATTAAAATGGTTCAGGTTAAACTCGATCGGATCGATTTAAAAATTCTGAAAGATCTTCAAGACGATGGGCGAATGACGAACGTTGAACTGGCAAATCGCGTTGGGATCTCGCCACCGCCATGTTTGAGGCGGGTAAGAACTTTAGAGCAAACCAAATGTATTCTTGGTTATCATGCCAATGTGAATCCCTCAGCGCTAGGATTTGGGGTAACCGTATTTGCTCACGTGGGATTGCATAGTCAGGCCGAAGCCGATCTAGTAGCCTTCGAAGAGTTAGTCGAAAGTTGGCCACAGGTTCGTGAATGCCATATGTTGGCGGGAGAAACAGATTTCCTGATCAAAATTGTAGCCACCGATTGGGATAGCTACCAACGTTTTTTAACCAGTAAATTAACTGCTGCGCCCAATGTAAGCGTTGTAAAATCTGCATTGGCAATTAGAACTAAAACTCACCGCCCAGGAGTTCCAATCAATATTGAGAGTAATGGAACTGATTAGAAACTTGAATTTATTTGAAAATTACGTCTAGGATTTCATACTCTCTACTACCCTTGGGAGCAGTAACCTCTGCGGTGTCACCAATAGACTTACCAATTAATGCACGGGCTAATGGTGCAGTAATGGAAAGGCGCCCCTTTTTTATATCCGCTTCATGTTCTCCAACGATTTGATAAACAGACTCCTCTTCTGTTTCCTCATCAATTAATTTGACATGGGCACCGAATTTTATGATTTTACCAGTTAGTTTTGAAGTGTCTATTTTTTCTGCATTAGCGATCTTATTTTCGATTTCGCTTACTCTTCCTTCGTTAAAAGATTGCCGCTCTTTTGCAGCATGATATTCGGCGTTTTCTGATAGATCTCCGTGTTCGCGGGCTAACGCTATTGCCTTTATTATTTCGGGGCGTTCGACAGTCTTGAGCCGCTTTAGTTCCTCTTCAAGGCGATTAAACCCATCTAAAGTCATGGGGACCTTATCCATGGCCAACCTCTATTGTTAAAATAATCAATTCATTTTAAATCAGTTCGATCTTAAAGGATAAGGCTGTTATAACCTTACTTCAAGCACTCAGATTCTGATAATGGGTTTGGAAGGCTTTAGGTCTATGTCTTTTTTAATAAAACTAATGAAAATGCATTATTGAGCCATTTCATTTTTGCTGAAATTTTCAATAAACCTGCTCATACTCATTTTGGCCTGCATCCTCATTCAAATCTATCTTGTTTTGATTGACCAAAACTACTAGGTGGGGAAACCATCATGCATGCGCGCACCGAGAGGACTAGAACTTTGAATTTTCTTTTTAATTTTTGCCATTACCCAACGAAATTAGTTTTGGTTACAACTAGATTATGGAAGTACATATATCTTTTTTTAAAGGATTATTGATTTTTAGATTTTAAAAATTTGTAGTTGCTTCAAATAATTTGATCCTGTACGGTGCGCCCTCCCAATAAAACTTATTATCGGAAAAATGCTTCGCAAAGAAATCAGCCAGGCTTTGACGTCGGCGATGAAAGCCAAGAAATCAGAATCTGTATCGACATTGAGACTAATTCTTGCTGCGGTAAAAGATCGAGATATCGCCCATAGAAGTGCTGGAGATTCTGATGGTATATCCGATGAAGAGATTATGAAGGTTCTCCAAACGATGGTGAAGCAGCGTCAGGAGAGCATCAAGTTATATCAACAGGGCAATCGCCTGGAACTAGCGGAAAAAGAAGCGATAGAAATCAATATAATACAAGATTTTTTGCCGGAGCAGCTATCTGAAGAGGAAATAGGCAAAATAGTAAGATCTTCAATTAGCGAACTTGGAGCAAAAAACCTCAAAGATATGGGGCGTTTGATGGCGCATTTACGTGAACGCTACGCGGGTTCTATGGACTTTGGAAGAGCAAGCTCCATCCTGAAGGAAATTCTCGGTGGTGCTTGACGGCTTCTATAAAGTCGCGTGGAATGATATCGAATTTTAGCTAATAATTGGATTAAGGCTGTATGGCTTTTCCACCTCAATTTCTTGATGAACTTCGCAGCAGGGTTGGGCTTGCCGATCTGATCGGCCGGCGCGTCAAGTTAACTCGTAAAGGACGTGAATTCACTGGTTTGTGCCCTTTCCACAATGAAAAAACACCTAGTTTTTCGGTCAGCGAAGAAAAAGGATTTTTTCACTGTTTTGGTTGCGGTGCACATGGTGATATTTTCGGTTTTATAATGCGCATTGAGAACCTAGAATTCCCGGAGGCGGTGCAACGGCTGGCAGATGACGCTGGTTTAATTGTGCCTAAAACATCCCCTAAAGAGCGAGAGTTTGCTACCCAAAAAGCTAATCTTTTGAAGGTAATGGAACAGGCCTGCCGTTATTTCGAAGAGAGCCTCAGAAGCCCCGTAGGCAGGGAGGGCTTTAATTATTTTAAAGAACGAGGTCTTGATAATTCTACAATCGAAAAATTTCGTCTTGGCTTTGCTCCGGATAATAGAGGTGGTTTAAAAGCTAGGCTACTCAGCCCTAGTATATCGGAAGTTCAACTAATCGATTGTGGGCTGCTTATTAAGCCAGAAGATCCTGCAAGGCGCGATCAAACATCTTATGACCGTTTCAGAGGGAGGGTAACCTTTCCTATTACCGATGGCAGAGGAGAAGTTATCGCCTTCGGAGCGAGAACTTTAGGACATACCCAACCAAAATATATCAATTCACCTGAAACATCGTTATTTAGCAAGGGTAGTGTTTTGTATGGTTTGGAAAAGGCTTGGTTGGCATGCCGGGAAGAGAAAAGGGTAATAGTTACTGAGGGCTACATGGACGTTATAGCTTTGGACCAGGAAGGTATAAAAGCCTCTGTTGCGCCTCTGGGTACTGCCCTGACTGAGAAACAAATTTCTTTGCTTTGGCGTATGTCGCCCGAGCCTATTTTGTGTTTTGACGGGGATGAGGCCGGTATTAGAGCAGCAAAACGTGCAGCCGAACGGGCCCTCCCATTGCTTAAACCTGGATACTCCCTAAGGTTTGTTAATCTTCCTGCCGGTGAAGATCCGGATACATTGATTAAAGGACGAGGCGGGGAATATTTGGAGGAATTGTTAAATAATGCCAGACCCTTGGATAATATAATATGGGATTTGGAAACAGTGGGGATCGATTTGGATACGCCCGAGCGGTTGGCTGGGCTAGAGTCTAGGTTGGAGACGCATGCCCGTTCAATTGTAGATGGGAAGGTGCAGTTCCAGTATCGAGATTTATTTCGTGAGCGGTTAAGAACTCTCAAATTTCAAGAACGTAAGAAAAAGTATCGGAGTCGAAGTGGCTCCAAAAAAATAGAGAAATGGGCACAGGACGATAATAATATGAATCGCCTGCGGCATGGTAATATCGGAACAGACCCAAAGACATCGGTTCCTAATCCATTTTCTATACCTTTGGCTGCCCCTGAGGTATTAATTCAACGCCGTGAACAGGCGATAATTGCAGCGTTGGTAAACCATTGGGATTTAATAGATGAATTTGCTGAAACGATTGGAATGCTTGATTTTGTTGATGGAAAACTTGATAGTCTGCGAAAAGAAATTCTGACCTTCTATACTTCTGAACCCGGGAACAAAATTGAGCATTTGCATGAGTACCTTAAGGAGAGGGGTTTTGAGGTACTGTTGCAGAAACTTCTGACACCGCAGGTTTATACTCATGCGGGTTTTGCTAGGTCGGAATCCGAGGTTGGAATGGTTCGAAAGGGCATTTCTGAGATGATTGACGGTATATTTCAGGAACGCCAGCGGCTTGAATTAGCTGAGGCGGAAAAGTCTTATGCTTTGGAGCCAACTGAAGAAAATTGGCAGGTTCTGCAAGCGTGCTTAATGTCTGTGCATCAAAAATCTCGCACCAATTTTGAAGAGGGGCTTTCAGAAGGCAAGACAATATCCGATCCGCATGATAGCAAAGGAATTAAATAATTCTATATATTGGTTAAGAAAGTTTAGTAAAAGGCTCAAAAATTGAGATAAAGAGATCCTTTTGATCTTTTTTTTAATTTCTTTTAGAATAGTTTACTTATAAATAGCTTATATTAAGTTAAAATTTTTTTGGAGTATGTGACTCTATGGCCACTAGAATGAAAGCAAAGCCAGCTGAATCAGCAGAGATCAATGCGGAAAACGCTGATGCCCCTTTGATCGAGTCGACTGGTGCGGCATTAAAGAAACTTGTCCAAAAGGGTAAGGAGAAGGGGTACGTGACTTATGACGACCTGAATGCCGCCTTACCTTCAGAAGAAGTTTCTTCCGAGCAAATTGAAAATACTATGTCCCGCCTGAATGAACTTGGCGTAAATGTCGTTGACGATGAGGATACGGATGACAATGACACACCCAAAAAAAATCTAAAAGAACCGGCTAGTGTTACTAAAAAAACTGCGGATGAAGATTTAGGGCGTACTGATGATCCTGTTCGTATGTATTTGCGCGAAATGGGAACAGTGGAATTATTGTCTCGTGAGGGTGAAATAGAAATCGCCAAGCGTATAGAAGCTGGACGCGACAAAATGATTCTTGGTTTGTGTTCTAGTCCACTGACACAAAGGGCTGTTGCCCGTTGGAATGAGGCGCTAAAGGATGAATTGGTTTTACTGCGGGATATTATAGATTTAGACGCGACCTATAATGCTTCAGGCGAACAAGTTGATTTATCTGCGATCAAGGCTGCTCAAGCGGACGAAGCTCCTGTAGATGAAGAAGTAACAGCAGAGGACGAAGATGAAGATGAGGCGGATGATCTAGAAGAAGAATCCGAAGAGAATAACTTATCCTTAAGCATGTTGGAGGAGGTGCTTAAACCTCAGATTTCAGAAACTTTTGCTAAAATATCATCTGCTTACAAAAAAGCCGAGAAGCTGCGTGTTAAAAAATTAGAAGCCATTAAAGGTGGGCCAGAGTTTAAGCGGCCTTCCGAACGTCGATTGGAGAAAATTAATGAAGAATTAGTAGATATTTTAAAAACTGTAAAATTCAATAATACATCAATCGAGGTTTTAGTAGCTGAGCTATACGATCAAAATCGTCGTATGATAAATGCGGAGGGCCAACTTCTTCGTCTCGCAGTTAAATGTAAAGTTAAACGTACCGCTTTTCTGGAATCCTACTTTGGTAGAGAGCTAGACTCGCGGTGGACCGCGTCAATGGGGCGTCGAAAAGAACCAGGTTGGAAGACGTTTGCCACTAAACATAAAAAAGAAATTAAGACTCTAAGAGATGAAGTTGGAGGCGCGATTACCCATGTCGGGTTGCCACCTGAAGAACTACGAGCGTTGGTGCTTCAAGTTCAGCGAGGAGAACGTGATGCGGCACGTGCAAAAAAGGAAATGGTGGAAGCTAATCTCCGTTTAGTAATTTCGATTGCGAAGAAATATACTAATAGGGGGCTTCAGTTTCTCGATTTAATTCAGGAAGGAAATATCGGCTTGATGAAGGCCGTTGATAAATTTGAATATCGTCGAGGATATAAATTTTCAACTTATGCAACATGGTGGATTAGGCAAGCGATCACGCGCTCAATAGCGGACCAGGCAAGAACTATTCGGATACCTGTCCATATGATTGAGACTATTAATAAGTTGGTCCGAACCAGTCGGCAAATCTTGCATGAGATTGGACGCGAACCCACACCAGAGGAACTCTCCGGTCGTCTGGGCATGCCTCTTGAGAAAGTTAGGAAGGTACTCAAAATTGCCAAGGAACCTATTTCATTAGAAACGCCGATAGGGGATGAAGAGGATAGTCATTTAGGAGATTTTATAGAAGATAAAAATGCCGTTCAGCCGCTGGACGCAGCAATACAAGGTAATTTGCGTGAAACAACCACCCGTGTTTTGGCAAGCCTGACACCTCGCGAAGAACGCGTGCTGCGTATGAGATTTGGTATTGGCATGAATACCGACCATACTCTTGAAGAAGTTGGCCAGCAATTTTCAGTAACACGCGAGCGCATACGCCAAATTGAGGCTAAGGCCCTTAGGAAGCTTAAACATCCAAGCAGATCGCGTCTCCTAAGAAGTTTCTTGGATGTCTGAAAAAATTTATTATTGATGATGACCCAATATAATTCATCAACAATGAATTAACAATTGAAGTATCGCTTTCACTTATGAATCGAGCTTACACCCTCTTTTCTTAGGTTGTGATCGTCTTATGACCCTGGCCAAGGATTGTCCCATTTATTGATTCGCACGACCTCCGATAAAGGAGCGCGGCGAGTAGGCCCAAATTTACCGATAGGATAACCGATAGGTAAAATTGCAAATGAGCTCACGTTTCCCGGGAGCCCTAAAAGTGTGTCTACCTCGTTGCGAAATGCTATATGTCTGGCTGTAAGAGTAGCCCCTAACCCCAACGCCCGGGCTGCGAGAAGCATATTTTGTACTGCTGGATAAACGGAAGCACCAGCTAATGAAGACGCGGAATTAACACCTTTTGCGCATGCAACAATCCATACGGGGGCTTCATGAAAGTGGTTGGTCAGGTATTCGATAGCGGCCTCGTTGCGTATATGTTGATCGAGGGCCTTACCCGGGGTTTTTGGTTTTTGTGCATCGTGACGAGGTTTTTGAATTTCATCATAGGCTCGTTTGTAGTAAGGTTGAACTGCTGCTTTGATTTCTGGGTCCGTAACCACAAGAAACCGCCATGTCTGTGCGTTACCTCCATTTGGAGCGGATACACCTGCTTCGAGAATTTTTTTTATCAGCTTATGAGGCACGGGGTCAGGTTTTAAACGACGCATTGCTCGCATTGTTTTTTGGATATCGAAAATGTCAGTGCTGTTTAGGTCAATGGTGGTGTGTTTTTTTGGCATTTTAGTTACTCAAAAATCAGTATAATAAATTTAATGGTTCAATCAGAAATAACTACTTCTCAACAAAACTATAATAGCGGTATTGTTGTTCTTTCGAAATGGATTTGAAAAGCGATTGAAAGGCTTTTTTTATTATTTTTTTACTTCAATACATTATTATATTAAAAATTAACCTACCTTTGCTTGACCAGATTGGGAGGGTGCGCGAAAAGAAGAGTGTGATTGTTGTTTATCACCCCAAAGGTGGGGCCTGTAGCTCAACTGGTTAGAGCAGGCCGCTCATAACGGTCAGGTTGCAGGTTCGAGTCCTGCCGGGCCCACCAATTATGATTAGGGTAAAATGGATTAGATAAGATTTTCTTAGGACCTTACCAAGGTATCATTACGAACCCTCCTTATCATTTTCCCTTCTCTGGAAGAAATAAATCCTTCATGATATATACTCAACAATTTGGAGCCAAAACGTGGCTGTCAAAAATAAATTTTTATCGAAGAATAAGGCCCACGGTAATGCTTATGTCGGTCGGGCTGTTAAACGTTTGGAGGATCCTGACCTATTGCTAGGTAGGGGCAAATATCTAGACGACATTTGCCATAAAAATATGCTTTACGCAGTAATCGTTCGCAGTCCTATCGCTCATGGTGTGATCAAATCAATTGATGTTACAGAAGCGGTAAAGTTAAAAGGTGTTCACTCTGTTATTTTGGCAAATGATATTGGCGAGGATATTCCTTTAGTGCCATTACGTCTCATGCCCATGAAAGAGCTTGAACCCCTAGGACAGCCCGTTATTGCTAATAAAAAAGTCCGCTATGTTGGTGAGGCTGTTGCTATAATACTCGCTAATACTACAGCCCTTGGGGAAGATGCATTATCCCTAATTAAAGTAGAAATAGAGCCGCTTGACCCTGTCCCTCACCGTAAACAAGCGGAAGCTTATCAAGCCCCCTTATTCCCAGAGTGGGGAAGTAACAAAGCAATTACATATACAGCGAGTAAAGGCGTTGTAGACGGAAAATTTGAGACCGCAGATTATGTTCGATCAGAGAAGTTCCAAAGTCATCGCCATCTTGCATTACCAATGGAGTCACGTGGGCTTTTGGCGATATGGAATGAAAAAACCCAAAAGCTTACGGTCGAAGGGGCAGCAAAGGTGCCCTTCGCTAACCGCAAAATTTTGAGTGCAATGATGGAAATACCCGAGTCATCCATCGACTTAATTGAGAGTAATGTGGGGGGTGGTTTTGGTGCAAGAGGTGAATTTTTTCCTGAGGATTTTCTTATCCCATTCGCTGCACGTTTTTGTGGCTGTGCGGTAAAGTGGGTTGAAGATCGTCGCGATCATCTTTTGACCACTGGCCACGCTAGGGAAATGGATTGCGACATTGAGATAGCTTGTAAACGAGATGGAACAATTATTGGTCTTCGCGGTAATATCTGGGTTGACGTAGGCGCATATTATCGAACAAACGGCACAATTAGCCCACGTAATGTAGCCCAGTTTATGTCAGGCCCTTATCGTATCCCAAATATTAAAATCCACTCACATGCAATTCTAACAAATAAGGCTCCGATTGGTACTTATCGTGGACCAGGACGTTTCGAGACAGATTTTTTCCGAGAAAGGCTCTTCGATATAGCTGCAGAAGAACTGGAAATAGACAGGGTCGAATTTCGACGTCGCAATCTAGTTACGCATCAAGAGATGCCTTACGCCATAGCGACTATTAGTCCTGTGGAAAGAAAAGAAAATTTTGATAGTGGTGATTACGTCAATGTTTTCGACCATTGCCTGAAAGAATTTGGCTGGGAAGAAAAAAAACAATTCAACGGCGAGCTTGTCNATGGTCTATATCATGGACTTGCCATTAGTTGTTTCGTTGAGGGNGGGGCNGCAGGTCCGAGTGAAAATGCAAAAGTTCAGNTACTGAAAGATGGGTCAGTTGATGTATATGTTGGGTCAACANCAGTCGGGCAGGGAGTGCTAACAGTTTTGTCNCAAATAGCNGCTGACGCTATGGAGNTTCCCATCGAAAAAATTAATTTATANCATGGGTCNACTCCNTTTCTGAAGGAGGGATTTGGTTCNTACCATTCNCGTTCAACTGTAATGGGGGGATCAGCAATTCTACTCGCCATTAAANNATTGAAAAAGTTAATCANAGAAACTGCGGCTAAAAGGTTAAATTGTGGCATTAGNGATATAAAAATTATNGACGGTTTTGCCGCNGCAAAAGGANACCCCAAGATTTNTCTTGGAGAGTTAGGGNTAGAAATAGGTTCTATNGAGGAAACATTTCANAATCATCAGCACACTTATGCCGGAGGTNCAGCNGCGGCACATGTNACTGTTGATAGCNTGACNGGACAAATNGAACTGNTTGATCTTTTGCTTGTTGANGATGTAGGGNGGATTGTCAANCCGTTAACATTAGAAGGTCAAGCTNTTGGTGCTNTTGTACAGGGTTTAGGAGGNGCGTTACTAGAACAAATGATTTATGANGAGAACGCACAAATACNGACTNGCACCTTAGCTGATTANCTNCTACCGCAAGCCTCNAATTTTCCNAATATAANGGTTANAATGCTTGAAAATTCTCCGTCTCCTGTGAACCCTTTGGGTATNAAAGGGGGCGGTGAAGGTGGTATTTTATCGATGGGAGGCCTTATGGCAAATGCGGTTGCTTCNGCTTTAAAAGAATTTGATGTGCANCCNAATGCATTACCATTGTCTCCCANCTATATCCGGAATCTTGTGGAAAAATAGGTTTTATAAAAATAGGGGGTCAAGAAAATGTCAGAGCGTGAAACCATNCATCTCGCAGCCGATCTTTCTTTTCTCCATACCGACTTTCTATGGAAAATGCCTGGATCTTGGGAAGGTTTTAACTACTACAGTACTTCGGAATTTTATGAAGAAATTGCTAAGTTAGCCCAGCAGGGCTGTATGGATTTACTATTTTTCGGTGATACAGGAGGCACATCAGAAGATTTTGGGGGTAATCATAATGCTGTTGTAAGTCGGGGGGTGAAATGGCCCCGGCATGACATGACACCAATGATACCGATTTTAGCGAGGTTAACCGAAGGGGTCGGGTATGCCCTAACCATGTCTACAACCTATCATCACCCTTTTCATTGTGCCCGTATTTTTAACGCGCTAGATCATGTTACGCGTGGTCGAATTGCCTGGAATGCAGTTACTTCAGCTTACAAATGGGAAGCCATGAATTGGGGTTTTGAAGAGATGATGGACCATGGCGAACGCTATCGNAGGGCCCAAGAGTTTTTGGAAGTNACATGTTTGTTGTGGGATAGTATTGAGGCGGATGCCGTANTTCTAAATAGGGATACAGGNGAGTTTCTAGACCCTAAAAAGGTACACCGTCTCGATTTCAGGGGTGATTATTTTAATGTAAGGGGCCCATTACCGGCGATGCCCTCACCACAGCAGCGGCCTTTAATTATTCAAGCAGGACAGTCCGGTCCGGGAATGGATTTAGCGGCTAAATATGCAGATTTGCAGTTTAGTACCCGGCGTACAATAGAAAGCATGAAACAACACCGAAATGCCATAGACTTAAAACTATNAAAATTTGGCCGGCAACCACGGGATCTTGGAATTCTTTGGTCAGTAAGAACTCAGGTGGCAGAATCTTTGTCTGAGGCTCGTGATAAAGAAAAACAATTTCTTGATTCTGTGCCACTTGAAGGTGGTTTAATAGAAATGTCCCAATGGTTTGGTGTCGACTTCTCCCTNGCAGAGCCAACGATGACTTTGGTAGACTTTGCAGANAAAGTACGAGAACAAAAGGGTAATCTCGGGACTTTTGATGAACTTTTAAAAACAACGGATCCCAAAATCACAGTACGTGAGTTTGGACGGGATTACATGTCCCAGAGAGTTATGGTTGCGGAAGGCACGCCTAAAGAAATAGCAGATAAACTAGAGATGATACACTATGAAACGGGCGCTAACGGCGGGTTTATATTAGCGCGCGGCTTTCATGCATCAGAAAATATTAAGGATTTTGTTCAAAAGGTAGTGCCGGAACTTCAAAGACGTGGTTTGTCTAAAAAGGAATATAGNGGGTCGACTTTAAGAGAAAATTTCAATGATTAGAAAGGGCATTGTAAAATGTTATCGGCTCCCTTTATTTCAATAATTCGGGTGAAATTTTGCGTATCTTAATTTAAATCCAGTTTTGAAAATGNATCTTCTGGCGGGACGCATCCAACTAAATTAGCCATCATAGCAGTAGTACAGAAATGTCCAATAGTGTGAACGATTGTAACTAATTTTTTTCTACCAAGAGTTTTTTCAGCTCTTTCAAAGGATTTATCTGATAAGTTGCCTGTTTCGAGTAATTCCTTGGTCACTAAATAAATGGTGGCATCATCGATATTTTCAAAATCTGGTTTTTTTCCTTCATTAATAGCCTTGATAATCTTTTCATTAAGGCCCACCCCTAATGCTGTTTTAGCTTGTGCACTCCAAGGATAGGAGGCTTTCCAATGTTTTACTGTTAGAAGAGAGATTATTCTAACCTGAGTATTAGTGATCGGACAGTCCAGTAAGAATGAACTAGAAAGATTGTGAAGATCCCAAACCGGACCAGAATATGCATATCCGATGGCTGGCCCGAAACCCACCCGCCCATTGTCTCCCACTATTCGGTCATAGATTCTTCCTTGCTCTTGATCCATTTCATTGCGGCTAAGGGGAGGTATTCTGGTCATTTTATATTCCTAAATGTATTGATTTCAGAAAAATTTTNCTGTTTTAAAGATGGCATTATTACGGATTGTTCCAAACTTTTTTTTAAGCAGCAAGTTTTGGCTGACAGGATTCAAAGCCCTCTCTTAATTCGTCAGTTTTTAGATTGCGGCCAATGAAGACTAATCGTGTTAAACGTTCTTCGCGACCCCATTCTTCGCCAAAATCACCTTCAATCATCATTTGGACGGCTTGCACATACAGCTTACGATCTTTTCCGGCTATATTAAAAATACCNTTGGTTCTCAAAATATCGTTTCCATAACGAAATAATAGATCCTGCAGCCAGTTTTCGAGCTTNCCCGAATCTATGGGTTTGTTAGTTGTAAGTGATAGGCTGGTAATACCGCTGCGATCAATATGATTAGTATGGTCATGTTTAGTTATTTTTTCGTCGATTATTGGTGATAAGTTTTTTTCAATTTGATCAAGGTCGAAACCATAACAATTAATAATTTCTTNTGACGGAATATTTGAATGGTTTGTCACAGTTAATTTGGCAAGAGGATTTAACTGCTGCACGATATTTTTAATTTTTTTAAGGGATTCCGATGTATCAGCGACCTTATTAAGGACTATATGGTCACAGAAGGCAATCTGATCGGCAGCATCCGGGGTAGTTTTTAGTTGATCTAGAATGTGAACAGCGTCAACGACACAAACTACAGAGTCCAAACGACATTGCCCGCATATAACTTGATCAATCACCATGGTTTGAATAACCGGGCTTGGGTTAGCTAGTCCTGTTGTTTCTATAATTATGCCATCTAGATTTGTCTTAATTTCGAGCAGTGATCGTATCGTGCGTATTAGGTCACCGCGAATGACACAACAAACACAGCCATTACTTAGTTCTATCAGTTCCTCTTCACCTGATTTTATCAGTTCCCCGTCAATACCTATATCGCCAAACTCATTGACTATGATTGCCAAGTCCTTCCCTGACATTTCGTCTAGAATTCGATTGAGAAGTGTGGTTTTTCCCGATCCAAGAAACCCTGTCAAAACAGTGACTGGTATTCTCTTATCGTTTCTGGATTCCNGCTGACACTTGTTATTGCCATGGCATAAGAGAAACGTGAATCACCTCGCCACTTCCGCCTACNGCATTNATTGCATCATGCGTGTCCTTAAGGCCATATTTATGAGTGGTTATTTGGCTAATGTCGTAGCGNTCAGTATTTAGTTGNTTCAAGGCAAGCTCGCAACTTTCATAATTGTGTCCACGCGCCGCCTTTACAGTAATATACTTGTTCCCAATCTTACCAAGAGGAAAATTCGGAAAATCCTGAACATCTTCGCCTTGTATCTGTAGTGTGCCGCCTTTCCGTTTAAGAGCTTCTATTCCAAGTAAAACGGGAATTGTGCCAGCGCCAGCCGTACAATCTAAAGATACATCAACGCCTTCGCCTCCTGTCACTTCCATGATTTTTTCAACTGGGTCTTCTTCCTGCACATTAATGACCAAATCAGCTCCGAGGTTTTTAGCGACTTCCAGGCGTTTTGTATCTTTACTGGTCCCTGTGACTATAATCATTGAAGCTCCGGCCGTCTTTGAAGCTATTGTATTACAAAGGCCCTGCTGTCCCGGCCCTTGAATTAAGACGCGGCTATCATAGCCTACGCCGCAATCAAAAATTGCCCATTGAATGCCGTTGGCCATCGGTGTGACAACACCGGCATGTTCGGCTGAAAGGCCGTCGGGAATTTTGTGTAAAACTGAATTCCATGGTAGGTACATGTACTCGGCAAAGCCACCAAACAAATGGGGTGCTCTCTCTGCGAGCGTATAACCAAATCGAAGCCCTTCGGGATACTTCCGCCAATCTGTATACATGCAAAGGCGATACTCTCCCTTGTGGCACCATTCGCAATCCATGCAACCAACATAATGTTCNGCGAACACCATGTCTCCNTCTTTTAANCCTCTTCGTTCCTGAAATATTTTNCCGGCTTTNGCNATGTAGCCAATATTNTCATGCCCCATAATCACTGGGCCNTCAAAGGGNGGTTTTGAGTAGAACTTNACGTCGGTGCCACANATNCCTGCAACCTCCACCTTTAGNAGGGCNGCCTCGGGNGGTATGTCNGGCATCTCATATTCTCTAAANTCGGTTACCTGGGGTGCGATGCGTACCGCNGCAGTTACTTTTTCTACCACACTANTATCTCCNTTGTATAAAGTTGACTAAGAATTATCAAAGCAACGNTGTACANGCAAGGTAAGACCTAGAATTTATAAAGTCTTTGCNTTTATAATATATNGGTGGATNNNAAAAGGTACCNTAGAGNTCATTANAANTGTTNAAACGTCTTGTCGCGGAAANAAATAATCTCNATGATATTTCNAGGATTGAGANAATTTATAGAAANCGTTTTCAGATTGAGTCGAANGNCATCATTCTAGTGTCCGAGGACACCGGAAATAAACCNGGNTTNCCNCCTTTTGAAACAAATATTATTTTTTGGAAAAATGATANTAGATATCGACAAAAGATATTTTTGAGGNTANGNGAGGTCACAGAGGATGATGTGCCGATCAAATGGCTNCTGCCGTCACTAGAGGATAATGGTGACGCTGATTGTTGCTAGTTTGATTTTTTGCTATGATTTGCCTATTAGATTGTCAGTAATTTGGAAGTGATTAGTGACATTTGCTNTCACTGATATTAAAAATATGGTTCAAGCAACAAGGGTTTTGTTTTNCAGTGNNGAAAATCCTANNTTTTTAAAGAAATAGGGGAAAAAAATGGCAGTTAATGGTACTCCGGTAAAGTTGGCAATTATGAATGCTGTACATGATTTACCGGTTTTGGTGGCCCGAGATGAAGGATTTTTCAAAGATGAAGGGCTTGATATTGAGTTTGTAACAACTCCNGGTATGGCACAGGTAACTACCTCTCACACGGTAAAATTTGATTCAATTTTTGAACGGCCTCTTGATTCCGTTTATAATGAGGGGGGCATTGATCAATTTAGGATGTGTGAATGGGGTATCGTTAAACGTGCGGTTGAGGCAGAGGCAGGTGGTTTAAGATCGAGAAAAATAGTCTCTCTTGGTGCCTCAATGTCGAAGTTCGCTATCGTAGTGAATTCAGATTCCGATATTTATGAACCAGAAATGCTGAAGGGAAAGCCTATTGCCGTAACTCCTAATAATGGTTCACATTTTGTCACTTTGAAGATGATTGAAGGTTTTTTGGCGAAAGAATACGTTAAAGTAACAAATGCGGGGTCAATGCCGCAAAGGATTGAAGCGCTGAGGAGAGGCGAAGTAGCTGGTGTGAGCTTGATGGAGCCCTGGATTAGCGTGGCAGAAAAAGAAGGATTCCGCATATTGATGGAAGCACATTCAACCCGAGCGGAAGCGGCGGGCGATGACCTTGACGGCCCTACCTTGGCGGCAATGTTCCGCGCTCAAGCACGTGCATGCGAGGTTTTGGCAAATGATCCAACACCTTACATTCATTATTTTGTCAATGAAACTGGTGGAAGGCTAGAAGCCCAAGATTTTCGTCATCAAAGGTTATTGCACGCGCCTCCGCAGCCCTACACAAAGGAACGTTGGGATGATACATATAATTGGACTGTTGGTTGGGATATGACCATGGCCAATGCGAGTTACGAAGAAATCGTTGATAATCGGGCATTTGACTAGAAGTCGGATGGTTGGTGTAGCTGAATTTGACCATTCTTAGGGCTTTATTTGGTTTATTCAGATAACCGCTAAGAATGGCCTTTCATGATTCTCTACATTGCCGACTTTCCACCGTCGACCATCAAGATTGCACCAGTAATAAAGGACGCCTCATCGGATGCTAGCCAAAGTATGGGGTAAGCAATTTCTTCGACGGTTGCCCAACGTTTCATAAGTGTTATGTCGGATTGCAAAGCATTTATACCTTCCTCGTCCATACCGTCAGCGGCAAATCGCGCTTGATGAAAAGGTGTTAAAGTACCGCCTGGACAAACGGCATTAACACGGATGCTATTTTCCGCTTCTTCGTTAGCTAGTGTCCGTGTCATAGAATTTATAGCTGCCTTGGTCGCGTCGTATTGACCCATGTTTTTCCGACCAATTACGCCATAAACGGAGGATACATTTACGATCGCTGCATTTGGTGACTGCCGCAAATAAGGCATCACTGCGTTAGAACAGAATGCTGTTCCCAGTAGGTTGACTGAGAGGATATCCTGCCATGATTCAGTTGTGGAATCCGTTAAAAAACTGAATTTTCGAATACCAGCATTATTAACTAAAATATCGATGCCATTCATTCTTTCAGCTGCTTTTTCGACTGCTCCAATGACTGATTTCTCATCACTGATGTCTGCTATAATTGATACTACTTTTGCATCATTGCAATTGTCGTAAATATGTTTTCTGGAAATCTCCAAGGCATTAGAATCCTGATCGATTAAAACTACTTCTGCACCCTCCGCACAAAATAGTTTTCCTGTCGCATTACCAATACCACCAGCACCACCAGTAATGATTGCTCTTTTCTTGGAAAGTCGATTTGCCATTTTNAAACCACCTAGACTAATTNTNTCAATGTATCCGATAAAATAAACTCATTTTCCAAGGGATCCCATATAATTTGTTCACTCAGGTTTATAATTGTTCCCGGTGGGTACGCTTCAAATTCGATAGCATCGATTGCTTAATTCAGGAGGTGCCGGAAAATGTTATCTTTAGAACGCAAGTTTTTATAATTGATCGCTAAAATTTAATAGTTGATCTCATGCAAAAATTCCAAAATTTTTCTTGGAGCCGTTTCCGGTGTTTGATCCTCAACGCTTGCATCCCAAAATTCAGAACCACTAATACATTCGTGTAAATAACGGGCAGCAGAGGTTGCATGAAAATCATCGTTTCCNGGTATGATCAAAGTTGGAATATCAAGCTGCATGAGCTCCTCTGCTTCTGCCCCCGGTGCTGTATCACGATCAAACAAACCACGATACATCGCTGTTACAGTCAAAAGGTAGTTCTGGAGGTCTAATTCTGCATAATTTTTAGCAAAAACGTCAGAGTTTCGTATTGGTTGGCCCCAAGGGCCACCTCGGGGATCGCCGGAAAAACTTTTTTGGTGGCTTTGAACCAGATCAACAATAGCTTGAAGACCATTTTCTTCTGCAAAGGCCAAATGTCGCGCAAATCTTTGGTGACTGCTTAGTCGATATTTTGGACCCCCCACCGGCCAATAGTGAATCATCGACAGTGTGCGTTCCGGGTACTTAACACCAAAAGCCGAAACTGGAGCACAACCCATACACCCTCCCATGACATGCGCTTTATCAATATTTAGTATATCCAAAAGCCCTAGGCCTTGTTTGACAAAATGTTTCCAAGTGATTAGTTCCACTCGCCCTCCGGATTGTCCATTTTCGCGACGATCAAAAAGTATACATGTGAAGTTCTTTGGCAAATGATCGAGTAATTTAATCTTTTTATATATACCAAGATCGCTCCACTGTTTTAGGCGNGCGTCAAACCCACCNGGAGCGTACATTAGAATAGCGGGGCCGCTTCCTAACACCTCATAGTGGGTGCTGATCCCATCAATATCTGTAAAAGGCATGGTTTCCTTTTTAAATGAATTGCGGTTATTGAAATATAACAACTTCTGCCTCTTGGTATCGCAACTGTCAACAATTGTTAAACCTAAAAAAGAGTTTTTACCCTGTTAGCGTGTCAAAAAGTAGCTCAGATGGGGCTTTTCCATGAAAATTATATGCGTATAGTAATAATCTAGTTATGGTAAATATCATCACATAAAAGACTATCGCTAGAGGAGAGAAGCTATGCTTCGNAAGGAAGTAAACGAAATGCTGACGCAGACAGACAAAGGAACTCCAATGGGGGANCTTTTCCGCCAATATTGGATTCCGGCCATGCTTGCATCAGAACTTCCAGAAAATGATTGTCCGCCTGTCCGAGTTGAGCTTCTTGGCGAGAAAATGATTGCGTTCCGAGACACCGAGGGTCGTTATGGGCTTTTGGAAGAATTTTGTGCCCATCGGCGTGTATCGCTTTGGTTTGGTCGTAATGAAGAGTGTGGTCTTCGTTGCCCCTATCACGGATGGAAATTTGATGTCACTGGACAATGTGTTGAAATTCCATCGGAGCCTGAAGATAGCGAATTCCGTAAAGAGGTAAGATTACAAGCGTATCCGTTGATAAAAGTTGGAGAAATCTTATGGACCCATATGGGTGATCCTGCAAATGTGCCACCTGAACCCGAATGGGAATTTGCGACTGTTGCACCGGAGCATACGGTTTCAACGAAACGTATTCAAGAATGTAACTGGCTTCAGGCTCTTGAAGGGGGAATAGATTCTAGCCACGTTTCTTTTCTTCATTCTCAGGAATTGGAACGGGACCCGTTATTTAAGGGAGCAAAAGCCAACAACTACAATTTAGGAGACCTTAAACCATTTTTTGAGGTCACTACCTCTGAAGGTGGTCTATATATTGGGGCCCGTCGTAAAGCTGAAGATAAAAAAAACTACTGGCGTATCACACAGTGGGTAATGCCCTGTTTTACTATGATTCCACCGCGAGCAGATCANCCCCAACATGGACATTTTTGGGTGCCGATAAATGATCACAATTGTTGGACTTGGAGTTATGACTACCACCCCAACCGTCCTTTGACGCCTGAGGAACGACAAGCTTGTCTCGATGGAAAGGGGGTTCATACCGAAAATATTCCTGGCACATTTCGTCCTGTACAAAATAAGGATAATGACTATTTGATTGATCGTGAAGCGCAGAAACGCGGAGAAACCTATTCTGGTGTATTCGGGTTTGGAATGCAGGACGCAAGCCTTCAGGAATCAATGGGACCAATTGTTGATCGCTCGCGTGAAAATCTAGTCCAGTGTGATTATGGGATAGTAATGACGCGAAATCGTCTGCGTAGGGCCGCAACGGATTTGCGTGACAAGGGTATCATGCCGCCCGGGCGAGATCCTAAACACATGAAAGTTCGATCCATCNCTGTTGTCCTAGATCCCGATTTNAATTATTCGGAGGCCTGTCAGGATGAAATGATGGCCGAGGAAGGAAAGCTNCGNGCNACAGTCTAAAAGAAATTTATTTCTTACTCAACAACCTGCTAAGCACTAGACTGTAATTTGATTTGACCAATGTATTTTTCTACGCTCAAGAAGACGGTTGTAATAAAAGTGTGGTATTCGTTGCTTGTGATTTTCATATGATAATTATCATTTTGTACTAGGTCGGTCAGCTTAAATTCGCCAAAGTTATCAGAAGTGGTTANTGTTATTTTGCATTTGNGCATGAGAATTGAGCAAAAAGTTTNAGAACGCTAGACCGCTACCGGGATGCGAAACATAANCTAACCGGTGGTCAGGTATTCCCTTCATACGACCTATGGAAATTAAATTTGAGTTCATGTAGGCAATATTTTGATTTTTCTAAACAGTACCATCCAGAATATTGAAAGAATTGTAATATTATTGGCATGGGGTCTTCGAATCGGCTTTGGATGAAATAATTTAATTGCAACTATTTTGGAATTTGGTAGAGACCTTTGTATAGGTCATCGTGAATGTGGAAGCCGGCTTTCTTTCGGCTACCAAGATTATCTTTGNTTTTTACCTCACTACTGACACGATAGAAAATAACACAATTCACGTGCGATTAAGGGGGTGACATTGAGATGAGTGAAGACNGGAAACTTCATTTCGGAGCTTTTATGCGGCCGGTAACAATTCATACTGGCGCGTGGAGATANCCGGGTGCTTATGCAGATGCCAATTTTAACCTTAAACATATTGTNCAGCTAGCAAAAAAGTTAGAGGAAGGGAAATTTGACGCNTTCTTTATGGCGGACCACCTTGCAGTATTGAATATGCCTATGGAGGCTCTAAAACGCTCTTCTACTCCCACTTCTTTTGAACCAATGACCTTGTTGTCCGCATTAGCGATGGTTACGAAACATTTGGGCTTGGTTGCTACTGGATCGACAACGTATGATGAACCATTTCATGTAGCTCGTCGATTTGCTTCTTTAGATCATATTAGTAACGGACGAGCTGGGTGGAATGTTGTTACTACAGCAAACCCAAATGCTTCAATGAATTTCGGCCGGGAAGAACAAATGGACCATGATGAGCGTTATAATCGTGCTCGTGAATTTTACGATGTTGTGACCGGGCTTTGGGACAGTTGGGCTGATGATGCATTTATTCGTGACCAGGAAAGCGGTATATTTTTTGATCCTGACAAAATGCACGTTCTTAATCACGAGGGAACATATTTAAAAGTAAGGGGTCCATTAAACATAGGTCGACCTGTTCAGGGATATCCTGTAATTGTTCAAGCTGGTGCTTCAAATGCAGGTCGGCAACTCGCTGCTGAAACTGCTGAGGCGGTTTTTACCGCTCAGAGTAATCTAGCGGATGGACGAGATTTTTATAAAGATGTAAAGGCGAGAATGGTAAAAGTCGGTCGTAATCCCCGGCACATGAAAATTTTGCCGGCTTGCATGGTCATAATTGCAGAATCTCGTGAGGCGGCACTTGCCAAGCGTTTGCGACTTGACAGTTTGGTGCATTATGAAAGTGCGATAGCCTCTCTTTCCATAGCGCTTGGCACCGACGCTTCAAAATTTGATCCTGATGGTCCTTTACCCAAGAATATTCCTGAGACGAATGCAGGACAAAGTAGCCGCGAACGTGCGATACGCGCAGCGGAGGAAGATGATCTCACGGTTCGACAACTAGCACAAAGGTTGGGCGGACATTCAAGTCTTTGCCTGCTCGGTACACCGAATGAAATCGCTGACCAGATGGAGGAGTGGTTGATGACCCGGGCAAGCGATGGATTTACTATCCAGTTTCCATTTGTACCGGAAGGATTAGATGATTTTGTTAACCAATTGGTGCCAGTGCTGCAGGCCAGAGGACTTTTTAGAACAGAATATGAGGGTACGACGCTGCGTGAAAATATGGGATTACCGCGTCCAGCTAATCAATTTTTTGGCGATAAATTAGCTACTTCGGATCATGCTCATTAGGTCCCGGATTGACTGGATATTTTCAAGGTCATCGATTGCGACGGTCAGTTCATCGACTTTTCGATCTGACAAACAGTCAGATGCACATATACGCAATTTTTCCGTTAGTTGCTCCGTCGATAACGGGTTTTCAGGTGCACCTAAGGGGTAATCGCAACTAGAACGGAGTTTTCCTCCACCTTTTGTGTCTATTTCAGCTATTGCCTGACCAGCATCAAGAGAACCGTCAGGGAGAATCTCAACACGTTCTGCCGCAAATTTACTGAGCACAGGGTTCTGATAAATTTCGGATTCAAATTGATCCAGAGTAACCCTACGATCCTTTAGAAAGATTGCCGAAACATAATGTGCGGATAGTAACGCTTCAAACTTCGTTTTGTATGTTGAAAAGCCCCCATGCATTTTAAATGGGGTTTGATTGAGGTACAGGCGAACCTTGGATACTTCTTCGAATGCAACATTTTCTTTTTGTACTAAATTATATAATGCAGTGATGACTTCTTGTAATGCCGTCGCAGAAGGCCACATTCGGAGTGCGATACGTTTGAGCTCCCAGTCCCGGCCAAGCTTACTTGTGACCTTGTTTGGTAATCCACCGTTTGCGTAGGTATTATACAATCCCCCATCCTCAGCGGTAAGAAATTCTGTGGTAGCTATAAAATTCTGTTCCGCTAGTAAGGCAGCCATCAAACCGGATAAAGCGGCCCGACATTGGTGAAATTTTACGGTTGGTGTTCCCCAAGCAGCGAATGTACCCGCTGACTGGCTTCCAGCCAATCCAAAAGTTCGCGCCATGGTATCTACATCAAAGCCTCGNAAATTGCCAACGGCCGCTCCAGCTCCGAATGGACCGATAACACCAGGCCCATGCCAACCCTTTTTTCGAAAAGTTGGATAGTCGAGACCGATACCAATACGAGTTGTTACCTCAAAACCTGCAGTCAGGGCAGCCAATAATGCTGCTCCATTAAGGTCATCGCGTTCCGCAATAGCCAGCGCTGGAGGAACAACCTCGGGGGTAATATGCGTGAGAGTGGCGCGGTGAACGTCACACATAGTTACTGCNGTTATTAGATAGCCATTCATCATCGTGGCGCCGGCTAGCGATAAATAGTTACCTCCAATGACGCTGTTCTCTTCTGACTGGCCGAGGGATGATGCCAGTCTGTGAAGTTGCGTGGTCTCATCCCCTCGGTGTCCGGCTAAAGCACAAGCAAGAGNGTCTGTAAACAAGGCNCNACTTGCANTTTTAACATCANTTGGTATTTGTTCGATTGTCAATGAAGCNGCGAAATCGGCGAGTTTTTCCGTAGTACTCTGCGTCATTTAGTTGTTCCTNGCCATGGATTNNCTGGAGATTTANTGTTCTCGGNGTCCATTCGAAAATNCTGTTGGTTTATAATTTTCTTCTTNAANNGATGAATTTNTTGAACTCTTCNTACTAAATTGCTCCTTCGGATCACNTTCTATAAGTTAGTTTGCANTCTNATTTACATCTATGNTTNATAGTAAAGCTTTTTATANATTTGTCTTGGNTAAAGTGTGAGGAAATAAAGATGTTAACCGGAAATCAATATCTCGATAGCATNCGCGATGGTCGTCGGGTCTATATNGGNAAAGAACTCGTGAAGGATGNCACAANNCATCCGGCTTTTTCCANGGGNGCAGAGACGATAGCGAGCATATATGAACGCAAAGCTGCAANCGAAAATCGTGATGTNATGGTTAGCGAAGANGGCGGAGAGGAATTCTCCACTTATTATTTACAGCCNAAGTCGAGGGAAGATCTNGAACGGCGTTATGAAACGCATCGTCNTATNGCGTCNTGGACGCAGGGTTTCATGGGGCGCTCTCCAGATAATTTTCCGAGTTATNTATCAGGTCTTGCCACTCAGCCAAAACTGTTTAACGATTTGAGACAGGGCACTGGTGACCTGCTTCAATCTTACTACAGGAAAGCGCGCCGGGAGGACCTCTATATGTCGCATGCCGTAACCAACCCTCAAGGTTCTCGCCGTGCCGGGGATGAAATGGACGTTGCAGGGATTGTTTCTCCCACATTACGCGTGGTCGGTGAAGATGATGAGGGCGTTACGATCAACGGATTGAAAATGATCGGTACTGGNTCGGTTTATTGTCATGAGACTTGGGTTGGTAACTTGCAACCCGTACCTCCCGGTCAGGAGGCGGAGACAATTACCTGTGCGGTGCCGCTAAATATGAAAGGTGTGTCTATTTGGTCGCGTAAACCATATGAATTATCGTCAGGTCGTGAGTTTGATGCTCCCCTTTCAGCGCGATATGATGAAACTGATGCGGCTATTCTATTTGAGAATGTTAAAATCCCTTGGGAACGGGTATTTTTACATAATAACGTCGAGATGACGCGTGAAATTTATTTTCGTACACCTGGTCATTCCCTTGCTAACCATCAGGCTAATATTAGGTTTGTCGAAAAATTGCGTCTAATTGTTGGCATTGCACACAAATTAACAGAGTCTAATAAAGCGGGTTCTATTCCTGCAGTTAAAAGCACCTTGGGTAAACTCGCAGCACAACTAGCTTCATTGGAGGGAATGGTAAGAGGGCAAATTTTTGACTGCGAAGAAATGCCGGGAGGTTTTGTAACCGTTAACAGGCGGTTTATGTATGCAGCATTACATTGGTGTTCAAACAATCATTCTAAAATTTGTGATGTAGTCCGGGAATTAATGGGTGGTGGCCCTATCCAAATGCCAGCCGATTCATCGGTCATGGATGATCCGGAAATATATAAAAAATTCCAGACTTATTGGTCTTTACCCGACCAAGAAGCCAAGGAANGAATGAAATTAATTCGTCTGGCTTGGGATATCTTGGGGACGGAGTTCGCCGGGAGGCATATGCTCTATGAAAAATTTTACGCCGGCCCCGGCTTTGTAATGGACCTTTACAGCTATCAACTCGCTGGATGGGACGCCTTAGACAAAGTCGTTGATGATCTAATGGCGGGGTATAATCACTCTAAATGAAATAGTGATTAAAACCCAAATGGATCAATCCGATCGACTAGTCACTTCGAGTANATGGTATCCGAACTGCGTTTTAACTGGTCCTTGAACCTCATTAACTGGGGCACTGAAAACGACTTTGTCAAATTCGGGCACCATTTGACCAGGGCCGAAGGANCCAAGGTCGCCGCCGTTCGCTCCTGATGGGCAGGAGGAATGTTCCTTAGCAAGCTTGCCAAAGTCAGCGCCCTCCGAAATTTTACTTTTCAGATCTTCACAAAGTTCCTCGGTATCAACTAGAATATGTCTTGCTTCGGCTTGGGCCATTGTCAAACTCCAAAAGTCTATATTTTATAAATTTAAAATGATGTTGATAGCTTGTTAGTGTATAAGGTTCAACAGTGGATAGACAATAAGAGTTATTTAACCCCACTTATCTAAAGCTAGTTTTTGTTGCAACGTCAGATTTAAGAGTATTATAAAATTTTAGTTTCATGATCAAGCTTCCTAAAGAAAATTTGCGTGATTATTTGAACGATATTCGCCTTGATATTAAGTTCAAATGGGTGCCCTATCGAGGGTATTATCGATATCGATCATATAAATATTTGAAAAAAATAGACCCAGAGATGGGCCTTCTAAAATTTTTAGTAGATCCTAAAAGAATCTGTTTGGATGTAGGGGCAAACCTTGGTCTGTTTACTTATTTTCTGTCNCGTTACTCGCCACATGTTTATGCATTTGAACCTAATCCAATTCCACTACGAATCCTGAATTATGTAGCCGATCAAAATGTCACTATTAACCAGATGGCATTATCTAACGCCACAGGTGAGGTAAACTTGGTAATTCCTAAGGGCCGCAAGGGTTGGTCCAATAACGGCGCGAGTATTGAACACNAGGATGGGTACCAGCTGAAAGTGCCAGGGAGTAGGATTGATGATCTTGGAATACGTGATATAGGCTTCATAAAAATTGACGTTGAAGGGCATGAAATGTCTGTTCTTGAAGGGGCAAAAGAAACTTTATCACGAGATCGCCCAAACCTATTTGTTGAAAATGAATTCTCGCATGCAGGTGAAGGGGTAAATATCGTTTTTGATATGATGGAGACTCTTGAATATGACGGGTTTGCATTGATTGATGGGGTGTTACGCAATAAAAACCAGTTTCTGGTCAATGAGCATCAAATTAACGCGAAGCAAGGACAATTTGGCAATTATGTCAAAAATTTTATCTTTATTCCCAGATAGATAGTCCGACGTTTCAAGGTATTTTTTTTATGAAGATGAAATTGTGAAAGTGAATATGAAAATTCAGCTTTACTATGCACCAATAACTTGTGCTTTAGCCCCTTATATTACACTTACAGAAGCTAGTGCGGATTTTGAAGTAATTACATTAAATTTTTTTGAAAAAGAGCACATGTCTTTAGAATATTTATCAATCAATCCTAAGCATAAGGTTCCATTACTTGTTGTTGATGAAATGCAACTAAGCGAAAACGTCGCTATTCAACAGTGGATTGCGAANACATTTCCGGAGGCAAAATTATTACCCCAAGATCCTTGGGAGCTATTACAGGCAATTTCACTAGTCTCTTGGTGTTCGTCCGGCATTCANCCCTACCTGCGTATTATAAACGGNCCNATAAAAGTATGTGATATCGAAGGAACAGAGGNAAATATTCGAAAACACGCTTCGGAGCATGTCTANGAGTGTTTTTCTATTGCAGAAAANCTCCTGGATGGGAAAGAATATTTCTTTGGNAGAATGACGGCACCAGATACNAATTTTTACTGGTGTTTNCGAAGGGCAAGACAATTCAGTCTAAATCTTTCGAATTTTCCAAATTGTCAATCACACTTTGATCGAATGGAAAATAGGCTAAGTGTACAAAAATTATTAGCTTTCGAAAAAGAAGTTCAAAAGCAATTCATTGGATTAACTTAAAAGCTCTAGTTTTGTTTTTATTTGGGTTTAGTTTTAGAAATTCTAAGAATTAAGGTGCCGGGATAAACATTCGTATAGGTTTGCGCCTGTGAAAAGGTAGCCGCTTATATTTGCATTTTTAGCGGCAACAACGTCGCTCTCTTTGTCACCGATCAAGAAACTGTGATCAGTATCAATCTGCCAGTTATTAATAAGTTTTGTGAGCATGCCCGCGGCTGGCTTGCGATAATTGCTTTCTTTTTTGTATTCGGGAAGTGTTGCATCCGGATGATGCGGACAAAATTCGAAAGCATCGATATGAGCCCCAATTCTTTTCAGGTCATGGTTCATTTGTATATGCAATTTTCTAACATCGTCTGCACTAAAATACCCCCTGCCAATACCCGATTGGTTTGTAACAACAAAAACAAGATAGTTATGATGGTTTGCGAGCTTAATTGCCTCCTGTGCACCAGGAATCCATGCAAAGTTATTCCAGTCGTGAACATAACCATGATCCACGTTGAGGGTGCCATCCCGGTCAAAAAAAACTGCTTTCCTCAGTTTGCTTTTCATTCCCAAAACCTCGGCTCTACTCTATCTACAATAAATGGACCGTTATACTCTATATCACAGTCCTTATACTCGAGAAGGAATATATTCTTTATGTTTCGACGTCTACTAGTCGGATTGATGAGAAAAAGTATATTTCGTGCTTTACAGCATCGGGATTTTGTTATTGTTGAAGGTGCAGGCTGGTTGGCGGGAGCCGGGGTCTGGTTTTACCGTATAGGGTTGGCTGTATTGGCATGGGAGCTCACCAAGTCGGGCTTTTGGTTAGGCGTTATCGCTATGGCGGAGGCAGGACCGGGAATTTTTATTTCGCCAATTGCGGGGGCATTAGCGGATCGTCATGATAGGCTTTTAATGGCACGTTTTGTTCAAGCTGCGATGATGGCTGTAACAGGCGTTCTAGCATTCTTGACGCTTGGCGGCTTGATCAATATTTGGTTATTATTGATTTTTGCACTATTGCACGGCTTTTGTGCTGGTTTCTGGACTCCTGTGCGTATGTCCCTGGCACCTAACCTTGTGCCTGAGAGGGATTTATCAGCTGCAATTGCAACCCATTCAATTCTTTTTAATTTAGGAAGAACTGTCGGTCCAGCGTTGGCCGCCCCGATATTGGCGATCTCGGGTGTAGGCGCAGTTTTTGCTTTAAGTGCTGTGGCTAATTTAATTTTTTCGGTTGCACTTTTTTGGGTCAGGGTAGTGAATCCTGATCGTAAAGCCGAGAAAGGTGGCTCGATGCGAAGCCATCTTGTGGAAGGCCTGAAATATGCGACTGGGCATCCAGTTATTAAGTATTTATTTCTCAATATGGTATTTGCATCACTTTTGCTGCGTGCATACATGGAATTACTCCCTGGAATGTCGGAAACACTATTCGGGCATGACCCGAAAGCGGGTGTACCAATTTTAGTGTCCGCCGCGGGTATGGGGGCGATGGTGGCCTCCCTTTTTGTCGGAAGTTTAAGGCGAAGCAATCAAATACTTAATTCGTATTTTATCTTTGTTTTCGGCACTTTGATTTCGTTAACGTTCTTTGTATTGACAGAAAACTTCTGGTTTGCAGTTTTTTGTATGATCCTTCTTAGTATCTCTCAAGTGGGTGTTAATATTGCCGGTCAGGTGACGGTTCAAAACACAGTGCGTGGTGATTTGCGAGGACGTGTGATGTCGCTATGGGGTTTATTAAACCGTTCAGGTCCAGCTTTTGGTGCGTTGGTCATCGGTGGATTATCGGGTCTTTGGGGTTTTGCTTGGCCTATATTAGCCGGGGTTGCCGTTTCTTCTATAGTGGCCCTATTTGTTTTCTCAAAAAAAGAAGATATTAAAAGTGCTGCATCTGGGAAGGAACACAATGTTGCTAGCAGATAAATTAATCAACAGTTAGAGTTTTTGAGAGATTTCAAGGGATATTGAGGATACCTCTCAAGGGGTAAAACTAAATTATGGAAAGGAAATAAATGGAATATCTGCATACTATGGTGCGCATAAGGAATATCGATGAGTCTTTAAATTTTTATTGTAATCTTCTAGGTCTGATCGAAGTCAGCCGTAAAGATAGTGAGAAGGGTCGATATAGTCTAATTTTCCTTGCTGCACCAGACGATGCCGAGGCCGCAAGCCAAACGAGACGGCCGACTGTCGAGCTGACCTATAATTGGGATCGTGAGGAATATGAAGGAGGAAGGAATTTTGGCCACTTGGCGTTTCGCGTCAATAACATTTACGCGATATGCAAACGACTACTTGATGGCGGGGTTACCATTTGTCGGCCACCCAGGGATGGACATATGGCCTTTGTTCGATCTCCTGATGGGATTTCAGTCGAATTACTTCAGCGTGGCGAAGCACTTCCGCCCGCAGAACCTTGGGTTTCAATGTTGAATACTGGAGAATGGTAACAAGGTATATTTTTTATCATATTTGAAAAAATTATTTTAATGCCGATGAGATATTTTACTTTTATCTACAGACGGTTTGAAACTCTGCCCATTGCAATTCGGGCTGCATGGTGGATGTGCCTCAGTGCCTTTGCCTATGCTGCGTCTATTGCCATTGTTCACCATCTTACCCATCGATTGCCGGTTTTTGAGATTGCTCTCGGCAGAAATGTATTTGCACTGGTTTTTATGCTGCCTTGGCTTTGTAGCGTCGGTTTAAGAGCTATGCGAACGTCTAATTTTGGGATGCACGCCATCCGGGGTTTATTTTCCGCCGCCAACGTCTGGTTTTTGTTTGGGTCGTTGGCGTTGGCGCCAGTCGCTGATGTTTCTGCAATTACCTTTCTGATGCCAATTATTGCAGCAATTTTAGCTGTATTATTTTTTGGCGAAAAAACCAGTTTTTGGCAATGGTTAGCAACTTTGGTTGGGTTTTGCGGTGCATTGATTGTTATTCGACCGGGTTTGGAAGGTTTTAATCCCGGACTTTTGTTAGCACTGGGGTCAGTTCTTGCCGGGTCTACGGTGGCGATGATGATTAAGAGCCTTTTAAAAAATGATTCTTCTGACACAATTGCGGCTTGGCTTTTTATATCGCATACAGTTTTAGGTTTGATTCCAGCCATCGTCGTTTGGGTAAAACCAAACTGGCAGGAAGTTTTGTGGTTGATACTTCTGGGCTATTTAGGAACCGTTATTCAAAGAGCTTTTAACCGGTCGATGTCTATGGCTGATGCAACGGTGGTTTTGCCTTTCAACTTTACGCGACTTATTTGGGCCGCACTTTTGGGCTATATGTTTTTTTCGGAAATACCCGATTTATGGACTTGGCTAGGTGGCACGATAATTTTTCTAGCATCGATTTGGCTGACCCGTATTTCTAGTAAGAGAAAAAAGTAAAACCGCGAAGGTCTGGAAACCATTCACGTTTGTGTCATAATTGCCAGTAATCTAAAGCTATGGAGGTTTAGCTATGGCTAAAAATCGAATTTCCGGGGATCAAGCTCTCCTAAAACAAGTTATAGATCCGGCAGCGTGGAACCGAATAGAAATAGAAAATGACGAGAGTTGGGTTTATTACTTTTCTGACGGGGAGATTAATGAACTACTTGATGTGTCGGGAAGGCTGGTTTCTGAAAATACTGAACTTATTAAGGTCACCAAGGACGATTTTTTCTTGCCAAGGACTGCACCGACTTTTCTGGATATTTACCAAGAGCTTAAAGCCGGGCGCGGTTTTGTACAAATGCGTGGTCTTCCCGTAAATGAAATTACTCGCAAACAAATTGCAGCACTCTTTTGGGGTATTGGTACCTATTTTGGTGCCGCTTTGTCTCAAAATCCTGAAGGCCATTTGATAGGGCATGTAAAGGACCTCGGTAAAGATTACAGAGACCCCGAGGTTCGCGGTTATCAAACAAAAGCAGCGATGACTTTTCACAGTGACNCTTGCGACATGGTGGCACTTCTTTGCTTGAAGCAGTCGGCATCAGGCGGNGAAAGTCGGGTAGCCAGCTCAATTACGTTATATAATGAGATGCTTAAAATAAGGCCGGACCTGGTTGAGGACCTGTGTAAAGATTTTTACTGGAGTAAACATGGTGAGCATTCCCCCGATGAAGAACCTTGGTATAAATCGCCCGTTTTTAACTTTAAAGATGGAAAATTCAGTGGCAAGGGCGCCTCGACGCACGCTCGAAAAGCGCAGAATCTGCCCGGGGCGGAACCTTGGAGTGCCCAGCGAAATGAGGCTGTGGATTTGTTCCAAGAGATGGTTCCAAAATTCGCGGTTGATTTACCTTTTCAAGAAGGTGATTTGCAAATTCTCAATAGCCACGTCACACTCCATTCTCGCCGCCCATATGAAGATCCTGATGAATCAAAGAAAAAACGACACCTATTAAGGTTGTGGCTTGAAAATGAAAATTTGCGGCCTGTGCCANATATAGTAAGACAAAATTTAAAGGGGGTAATACTTGACGGTTTCAAGCCATGCGCCCCGCTTGATGAAAAGGGAAACACCTAATGACCTTTGCGCCACGCAAACATCGCANNCACGTGCCTGCCGTTGCCATGNAGCCGGTTATAGATCCTGCTGGTTGGATGCCGGACGAGTTGGCAGCCAGTGATAATTGGATNTACCAATTAAGTGATACGGAATGCNTTCAAATTTTGGATGCGGTNAAAANAATNGAAAAACAGCNCATNGATATTAAGNAAATTCAGAAATCCNATTTCNAGTTAAACGGCTTTGATCGGACACTATCAGATATTCGTGACGAATTCCAAAATGGACGTGGATTTGTACTAATAAGAGGTTTACCCGTAGACGATATGACCAGATTACAGTCTGCAATTGCATTTTGGGGGATTGGAGNTCATCTAGGTCGGGCGGTGTCACAAAATGGTAGAGGTCACTTGCTTGGCCACGTTAAAGATGTTGGGGGTGATTATGCCGATCAAAATACACGTGGATATCTATCAAATGCGGCGATGGGTTTTCATGCCGACCGATGTGATTACGTGGCCCTACTTTGTTTGCAAACATCGAAGACAGGGGGTGAAAGTCGGATTGCAAGTTCAGTTTCACTGTATAATAAAATGCTTCAGGAAAGACCTGATTTGGTGGAAGAGCTTTGTAAGGATTTTTATTGGTCAAGAATTGGAGAAATACCACCAGGGCTAGGACCATTCTATCTTATGCCAGTGTTTAGTTTTGACAAAGGATATATCTGTGTTCGCGGTGTGAGTACCCAAATATATAAATCACAGGGTATGGAAGGTGTTCCAGATTACACTGATAAGCAGCATGAGGCGCTTGATTATTTTAAGGCCACGGTTGAAAAACTTGCTTTTGATATGGAATTTCGTATAGGTGATATACAAATTCTTCATAACCATGTGATACTTCATTCTCGCCGTGGTTTTGAAGATTGGNGAGATCTAAATAAGCGCCGACATTTGTTGCGACTGTGGCTCAGGGATGAATCGGGTAGGCCTCTAATGGCCGAGTATAAAAGAGCAATTAGTGGAATAAAGCTTGAAGGGGTAGAGCTGAATACTCCTCTTGATGTTTCAGTACCCACACAGAAAGGTAACTTTTTCGGCTAGGTTTAATGTTCATTTTTTAAAGAGTCTATATGCATTGCTCTGCGCAAAGACACTTGGGCAAAAACCGCTGTAGTAA
The DNA here is from genome assembly GCA_002719885.1 of Rhodospirillaceae bacterium. GTDB lineage: Bacteria > Pseudomonadota > Alphaproteobacteria > MPNO01 > UBA2964 > UBA2964. Next base: position 117,251 of record PBFH01000024.1, on the reverse strand, counting down.
CCGCTAAAATTGAGAACCCTATCATAATATATAAAACTGGTATGAGGGTGCCATCGGCAGCGAAGCCTACGGATTGTTCTGCAGCGCCAGCGATAAAAAGCTGGCTAAAGACAACCGCGCCGGAGGCACAGCCAGCAAGTTTTGGGTTGATGCGCATCGCCCCTGTTTGCGCGTAGGGCATACACATGCCCTGCGCTATTCCAAGAGCTGCACCAGGGATAATAATCCCCTCAATTGAAAGCCCAAAATTTTCATGCCAAATCCATTGTAAAGCTACAATAATTAAGTTTAGGCTGGTGCCGCAAATAGTCATTAATCCTACTGAGAGTTTATTGCCAATTTGTCCAGAGATCAGGTTTCCAGTCATGAACCCCAAAGGCATACATAAAAACCAAATACCATAAAGTTCTGTAGATAACCCCAAGGTGTCTCGAGCCAGAAACGCCGAGGCGGTTGCATTGGCAAAGAAAACACCTGACATACACCCTGGCATAAGGGCATAGGCAGTAAATCTAGGTATACGAAGTAACCCGGCATAGTCTTCGAACATCTTCCGAATGATAATAAAGAAGGAATCTCTCTTTTTCTTTGGGGCGTTTGTCTCAGGTAAGTAGAAAAATACAATAGCTATCAAAGTAATTCCGATAATGGTTATTGGAATAAAAAGAAAGCGCCAGCCCTCGGCGCCGACCACAAAACTCCCTATTGTAGGGGCGAGGAGGGGACCGAGCACATATGCGGCGGTCAAATTTGCAATTACTGACGAAATTTTTTCCATACCAAATACATCGCGAGCGATCGCTCGTGCGAGGACGATCCCGCAACCCGCCCCAGCACCTTGTAAAATTCGTCCTCCCAATAGCATTTCGATATTTAGGGCAAACCAACAGAGTTCCGCACCCAACGTGTATAGCGCTAGTCCACATAGGAGGACTCTTTTTCGCCCCCATTGATCTGAAACACCGCCATATATCAATGACGTTATCGCCATAGTCATCATGGTTAGCGACAAAGTGGCGAAGGCAAGCTCATCGCCAATACCAAATTCTTCCTTCACCAAGGGTGTAGCCGGTATAAACATATGGTTCGCAAGAGGCGAAATAAATGTAATCGCTACGAGGGTAATGAAAATTAATTGGTGTCGAGGCGCTTGCTCACTCATTACNCCGATTTAGCACGTATCAATGTTTAGAGATAGAGAAGTTTAAGTAAAAAATTGCTATTGGTTTCAACTGCCCATAGTTTGATGTAGTCTGTTTTTTAGAAAATTANAATCTCACTTTCGTTCTTGGAGAAATAATATGCCTGATATTAAGCTCCCTCTTGCGCGTTTTAAGGTCTTGGATTTGACTCGGGTGCGTTCAGGGCCCACCTGCGTGAAAGTTCTTGCTGATTGGGGTGCTGATGTAATNAAAATTGAGATGCCTCCCAAGCCNGGTCAGGACGATGGNTATACCGGAAGTCGGGATTCGGCCGACTTCCAAAATTTACATCGTAATAAAAGATCTATCACACTTAACCTTAAAGAAGATGAGGGTCGATCGATATTATACAAGCTCGTAGAAAATACAGATGTAGTAGTTGAAAATTATCGACCGGATGTGAAGAACCGATTAGGTATAGATTATGAGACTCTAAAAAAAATAAATCCTAGGGTCGTTTTAGGAAGCATTTCTGGCTTCGGCCAAGATGGACCCTATGCAGATCGCCCCGGCGTAGATCAAATAGCACAAGGAATGGGTGGCTTTATGTCGGTTACAGGATTGCCCGGACAGGGCCCCGTTCGTGCTGGAACCGCAATAGCTGATCTAACNTGCGGAATGAATTGTGCGTTAGCTATACTCATTGCCCTGTTGCACAGGGAAGAAACTGGAGAAGGTCAATGGGTTCACACTTCTCTTCTCGAGTCTCAAATTGCATTAATGGATTTTCAGATGGCGAGATATTTAATTGAGAATGATGTTCCGCCNCAAGCTGGAAATAACCATCCAAAATCAACCCCTACCGGAGTCTTTAAAACTAAGGATGGGCATATCAATATAGCTGCTGGCGGACAGCAAATGTGGACGCGTTTGTGCGATGGACTTGGAGCTCAGTCATTGTTTGATAACCCAGAATTTAAGACGGCAGCCGATCGTTTGGCNAATCGTGATAAACTTAATCAATGTCTTGAAGTTTACACAGTTACTAAAACGAGCACTCAATGGGTTGAGGAGCTAAACAAAAAAGGGGTCCCCTGTGGTCCTATATANAAGGTGGATGAAACTTTCGCNGANCCACAGGTTAAGCATCTNGGTATAGCNCGAACTTTTNATCACNCCAAACGNGGCAAAATGACTGTTGTTGGTCAACCGTTCCAGTTAAGCAGTTCGGATNCGCNGATTCGAAAGGGAACNCCAGAATGTGGCGAAGACACGGACTCGGTNCTGANTTCTGCTGGGTANGATAGTGANACAATTTCAGANTTTCGAAAGCGGGGCGTGATCTAGATTACTATNGGTCTAAATACTAATTNCCACATTTGGTAAACAAGNGNNNAGNGTTGTNAAGTTNATCAGTTTNCTAAAACAGAAGAATGGAATAGATTNTCCGCGGGGATTTTTTCGTTAATCAAGTCCTGATCAAAAGAATAACNAATAAATTGATCAATATTGTATTTATTTGCCGAAAAACCTACAGGCCATGTATCCANTCCGATGAGACTGGTTTGTTCCTCTCNTGCCATTCGCGCCCAAGGTAATTGAGACCANCCTGGATCATTTAGGTAGGTNTCTGAAATAGTTTTTGCTTGTTCGTAAAGTTCCAGTAGTAATGTTGGTAACTCGGGATTGGCTTCCGCAACTTCATTTTTTATAGCAATTATGTGCATGATTGGGAAAAAACCATTAGATCTGAAATAATCCGTACAAGCGGATTTAGGGTCACTAAAAAGTCTTCGCGCGGAACCAGTTTCAAGAGAATTAGGAACCCTAGAAAAAAATAATGCGTCTAAGTCGCCCTCGGTGAGCATTGTATCGAGATCGGCGTCAGGATCTATATATTCAATTTTCCAATCTGGTTTTGCATCAAACGCTACAGTTTCATTGGCTCGGGTTACCCATGTTATAGATTTGATGTCCACGCCATATTCATGTTGCAAATCCCCCTTTGCTAATACTGCCAAGGTCGTTTGGAAACTCTGCAAGCCGATGCGTTTGCCGGCTAATTGAGATGGCTCAAAGACTTTAGAATTTAGGGGAACATACATTTGAGTTTGGCTGAATAGTCTCCTTGGAAAGGCAGGTATCGCCGTGAAAGGAAGGCCCTTTGCTTTTGCCATAATGTATGAGGAAAAAGATATTTCTGCTGCATCAAACGCTTGGTCTTGAATCATACGCTTATGGCGATGTGCTCCGTCACGTTCTGATGAAGTCTCTCCAACTTGTTTGACGTTTAGGGCGAGGGTGTCGGGTATTTCCAAAGTACCGTCAAAAAATGGAAAATGACGGTCGTATCTATCTATTGCTAAAATAATATCAGTTTTCATATGGATACTTTTCCAGAATGCAGCCTTGCGGTTTTTCATTTAAATTTTCTTATAGAGTTTCATCTTTTTCAACTCAAAAATAGGTGTTTAAACTCTTAACCAAATCCGTTGCAATCCATCTTAGATCTAGCTAGAAATCCTCCTAAATAAATTCCGTTCTGGAGAATAAAATGGCGTCTGATAAATATATTTATGTCATGCAGGGTTTATCAAAAACTTTTCCAGGTGGGCGTGAAATCGTTAAAGACGTTACACTGGCCTTTATTCCCGGGGCAAAAATTGGAGTTTTGGGGGTAAATGGCGCCGGAAAATCGACACTGTTAAAAATAATGGCTGGCTTAGATGGAGAATATTCAGGTGAGGCGTGGGCAGCAGAGAATACTGTAATTGGTTACTTGCCCCAGGAACCAGAATTAGACCCTAAGAAGGATGTTTTCGGCAATATTCTTGAAGGGATGCAGGAAGTCCATCAATTGTTAAAACGTTTCGAGGATGTAAGTAATAAATTTGCAGAGCCCTTGGAGAATGACGAGATGGACGCACTAATCTCTGAACAAGCTGATTTGCAAGAAAAAATTGATGCTGTAGACGGTTGGGAGCTTGAGCGTGCGATAGAAATTGCCATGGACGCGCTGCGGTGCCCTTCCGGTGATTCCAACGTCAGTAAATTGTCTGGGGGTGAAATAAGGCGGGTCGCCTTGTGCCGACTACTTTTACAAAAGCCAGATTTGCTTTTACTTGATGAACCAACAAATCATCTAGATGCAGAGTCCGTGGCTTGGCTAGAAAAATTTCTGGATGATTATTCCGGTACAGTTGTTGCAATCACTCACGATCGATATTTTCTAGATAATGTTGCAGGTTGGATCCTTGAACTCGATGGTGGCAAAGCAATTCCTTTTAAGGGGAATTATTCTTCATGGTTAGAAAGCAAGGCGTCACGTATGGCACAAGAGGAACGTGAAGAAAGCGCAAGACAAAAGCATTTGGCAAGAGAACTTGAATGGGTAAGATCTAGTCCACGGGCAAGGCAGGCTAAGAGCAAAGCTCGCCTAGCCTCTTACGAATCCTTATTAGAGAATTCAGGTGCTAGTATGTCTAGCGGTGTGCAAATTACTATTCCTGCAGGCCAAAGACTTGGAGATTTGGTAATTGAAGCAAGGGCGGTATGCAAGGGATACAACAGCACACTTTTAATTGATGAACTCGATTTCAAATTACCCCCCGCTGGGATTGTTGGTGTGATTGGTGCAAATGGTGCTGGAAAAACAACCTTGCTTCGGATGATTACAGGAGAAGAGCAACCCGACGATGGCGAGCTCCGGATAGGCGATAGCGTTAAGCTTGGGTATGTTGATCAGTCAAGGGGAGCATTAAATGCCGATAACACTGTTTGGGAGGAAATATCAGAGGGTGAGGCGGAGGTAAACCTGGGGAAAAATAGGGTGCAAAGCCGAGCTTATGTTGGAGCATTTAATTTTCGCGGCCCGGATCAGCAAAAAAAAGTGGGACAACTATCGGGTGGTGAACGGAACCGCGTTCATTTGGCAAAAATGCTAAAATCAGGCGCCAACGTGATATTGCTTGATGAACCTACCAACGACCTTGATGTTGAGACCTTGCGTGCGTTAGAAGATGCACTTTTGGGTTTCGCCGGTTGTGCTTTGGTTATAAGTCATGATCGTTGGTTTCTGGATCGAATAGCCACGCATATTTTGGCATTTGAGGGTGAGAGCCATGTGGAGTGGTTTGAGGGTAATTTCGAAGATTACGAAGCAGACAAGAGGGCGTGATTAGGAGACAACGCCGGGCAGCTCAGTAGAATTAAATTTAAGCCCTTAACACGCATTTAGTCTCAAAAATCAAAACTAAATTATTTTCTAGTCTTCTTACGAAGAGCAGAAATTAACCCGTCCAATTTTCCACCACTACGATTAATTATGGCGGCAAATTCATCGCGTTGGGTTATCGCCATACTTACCCCCTCTACCAATACGTCTATAATTTTGAGTGTTTTGCTATTTCGCAGTCGCCAAAAAACGGGAATTTTTCGGCCATCCATAAGTATAAATTCTGATTGAACTAGGATGTCACGATCATTGATCTTTCTAACTTTTCCAACAATGAATTTTTCGCCCTTATAATCGGAGAATCTTGCTGCGTAAGCTTTTACAACATAGTCCTCGAACAATTTAGTATATTCCGTTTTCTGATCCTTTGTGGCGCGTCGCCAGAATCGTCCAAGAGTAAACCGAGCGATCAACTTTAATTCAAACGACTGCCGTAAAAGTTTTCGAAAATGTTCTTCCTTTTCAGATGCAGTAATTTGTTTGTTTGCTAAGGAATTTATAGCCTTTTTTGCGACTGTTCGAATAAAATCATCTGGGCCCACCTGTGCCCTCACACTTGGTGTTCCAAAGCACGATAGGGCCAATGAAAAAGCCAATAGAAACGTACAATACCGCCGTGTTGTGAGCATTCCGTATAAAAGCCCTTACTTAGATATTCTAACTAAATAGTCATGAAACTGTATCATGCTATCTTCTTACTATGTCAACGGGGTGCGTGTTTAAAAATTATATATTATTAACCGGACTGCTCTCTTTAAAAGAACGTGTGGGCCTAAAGTTAATGCACATGTTAACATTATAATATAAATATATTGTTATATCCTGAAATTATATATATAACTGTTCTAGTTTCAAAACTCAGAAGATAAAAAGGTACAGGAATGGATAGGCTTTTGAGTTGTTTAAGGGCTGCGGCAGACTCCACTCGCTTACGCCTTCTCGCTTTGTGTGCGGCAAGCGATATGAATGTAAGCGATTTAAGAAATATCTTAGGTCAAAGTCAACCACGTGTGTCTCGCCACCTCAAACTTCTCTGTGAGGCAGGTCTTCTGGATCGTTATCGCGAGGGCAGTTGGATTTTTTATCGCTTGGCGGATGATTCTTGTGAAGGTGGTCGAATAGCTCAAAGTTTAATTGAAATGCTGCCCAATGGGAGTCAACAACTTCTTCAAGATCGCGATCGCCTTGATATCATAAGGTGCAAGCGTTCAGAGGCTGCGGAAGATTATTTTCGAGAAAATGCGGAAAGATGGGATACGGTCCGTTCTTTGCATGTTGAAGAGGAAAAGGTGGAAGAAGTAATCCTAGATTGTTTTCCAAACCATTTAAATAATCTGTTGGATATAGGCACCGGAACAGGTCGAATGTTACAATTATTGTCGGCTAGGATTGATCGTGGGATCGGTATCGATACCTCGCGCGATATGTTGGCAGTAGCTCGAGCTAATTTGGGTAGCTGTGGAATTCGCAATTGCCACGTCCGTTTGGGTGATATGTATAGGTTAGAATTGAATGATGAAAGTTTCGACGGCGTAGTTATTCATCAGGTGTTACATTATTCAGATAATCCTGGGTCAGTGATTATAGAAGCCTCAAGAATTTTACAAAATAATGGCTTATTGGTTGTTGTTGATTTTTTATCTCACAACCAAGAAATTCTTCGCGAAAAACATGCCCATATGCGCCTTGGATTTTCAGATAAAGAGATCGCTGATTGGTTTCAGGCGGCGAAGTTAGTGGGTCAGCCAGTGATTCGATTAGAGGGTAGTCCCCTAACTGTTTCTTTGTGGACGGCAATTAAGAATCAAGACCAGCGGGAAAATAATCATGAGCCCGTTAAATAACATTTATTCAAATAATTCTTGTAGCTGATTAATATGACCGATAACCAATTATTTCCAACTAGCATGGCCGCTAATCTTAACGTTTCTTTTGAATTTTTTCCTCCAAAGACGGATAAAATGTTCGATTCCTTATGGGCATCTGTTAAAAGGTTGGAACCACTTCAACCGCAATTCGTTTCCGTTACTTACGGAGCAGGTGGGTCAACTAGGGAACGAACCCACAGTACTGTTGTAAAAATTTTAAAGGATACAAACCTTGTTCCAGCCGCACATTTAACATGCGTAAATTCAACTCGCGATCAAGTTGATGAGGTCGCAAGAGCCTATTGGGAGGAAGGCGTTAGAAAAATTGTTGCTCTTAGAGGTGATCCGCCAACGGGACATGAGAATTACATACCCCATCCGGGTGGGTATGACTATGCCGTGGACTTGGTAGCTGGCCTTAAAAGAATTGCGGACTTTGATATTAGCGTGGCAGCATATCCTGAAGGGCACCCTCAAGCCCAAAGTCGGGATTTTGATCTTGAAATTTTAAAACAAAAAATGGATGCGGGGGCCGATCGTGCTATTACTCAATATTTTTTTGGGGCGGAACCCTTTATGCGTTTCATGGATCGCGCTGGGGCAGCCGGTATAAATATTCCTATTATTCCAGGGATATTACCAGTCCAAAATTTTTCACAGGTGATAAAATTCAATCAAATGTCTGGAACTAAAACTCCAGCTTGGATGGCCGAAATGTTTAACGGTCTTAATGATGATGCTGAAACAAGACGAATAGTTGCCGCTGCAATTGCGGTCGAACAATGCAGACAACTTTATGATTATGGTATTCATGATTTTCACTTCTATACCCTTAACCGGGCTGATCTTACATATGCTATCTGTCACATATTAGGTTTAAGACCTCATAAAAAGTGATCTAGTAAAAATCCAAATTTGTTATGACTAAAATTGATACCAAAAATCCTGAATTAAAAAATGGAGGTTCCGATTCTCTAAAATGCGATCTTGCCTCCTCGACCCTCGCAGAACGAATTGCAATGCTGAAGAATATAATTCGAAAGCGAATCGTGGTGATAGATGGCGCAATGGGGACTATGATCCAACAGAAAAATCTCGATGAAAATGACTTTCGTGGCAATCAATTTTCTGAACATCCATGCCCACTTAAAGGCAATAATGATTTACTAAATTTGAGCCAACCTGATCTTATTCGAGATTTTCATATAGCATATCTTGAAGCGGGAGTGGATATGCTGGAAACCAATACCTTTTCCTCTACGCGGATCGCTCAGGCTGACTACATGTTGGAAAAAGCGGTTTTTGAATTGAACCGGGAGGGAGCTCGTTTAGCACGTGACGCTGCAGATGAGGTGTCGTTAAGGAATAAAAATCAGCCGCGTTTTGTTGCCGGAGTACTTGGGCCAACAAATCGTACGGCAACGATTTCACCGGATGTGAATGATCCCGGCTTTCGAAACGTATATTTTGATGAGTTAGTTGAGAATTACTCGGAAGCGGTTCTTGGACTTCTGGAAGGTGGTGCAGATTTGATTTTGGTCGAAACGGTATTTGACACACTCAATTGTAAGGCCGCCTTATTTGCAATCCAAACCGTAAATGAAAAACTTGACCTAGAGGTGCCAGTTATAATTTCAGGCACTATTACCGATCAGAGTGGCAGGACCCTCACGGGTCAAACCACAGAAGCATTCTGGAATTCAATACGCCATGTTAATCCCTTTGCCGTCGGATTGAATTGTGCTCTAGGGGCCAAAGATTTGCGTCCATATATTGAAGAACTTGCACGTATCTCTGATACATTTGTTTCGTGCCACCCTAATGCAGGACTGCCCAACGCCTTTGGCGGATATGATGAAACACCCGAGACAATGGCTAAGGATCTTAAAGAATTTGCCGAGTCAGGGTTTTTGAATTTAGTTGGCGGGTGCTGTGGTACCACCCCAGATCATATGCGGGCTATCGCAAACGCGGTTGATAAAATAGTGCCACGCAGTATTCCAAAAATTTCAACTGAACTTCGTCTTTCGGGGCTTGAACCTCTAAACATTGGGTCCCAATCTTTATTCGTTAATGTTGGTGAGCGCACTAATGTTACAGGTTCGGCACGTTTCGCCAATCTGATTAAAGATGGGGATTACGAGAAAGCGACAGAGGTTGCATTACAGCAGGTTGAGAATGGTGCCCAAGTTATAGATATTAATATGGACGAGGGGTTGCTGAACTCCGAGGAGGCTATGGTAAGATTTTTAAATTTAATTTCTGCTGAGCCTGATATCAGCCGCGTCCCAGTTATGATTGATTCATCTAAATGGTCAGTTATTGAAGCTGGCTTGAAATGTGTACAGGGAAAATCAATTGTCAATTCAATTAGCATGAAAGAAGGCGAGGAAACATTTATTGAACAGGCACGCATAATAAAAATGTACGGGGCGGCCATCATTGTCATGGCTTTTGACGAAGATGGTCAAGCGGATACGGAGGAGCGCAAATTTGAAATTTGTTCTAGGGCTTATGATATTCTTGTGAATCAGGTCGGTTTTCCTCCCGAAGATATAATCTTTGATCCTAATATTTTTGCAATTGCAACGGGAATTGAGGAGCATAATAATTATGCTGTCGACTTTATAAATGCTGCTAATCGCATACGTTCCAGCTTACCGTATGCCAAAGTTTCTGGTGGCTTAAGCAATATCTCTTTCTCATTTCGTGGTAATGAGCCGGTAAGGCGCGCGATGCATACCGTATTCCTCTATCATGCTATAGAGGCTGGGATGTCAATGGGTATAGTTAATGCGGGTCAGTTAGCTGTTTTTGAGGATATTCCCAGCGATTTAAGAGAGTGTGTTGAAGATGTAATACTAAATCGTAGAGAGGATGCGACCGATCGTCTTTTGGAAATGGCAGGCCGGTTTAACGTAGGCAGTGTTAAAAAGGAAGAAGATCTTAAATGGCGGGATAAATCTATTGCTGATCGTTTAAGCTATTCCTTAGTAAATGGAATCAACTCATACATCGTTGAAGATACAGAGGAAGCAAGACATCACTTCGAGCGCCCCATAGAAGTGATAGAGGGGCCACTGATGGATGGTATGAACATCGTCGGCGACTTATTTGGAGAAGGAAAGATGTTTCTTCCGCAGGTTGTTAAGAGTGCAAGAGTTATGAAGCAAGCTGTGGGGTACTTGATCCCTTTTATCGAGGATGAAAAAGAAAGGACGGGTGTTGGACAGCAAGCCAAGGGTAAGGTGATTATGGCTACCGTTAAAGGCGACGTTCATGATATAGGAAAGAATATTGTTGGTGTTGTAATGCAGTGTAATAATTATGAAGTGATCGATCTGGGTGTTATGGTACCTGCGCAAAAAATCATAGAAACAGCGGTCAAAGAAAATGCTAATGTGGTAGGATTGTCGGGTCTTATTACCCCCTCGCTTGATGAGATGGTTAATGTTGCGTCTGAAATGCAACGGCAGGGGTTAGATTTACCTTTACTCATTGGCGGCGCTACGACGTCCAAGGTTCATACTGCTGTTAAAATTGATCCAGCATATGAGGCACCGGTTATCCATGTTCTTGACGCCTCAAGGAGTATTGGCGTGATAACTTCTTTGATGTCACAACAAAATCGTCAATCATTTCTGGAGAGTATTAGCACAGATTATGATAAAGTGCGTTCGAGTTATGAAAGGGATGATGGAACTAATCGGGGTGTTTCAATCGAGGCGGCTCGGTCCAATAAATTTTCGATCAATTGGTCCGAGGTTAAGCCACCCAAACCGCGAAACCTCGGTATAAAGATATTTGAGGATTATGAGATTTCTGATTTGGTAGAACGTATTGATTGGACGCCCTTCTTTCATGCCTGGGAACTCCATGGCGCCTATCCTAGAATATTAGATGACAAAGTCATAGGGGAAGAGGCTCGTAAATTATTTAAAGATGGTACGAGGTTTTTAGAAAAAATTATTTCGGAAAATTGGCTCAAAGCAAGTGGAGTAATTAGTTTCTGGCCGGCTAACGCCGATGGCGATGATATCATCTTGTATGGTGATACAAAAAGAGATGAGGTTCTGGGTACCATCCATACTTTACGCCAACAAGGAAATAAAACAGCGGGACGTCCTCATTACGCCTTAGCAGACTTTGTAGCACCAAAAGAAACAGGCATAGAGGATTGGATGGGAGGATTTTCCTTAGCTATATTTGGTGCCGATGTGATTGCAAAAAAATATGAAGTAGAAAACGACGATTACAATTCAATAATGGTTAAGGCTATAGCAGACCGGCTCGCGGAAGCATTTGCTGAGAGATTGCATGAACGCGTTCGAAAAGAATTTTGGGGATATATGCCTGATGAGGCGATTGAAAATGAGGACCTCATTAATGAACATTACCAAGGAATAAGACCGGCACCAGGCTACCCGGCGTGCCCGGACCATACCGAAAAAGACACATTATTTTCTCTTCTAGAGTCCCACAAGTTGGGTATTGATTTGACAGAATCCTTCGCGATGAGTCCGGCTGCTGCTGTGTCTGGTTGGTATTTCTGGAACCCAGAAGCTCGCTATTTTGGCGTGGGGAAAATAAATCGTGATCAGGTCAGTAGTTATGCAAAGAGAAAAGAGATTGAGTTGGAAGTCATGGAACGCTGGTTATCTCCTAATCTGGGTTATAAGAATTAACGCACGATTTTTTGTAATATCCGGCCGAATAATCTGCAATCGTCATCGCATTACTAGGCCGCCATCTACAAAAATCGTCTGGCCAGTTATGAATTCGCTCCAGTCGGATGCTAAAAATAGCACCGGACCGGCTATGTCCTCGGGTGTGGCAATACGACGTAATGGCGTCTGATGGATAATTATTTCTTTTATTTCCTCTTTTGTACTTAAGCTCGCGTCCGTTGGGTAAACCAAACCGGGAGCGACACAGTTCACTCTAATACCAAATTGGCCCACCTCCATTGCCAAATTACGGCTAAAGCCAATTAGCGCAGCTTTTGCAGTCATGTAGTCGTGATAGGGAATAGTTGGTCGGTCTACTAAATCGCTAGCAATATTAATTATATTTCCTCGCGTACGCGTTTTAAAAATAGGAAGCACCGCCTGACATAACGTATAAGAAGAAAATAATACGCCGTCGATTTGTTCCTGGAAATCTTTCCAACTTGTTTCATGGAATTGTTTCCGGTTTTCAGAATCAAAAACATATGGCTTAAATGCATTGTTAACCAGGACATCAATTTTTGCATAATCGTGCAATATTTCTTCGATAAGCACTTTGATTTGCTCTGCAGAAGTAATATCCGCTTGGACTATTTTTGCTGCCCCCCCCAATTCTTCACATTTCTCAGAAGTCTCGAAGGCGGCATCTGAATTCTTTAAATAATTAATAACAACGGTTGCCCCCTCACTTGCGAAGGCCTTGGCAATTGCAGCGCCAATGCCGCGACTGGAGCCGGTTACTAGAACAATTTTGCCATCAAATTTCATAGTGTCATACCTTCGTAAGTATTTTGGCAATTACAAATATTTCCTATTTTCATTTTTTGTACATGCCTTAAAGCACGCTATTTTCCTAATCAACATAGGTTGAGAATGCCTCAGCAGCTGTTTCCGCAGTTCTATCCACTTCCAAAACACTAACAAGGTCAAGAAGATTGAAACGACCATCATGATGCCAGCCCGCCTCAGGGGTCGTCATGTGGCCCAAGGCACTTATGCGTGTCACTCCAATTTTACCCAACGCATCAGATAGTTTCATTAATTCCTCAGGCGAAGCCGCAATCCCAACAGTTTGAAGGAAATTTTTATATGGCTGCATTATGGAAGTAACCTCGTATAAAGATTCTACAGAAAATATCTGAACAGTTCGGTTCAGGCCAGGTGGAGTAAGTTCCTGAACAGTGTCTGAATACGACACCCCCCATGAACTCTCCGATTCAGCGATGATCAATCTTTTCTCTCCTGAAAAAGCTTTTAATTCCTCAGCCTGGCGCCAGGATACAAAATTGTTGATTTCCTGCGTATTTAGTTTACGGCGAGGGAATTTTCTTTCAAAATTTTCAAGCTCCCTTGCGATGAATTGTGCGAATTGTTCTGGTGAAACCGCACCACCTTGCTCAACAAAGAAAATCTGAGGTGAGTAACAACCCTGCTGGTCGTATCGCACTATATCGTATGCTGCCTGATGCGCGGTAGTCCATGATTTACCTGTTTTTAAAGCGGCCCTAGAGATCATACCAAAGCTAATTTTATGTCCGTAAGTTAAACAGCGGGTGGTGATTGGAGTATGGTCTCGGACTTGTTTTAAGGTGTCATTATTACCGTACGCTAGTACCAGATCCGCCTGATTTAGTAGAAAGTCTTCCAAATTATTTGATCCACCTTTCCAAAAAACTATGGCAATGCAGTCGCCTAGTTTTGGATCAATTTCTGATATCATTTTTGCGAATAAACTAGCCATGAGGGGCTCGGAACTGGAAACCTTTCCTATGTTACCTGCCTTAACGAGAAGACCAGATATCAAACTCCAAAGTGGAAGACCTGGAACATTCCCTGCCCAAATATGGAAAAGAAGATCGGGCCCGTACGCCCGCCCGTACCCACCCTTCTGAAGGGGTTGGATCTCATCGAGAATTTTTGGGTTTGAAAAATCCTCGAGTAAGAATTTATTAAGTTCAGCTTTTCGAAATATTTTTAGATAGTTTGTCAATCCTAGACGGATCATTTGTGGATCATAGCCTGTTATTTTAGGCAAGATATATTCTGCCTGCTGCCGGTATGGATTAGATCGGTCTAAGAGACTACTTGTAACAGTGTCAATTATATCAACTACGTGAGAGACAGGCATATTTTTAAGGTAAGTTTGACTAGCTTGCTTCACCTGTTTACAGAGTATTAGTAATTGATTTTCTGTGAATTGGGGTACAAAAAGTTCTATCGGCCCTTTTCCTCGGTCAAATGAAAAAGTTTTCCATTCAACGGCGTCGTTTTTGATGCCCTGAAAATGTCCGAGATTTAGTCGCACTGTTTCATCCTTGAGCAACTGCCAAAAACTCTTCTACCGCCATAGAGCAGCCTTTTGCCTCGGCTCCTTTCGCTCGACCCATTAATATAAATCCGTCATCTACCTCAATTCCCATATCCTCAGTTAGAATTGCGGATACACAATTAAAATGTGCAAGGTCACAATGCATCAATACACCTTTCTCGCCCTTTGGCAGTGTGATTCCTGTTAATGGATTAATAACTTGGCTGCGAATCCAGTGTGGCCCGGATTTTATAGAGGGATATAAACGGTTTCCGTCATCGTAAAATTGAGTACTTAATTCAGTCATGCCGTACATATTTATGCAATAATCTCGGCTTACNCCNAAAAATNTCTCTAGATTGNTGTAAAATTCATTAAGGTGCAGTTCTNGGGATTGACCTTTGAAACCNCCAGTATCNANAATTCNGCTGCCATCGGGTAATTTCACAAATTTTTTAANTTTCTTCATTTCTTCCATTAAGTGTACGAAGCTATATGAGGCACCAAGCAATGCGAACGGCTCTTGAATTTTTTCTGCATGGTCAATTTCAGTAAATAACTCTTCAATTCTAATCCCGCTGGCGTTAACAAAATGCCGACTGCCATCAGATCCAAAATTCATGAGAGCAAGCTCTAAATAATGTGCTAAAGATGAGTTAGGCATTTCATTTTCTGTCGGAAATAGAATGGCCATCCGCATTTCGTCAAATTCTGGTATAAACCTTGCTTTAAAGTTTTTTACCATTGATAAATCATATACTGTCAACGTGGGATGATGGCATTTTCCTCTTTGACCAACTTGGGTGGTGCCACTCGTCATAAACGTCCTTTTAACATCTTCTGGATTGCAGCAACTCAGAGTTACATTTTTGTATGCATTGATNGGTAATGCCGGTATTGATCTCCAGTCTCGCACTGATTTGGGTGTTTTCCCTCTTTGGCGACAAAACAATTGATAGGACGAGTTGTTGTCGAACTGATAATTAAAAACCTCTAGCGCATGAGAATTGAATTCTTCTTCCGAGGCTGATTTTTCACCGATAAAGGTAACTAAAGAATCAATCAACTGTTTTTCGTTCACGTGCTCATCTCCAAGAACTTTATTTTATCCAGAATCGGGAATGAGGTATTGAAAAGAAGATTAACTCCTTCTACTTCCCTTTCCCTACGCCGGTATAATCCGGATCAGGTTCGAAGGGTCTCCGCGGGTCGGAGCTTTTTAACTCCTTTGGCGGTATCTCAGCCTCCTAATGAAGCGCCCCTGGGAACAATGTCACTTATTATGACTTTNGATCGATGNCCGTCAAGGATTAGACNTTTGTAGCGTGCGCAAAAAACGGAAAANCTTTTCTCTTTTTGATAAACTTCTATTCGAATTTAATAATAAACNGATGAGCCTCTAAACCTATAAGGGCATTGGATAGGTTCTAGGCGGCGAAGACATTAGTCAATTAAAGGGGTGTTTAGTATTCGGCTCAAATGAAAGATAATCGACACCACCATCAACCTTAAGTGTTATATCTCTTTATTCCGTCATTGTATTGCTTAAAACTTTCTTGCATCAATTAAACCCTGACGCGATAAAGAAACTGTAAATATATTTTTATCTATCTAAAACAAAAAAAAGAAATGGAATAGAATTGTCAAAACTTGATTCATTTTTCGCACCAAAAAGTATTGCCGTAGTTGGAGCCTCCGCAACCAAAGGAAAGCCGGGTCGAACAGTTATTGAAAACCTGATTGCAAATGAATTTAGAGGTAAAATTTATCCGGTAAATCCCCGNGGCGGAAAAATCTGCAATTTACCAGTGTTTAAAAAGATAGAGGACTTACCTAACAGAATTGAGATGGCCATCGTTATGCTCCCGGCACATCAAACACCCAATGCTATAAAAGATTGTGCAGTGAAGGGGATTAAATCAGCGGTTTTGGCTGCAGGCGGATTCGCAGAAGTTGATCATTCTGGTGAAGATCTTCAAATCCACCTTAAGGAAATTATTAAAGAAACGCGGGTACGGGTACTAGGCCCTAACACCGCGGGTCATATTTCAACGCCTTCGGGTTTCACCTCCAGTTTTTTTCCTCTAGGAAAAATCCCGAAAGGAGGTATTTCGTACATTGCGCAAACGGGTAATTTTACGGGCGCCATGATGCGCTCAATTATGTCAGGAGAACATTACGGGGTAGCTCGTTGTGTGGGCCTTGGAAATACTNTTGATATAGACGAAGCAGATGTGTTGGAGTTCTTGGCCTACGACCGAGAAACAAAGGCAATATTTATTTATCTTGAAAGTCTCCATCGACCTCAGGAATTCCTGAAGATTGCGAGGATGGTTACGCGTAAAAAGCCAGTTATTATGTTAAAGGGGGGCGCAACCGAGGCGGGGGCGAAGGCTGCGATGTCGCATACCGCCTCTTTAGGCGCTAATGATAAGATTTTGGACGGGGCGTTAAGGCAGGCGGGTATCATTCGAATTGATGAATTTTCGCATCTTTTCACTGCGGCAAAGGCGGCCGCGATGATGCCAGTCCCCACCGGAAATCGTGTTGGCTTTGTGTCGCCATCAGGNGCATTTATTGTTCATTTATCGGACATTTGCAAACAAAGAACGTGCCTGGATTTTTCTAGTGTGACTTCAGAGACACAATTGCGGCTCGAAGAAATTAGCCCGTCGTTTATCAATATAACAAACCCGGTGGATGTATTTCCTTCTGCCACTGTCAATGGAATGGAGTTTGCATGGCGAGAATCAATGGAAGCCCTGCTGAATGATGATAATGTGGATGCAGTTGTTACAATTTTAATTTTGGCAAAAGAGCTGGAGGCAATGGACCTTCATTTTATAGTCGATCAGAAGAATCGTTTTCCTACGAAGCCAATATATATCTCATTTTCAGGCGATGAAGTGTTAAATGCCGCAGCAAAAAATTTCCTAGAGCCTAGAGGGGTGCCAACATTTCCACGTATAGAGGACCCTTTTAAGGTGCTTGATATAATGGCTCAGTGTCGCAGTAGTCTTGCCTAGGAGGTTCAGTTGATGATGCATCCAGTTCCTCTGAAATTATGGAAAGAATTTATCCAACCGGAGTGGATAGACTTTAATAAACATATGAATGTCGCATATTACACCCTAGTATTTGATCATGCTGTCGACGCTTTTTTTAATTATATTGAACTCGGTAGAGAGTATCGAAAAGTAACGACCGGTAGTACCTTNGCCGTTGAACACCACATACAATATAATCGCGAATTGGTTGAAGGCGATGAGGTTTTTGTAGAGTCCCTGTTGATTGGCTTTGATGAAAAGCGCCTGCATCATTACCACGAAATGTATAACGTGCATGGCGATTATCTCGCTGCGACCTGCGAGTTTTTGTCTTTGCATGTTGATCTAAAAACCCGCCGAGTGACCCCTATTCCCGAGAATAAGATAGGTAGAATTTACGATATTTGTCTCGCTCATAAGTCAAATCCGAAAAATATCAATCTTGGGAACAAAATAAAAGTTTCAAAATCGGCGAACTAATTATTTCGATATAGAACAGTTATGAGTATTTATGTTGTGATATAGCCGGAGATTCGTAAAAACTTGTTATACTCGTAATCCTATGTCCGAATTTAGAAAAAATACCCGAAGCGGGGCTTTGACAAACGAAGATACTTCTGATGTTTATCTCAAGACGCTAAATAATGTGCAACGAAAAGCAGTGAAGGCTGTCGATGGTCCGGTGCTAGTTTTAGCAGGCGCTGGAACAGGTAAAACAAGAGTACTCACAACAAGATTAGCCCATATATTGGTAACTCGTAAGGCCTTCCCNGGACAAATTCTGGCCGTGACGTTTACTAATAAAGCTGCCCGCGAAATGCGCGAGCGTGTATTTGATCTTGTTGGTCCGGTTGCTGAAGACCTTTGGATAGGAACTTTTCACGCAATTGCAGCTCGAATTTCGCGCAGACATGCTGAGCAGGTAGGTCTTAAATCGAATTTTACTATTTTGGATTCTGACGACCAGTTACGTCTATTGAAACAAATTTTAGAGGCTAATGATATTGATCATAGTAAGTGGCCAGCAAGGGCTTTACTTGGGATTATTCAGCGTTGGAAGGATCGTGGATTAGTGCCGGAAAGCGTATCATCCAGTGAAATTGGTGATTTTGCTAATGGAAAGGCTCTGGAACTATACAAAGATTATCAACAGCGGCTAGTTACCGTAAATGCCTGCGATTTTGGTGACCTTCTTCTGCATAACCTCACAATTTTTTCCTGCGATGAAACCGTGCTGTCCCGTTATCAGCACCAATTTAAGTATATTTTGGTCGATGAATATCAAGATTCTAACATCGCTCAATATTTATGGCTTCGCCTATTGGCGCAAAATCACAATAATATTTGCTGTGTAGGAGATGATGATCAATCCATCTACAGCTGGCGAGGTGCTGAAATTGGTAACATTCTAAGGTTTGAAAAAGACTTTTCGGGGGCAGAAACTTTTCGTCTGGAACAAAATTATCGTTCAACCCCTGAAATTCTGACCGCAGCATCTACATTAATCTCAAATAATGCAGGGAGGCTCGGCAAAACACTTTGGACAGAACGTGCAAATGGCGAAAAAGTCGGCGTTCGAGGTGTGTGGGATGGTGAAACTGAAGCGAGAAATGTAGCTAATGAGATAGAAGCTCTTCATTCGAAGAAAATATCATTAAATCAAATAGCTGTCTTGGTACGAGCTAGCTTTCAAATGCGTGAGTTTGAAGAACGTTTTATAACCGTTGGTCTACCTTACAGGGTAATCGGAGGACCTAGGTTTTATGAACGTCAAGAAATTCGCGATGCTATTGCCTATATGAGGGTGGTAGTTCAACCAGATGACAGCCTTGCATTCGAGAGAATTGTTAACGTGCCCCGAAGAGGGATCGGCGTGGCGACAATGCAGGCAATTCATCACTTGTCACGGTTGCAGTCAGTGTCTGTACCAGAGGCGGCGCGAAGGCTTGTTAATACTGATGAATTAAAACCCCAAGCACGAAGAGCTATTACTAGTTTACTATCCGAATTTGATCGCTGGTCGGGCTTGGTTGAAACTACGACGCACGTCGAACTTGTGAAGTTAATCCTTGACGAATCTGGTTATACAGAGATGTGGCAACAGGATAAGGCACCTGAGGCACCCGGTCGATTAGAAAATTTAAGTGAACTAGTTTCAGCTTTAGAGGAATTTGAGAACCTTTCCGGTTTTCTGGAACATGTTAGTCTCGTCATGGAAGCGGGTAATTCAAATAATGAAGAGATGGTTAGCATTATGACACTTCATGCCGCAAAAGGTCTTGAGTTCGAAACAGTATTTCTTCCTGGTTGGGAAGAGGGGCTATTTCCAAATCAACGTGCTATTGATGAAGGGGGAACAAAAGCTTTGGAGGAGGAACGTCGACTTGCTTATGTTGGCCTTACTCGGGCTCGAGTAAAAGCTAACATAAGTTTTGCCGCAAATAGACGGATATATAATCAGTGGCAAACATCGATACCATCACGATTTGTAGATGAGCTACCGGAAGATCAAGTTGATTTTCTCACGGATGTTAATCTTTATGGTAATAGTATCTCTACAAATGATTTAGAAGATGAAGTGGTCAAGTGGACAGAGGTTAGCCGAGGCCCCGGTTTCGAGCGCATGAAAGGCTCTCGCAGACAACATATAGATACCAGAATAATAGACGGCACTGCTGTTTCTATTAAAGACGTAAAGTCTCCAGACGCTGTTAACAAAGGCACTAGAGTTTTTCATCAAAAATTCGGTTATGGGATGGTACTTTCAGTTGACGGAGATAAGCTTGATATTGATTTTGAAAAGGCCGGTCGTAAGAAAGTAATGGCAGGATTTGTGGAAGCCTTTTAAATCCATGATGTCCGGCGCAAATAAGACATGGAAAATTATTATCTTTGCCCGAAGTGAGTCGGAGCTAGTCACCTTGGAAAAAAAACTGGAACCGATTGTCGATGGTATTATTATTGATACGCGACCTCAAAAAGAAGGATATCAAATAACTGGGTTTTGTTTGAATGAACCGGAAGAAAGAGATCTTAACTCCTGTTTCCTAGAAGATACGGTATCCCAAAGGGTGACATTACCCAAATATGAAGTCAGACAGATATTTGATGCTGACTGGGAGGAGGAATACAAAGAGCAAACAAAACCGATAACTGTCGGCAGGTTTTTTATATACCCTGACCATTTTTGTGGAGTGCCCCCTGTCAAAAAAGTGCCTGTAGCTATCAGTGCTGGTTTGGCATTTGGCACTGGAGAACATCAAACAACTAGTGGATGTTTGATGGCCATAGATAAGATTGTTGAAAAAGGTAAAGCGTTAGAAACGGTGATGGATGTCGGTTGTGGATCAGCTATTTTAGCAATAGCCGTCAGTAAACTGGTTCCAAAAGCTTCAATCCTAGCTTTGGACAATGATTTTATGGCTGTCTCAACCGCAAAAAAAAATATCCAAAAAAATAACTGCAAAGATACAATCACTGTGGTCGAGAGCGATTTTTATTTGGCATCGGAAATTGCATTATTCAGACCGTTTGATTTAATAGTAGCAAATATTCTCGCCGACCCACTTATAGAAAAAGCTTATGAGACAGCAAGCCAACTGAAGCTAAACGGACGATTGATTTTGTCAGGGCTTTTAAGGAAACAATCCAAAGATGTTATTAATGCATACAATAAGGCAGGTTTAATAATGGTTGATACCTTGGAATTGGATGGGTGGATGACCCTGACTTTCAAGAATAGGCAATGCATTGATAAAAACCCAAATCGTGATTTTTTATGTTAAATAGAAACATTTCACACTAACAACTTTTGTAAGACCATTTCGGAAAAGTTTATTTCAAAAAGTTTTTCTGGATAACCGGATATTTTGATAAGTTATTAAATGACATGATCAAAGAACAAAATAATATAGTTCACTCTTTAGGTATCAGTTTAAAAGAACATGGAATCCCACTCAGTATAAATGATGTAAGGTCACTAGCCGAAGGGCAGCTTGCAGCTCCAGATAATCTTGATCCAGATGCTTGGATAGAACTTATAAAACCAAACCTTTCCGAAAAAATGCGAAAAGAGCTTAAAAAATTTAAAGAAAACCTGGCCTCATTGGGTGTCGAGAGAGAGTTGTCACCTGAGGAACGGCTAGCCGCATTGCGAGTTGCGTTAATTACCAGAAAGTTGGATGGCTTTTTAGTGCCATTATCTGATGAATATCAATCAGAATTTCCCCCAAGTCATTCCCAACGTTTGGCGTGGTTGACCGGTTTTACTGGGTCTGCGGGCATGGCCGTAGTGCTAAAAAAATCAGCGGCTATCCTAGTGGATGGGCGTTATTCTATACAAGTACGTAAACAAACTAATCCAAAGCTTTACGAGCCTTTGGACGTGTCTAGTGGTGCCCTACAAGAGTGGCTTAAAAAAAATGCCAAGGGCGGAGCTCGTATCGGTTTTGATCCTTGGTTACATTCCCAATCCGGTTTTACGGCTCTGAAAAAGAAATTTGGTTTTAATCAAGTTGACTTAGTACAAGTAGAGACAAATCCTATTGATCAAATTTGGATTCAACAGCCTCCACTTCCCTTGGCTCCTGTTTATGTCCATCCGGTTAGTGTTGCTGGAAGGGCGTCAGAGGAAAAAATAGCGCAGATAGCTTCGGTAGTAAAAGAAAACGGTGCGGATGCTGCGGTAATTACCTCTCCAGACTCCATCGCCTGGCTGTTGAATATTAGGGGAGGGGATATTCCAAATACACCCGTGGCCCTAGGTTTTCTAATCATAAATATTGATAGGTCTTTAGAATTATTTATGGATGAAAGAAAAATCTTAAGTGAAACACAAAATGCATTGGGTAAAATTGCTTCAATAAAACCCATTGATGAATTTGAGAAAAGTTTAAAGAAATTATGTCACCAATCGCAGATTATTCAAATTTCACCATCCACTGTACCTGTTTGGGTAAGGAATTATGTAATGGCGGGTGGAGGCAAAATAATTGAGATGGAAGATCCGTGCGTTTTGCCGAAGGCTTGTAAAAATACGATTGAAATTCAAGGTATTCGGAATGCGCATATTCGCGATGGTGTTGCANTGTGTAGATTCCTTTATTGGTTATCNGAAGAAGGGCCCAAAGGAGTTGTTGATGAGATGTCAGCAGCAGATCAACTNTTAAAATATAGAATNTNCATGGATAANTTTAAGGGTTTATCNTTTGAGACAATTTCAGGGGCAGGGTCGAATGGTGCNATTATACATTACAGGGTTACNCCTAAAACCAACCGNAATCTGNAATATGGTTCACTTTACCTCGTTGATTCTGGAGCCCAATANNTAGATGGCACNACCGATGTTACCAGAACAGTATCTATTGGTCCNCCTNCNCAAGAAATGCAGGATCGTTTTACTCGTGTATTGAAAGGGCATATTGCAATNGCAATGGCTCGGTTCCCTGTAGGAACAAGTGGAGGGCAGTTGGATTGTTTGGCTCGCAAGGCGCTGTGGGATATTGGTCTTGATTTTAATCATGGTACTGGGCATGGAGTTGGTGCTTTCCTCAGTGTACANGAGGGACCACAACGTATAGCCAAACGATATGCGGAGGTTCCTCTAAGACCTGGAATGGTTCTCTCGAACGAGCCAGGATACTATAAAGAAGGAGCCTATGGCATACGCATTGAAAACCTTTTAATTGTCCGAATAGAAGCAGTTGATGCAAGCGGTAACGGCGAGAATTCAATGTTGAAGTTTGATACGGTTACGCTTGCGCCTATTGATATTTCTCTTGTTGACGGATCACTTCTTAATTCACATGAGATTAACTGGTTGAATAAATATCACTCTCGAGTTTTGTCGACGATTGGGCCCTTTTTAAATTCTAAAGAGAACGCCTGGCTGAAGAAAGCTACGAGCCCATTGGGACAGCTCTAAGAAAAATTTCTAAATATTGTTCTAATACGCCAAGCCTAAATTGATTTTTATGGATCGATAAGAGTGTGCCATTCTTGTTCGTTAAGAATTGGAATNCCAAGTTCCTGCGCCTTAATGGCTTTAGAACCGGGGTCAGAGCCAACAACAACATAATCAGTGTTTTTTGACACAGCGCTTGTTACTTTTGCACCAAGGGATTCGGCTATGGATTTGGCTTCCGCACGACTTGTAGTTTCTAAACCACCAGAAAACACGATTGTTTTTCCTAAAAGCGTTGTCTCAAATTCTTGAGCTTTATAAAAGTCCGTTATGGTGAGATTAAACGCCAAATCTTCGACAATTTTAAAATTTTCAGTATTCCCAATAAATTGTACGATATCATCGGCCATNTTGATGCCTATTCCGTCGATCTGGCAAAGTTTTAAAAAGGTTTCACCAACCAACTCGCTTCTTTTTCTTTCGTCTGGATTTNTTAGTCGTTCCATTGCGGCCTTAAGCATGGAAGTGGCCCAGTTGTTAAATGACTCATAATGCAACGCCAATTGGCGAGCGGTTGCTAGTCCTACTTGAGGTATCCCTAGCGCATAAATGAACCGCTCTAATGAAATATTTCTCCTCTGTTCAATTGCCTTGATTAAATTGTCAACGGATTTTCTACCCCAACCCTCCCTATTTCTAAGTTTGTCGTGANTTTCATGGAGACGGAATATGTCTCCGGGTTTATTAATTAAACCTTCAGCTAGGAATGACTCTATGTATTTTCCACCCAGACCTTCAATATCAAGGGCAGGGCGGCTAACAAAATGTTTTAATTGTTCTAACTTTTGAGCCGGGCAAATGAAGCCACCGGTACACCGAATGACAGCTTGGTTATGTTGACGAACCGTGGGGCTGCCACATTCGGGGCAATATTCAGGGAAACGAAAAGGTTCAGTATTTTCTATTCTTTTTTCTTTTACTACTTCAACAATTTGCGGAATAACATCTCCTGCGCGTTGGACAATAACAGTATCGCCCACCCTAATGTCCTTTCGTTCAATTTCATCCGCATTATGAAGTGTTGCTCTGCTAACAACAACGCCTCCCACGTTAATAGGAGACAGATTAGCAACGGGAGTTAACGCTCCCGTCCGCCCAACTTGGACGGTAATTTTTTTTAAAGTGGTCATAGCTCTTTCCGCAGGAAATTTACGGGCAATAGCCCAGCGGGGAGCACGACTTATGAAACCTAGTCGCTGTTGTAAATCTATTCGATCCACTTTATATACGATGCCATCAATATCATAGTCTAATTTAGATCTAAGATCTGATATTTTTTCGTAGTAGCCAATGGCCTCTTCTTCATTCTTGCATAGTTGACTAAGAGGGTTGACTGGAAATTGCCATGATTCAAGATTTTCCAAAAATTGCATTTGTGTTTCTGCAATAGTTTCACTTAGTTCTCCCCATGCATATGTAAATATTTTTAAGGGACGCTCGGCAGTTATATTGCTATCCAACTGCCTTAAAGAGCCAGCGGCCGCATTACGCGGGTTGGCAAACGGTGTTTCGCCCTTACTTTTGCGTTGTTCATTAAGATTATGAAAATCATGATGCCCGATATAAATTTCGCCCCGTACCTCCAAAGTTTTTGGTACCTCATGATCAATAGTTTTGGGTATACTATTTATTGTTGCAACATTGGACGTAACATTCTCACCCTGTTGGCCATCACCTCTTGTTGCTGCCATAATTAAAGAACCGTCCTCGTATCTCAGAGATACTGAAAGGCCGTCAATTTTAGGCTCTGCAACGATATTGATGGCCTGCTCCTTTTCAAAACCAATGAAACGCCTAATTCGACTATAAAAGTCATAGACATCACTATTTTTAAAGGCATTGCCCAACGATAACATTGGTACTGCATGTTGAATCTTTTCAAAACTAGACGAAATTGTAACACCGACTTTTTGTGAAGGAGAGTCTTCTCTTTTCAATTGTGGAAAGCGATCTTCAATTTTTTGATTTCGTTGTCTCAAAAGGTCATATTCGCCATCTGTAATGACCGGCGCGTCATTTTGGTAATAAGCTGTATCGTGCGCGGTAATAACATTTGCGAGGCGACTTAACTCATCTTCGGCTTGAGAAGCCGTTAATTCGCTAACAGGTAGTTTTGAAAAATCTGTTTTCATTTCTTCACTAAAAATAATATTAAGGAGTGCCTCTGAATAAAAGACTTGCGGCTGCTGCTCGAGCTTCCTCTGTAATCTTGATTCCGGCTAGCATTCTAGCAATTTCTTCATTTTTTTCATTTTCATCCAATTCAGTAACTTGAGTGAAAATTGACCCATTCTTTTCTGATTTAGAAATTTTTAAATGTTGTAATCCGTAAGCAGCAACCTGCGGTGAATGGGTAATAGTCAGCACCTGTATGTCTTCCGATAGTTTTGCAAGTCTTTCGCCGACTGCTGCGGCTACCGCTCCNCCAATTCCGGCGTCTACTTCATCAAAAATTAAGGTAGGGACNGNATTGTTTTGCTTAAGGACNANCTTCAAGGCGAGAAGAAATCTTGCTAATTCNCCACCAGAGGCGATTTGTGTTATTGGGCCTGGCTCNGTTCCCGGGTTCGTAGAAATTTCAAAGTAGACTCTATCNATACCATGGCGACCCCAATCTCTTTTATCCAAGGTTTCGACTCGAGTATAAAAAGTCGCTTTTTCAAGCCGTAATGGTGGTAGNTCCTCGCAGACNCCCTTGTCCAGTTTTTTGGCAGCGNTNTGNCTCTTTTTGCTTAGTTTTTCTGACTTAATTTTATATTTNTCGTATGCTTTATCACGATCTANTTGCAGTTTTCNTATATGTTCATCGGCATTAGNAAAAGTTTTAATTCTTTGTTCGAGAGTTTTTTGTAAAGACGNNAGCTCTTCCACGGNAATATTATGTTTTCTNGCTANAGCTCTTAAGGAAAAAAGTCGTTCTTCACANTTTTCNANCCTGGTAGGGTCGGGTGCCGCATCCTGCATTAATCTATTCAAAAGGTGTTGTGCCTCCGCAACAGAATCTGTGGCTGCAGAGAGAGCATTTAATATAGGGCTTAAGGCTTCTGTCGATTCTGCATTTTCCTTTAAAATACTGCGTTGTGCGGCGCCTAGTCTGTCTTCTACGCCATCGTCAGCTGAGAGAGAATTTTCAATTGNAACTAGAGTTCTAATTAGACGCTCACTGTTGATCAGCAGGGAGCGTGTTTTCGATAGTTCAACTTCTTCGCCGGTCTGAGGATTGAGTTGTTGGAGTTCTTCTAGTGAATGAAGAACATAGTCTTCATCTGCGCGATTTTTTTCATATTCAGCTGATTCCTTTTCTAAGAGGTTGTCAATTTTTTTCCAAGCGTCGTAAAGATGTGCGACCTCATTGCATAATGGTCGGATACCGGCGAAGTTATCAAGCGCAGNTCTATGAGTTTTCTGGTCCATAAGACCTTGGCTGGCAAATTGACCTTCTATTTCAACTAATTGTTCGCCGATCGTGCGCAAAAGACTCACGCTTACGGGCTGATCGTTGATATAAGCCCCACCGCGACCATCTTGATCCAGGTTTCGGCGCAAGATAAGTGGTTCTCCTTCTTTTAAATTGTTAATATCATAATCAGCGAGCAAAGAATAAACCCCGTGAGTAGAAGGTATTTGAAAAGATGCAGTAACTGAAGCATTCCGCAGTTCTTTTGGTTTTTTATCTGCATTTCGAATTAAGTTGATATTAGCTCTCATGCCTAAGGCTAGCCCCAGCGCGTCTAATAAAATTGATTTTCCTGCACCGGTCTCGCCCGTTAAGACGCAGAGACCCTTGCCAAAGGTGATATGTAATTTATCAATTAGAACAATGTTTCGTATTAGAACGGAAACTAGCATTTTGAATCAAAAAATCCTATTCCAAGTTCGACTTAAAAATCCCTTCTTTTTTTTGTTCTCTACCNTTTTCTTTATATCTATCCCTGTCATGAGTTTGTAACTATCAGTATACCATTCGCTGCCAGGGTAATTNTGGCCCAGCACTGATGCCGCTTTTTTTGCTTCATTTCTTAACCCAATAGCTGTGTANGCTTCCACCAGCCTATGGAGCGCCTCGGGCGTGTGAGTTGTTGTTTGATATTGTTTTACTACTCGTCTAAATCGATTAATGGCAGCAATATATTCTTTTTTTATTAAGTAGAAACGACCAATGGACATTTCTTTNCCGGCTAGATGGTCNCGCGTTAAATCAACTTTCAGACGTGCATCACGNGCATANTTTGTTCTCGGGTAGCGCCGAATAACATCTCGTAATGCCTTGAGNGCTTTTTCTGTNGCCAATTGGTCTCTACTGACATCTGTAATTTGTTCATAAAAGCTCAACGCTTTNAAATAATATGCATATGCTGTATCTTTATTTCCCGGATGAAGTTGAATGAAACGATCTAAACCCATGATAGCATCGTCATATTTCCCAGCTTCGTAATTGGCATAGGCTGATAATAGTTTTCCTTTTGTGGCCCAGATTGAATAAGGGTGTTGTCTTTCAACCTCATCAAAATATTTTGATGCCTCGAAAAAGTCCCCGGCTTCTAGCGCATCGACTGCTTGATTATAAAGGGTGTTAACCGACCGCTCTATATATGCTTTCTCTTCGTTGCTAGTACAGGCTGTAAAGCCCAATAAAATCGGAATTGCCAACCATCTAATTATTTTTTTGTAAGGGTCCAATTTTTGGTCCAAATCTTTTAATAGTGTCTATTACTCTTCCGATATCAAACAATCTTGATAAAACCGATGTCATTNTCCTTCACTANATCATATCACATGGCTACTAACTACTGCCATATATTCTGTTTCTATAAATACAGAATAGATATCAAGAAAATTATGCGGAAGAATATTAGGCGGTCGCCAAGGACAGTTCTTGATCCCAACTATGTGCCGCCCCGGGTACTAACGCACTATCCATTCTTACATAGGACCAAGCAGATTCATCCTGAAAAAGAGAATGTAGAAATTTATTATTTAAAGCGTGTCCTGGCCGAAGTGCATTGATTTGTCCAATAATTGGGGAACCTGAAAGGTACAGGTCTCCGACACAATCTAAAATTTTATGACGGACAAATTCGTCATCATATCGGAGTCCATCACCATTAAGAATTTTGTCACCACTAATAACTACTGCGTTGTCTAAGGACCCCCCAAGCGCTAGACCAGCTTCTCTCAATGCATCCACCTCGTGCACAAAACCAAAGGTTCTTGCCCTAGAAATTTCAGTCTTAAAGGTTCCATTGATCAAACGCATACTTAATTTTTGTTTTGCAACAGGAGTTTCTTCAAAATCAATTTCAAAATCGACGGAGAATGCTTGATCGGGACAGGCTAAAATATATTTATTCCCATCGGTGACTTTAATGGATTTTTCAAGTTTAATAGCTCTCCGAGGCTCACTTTGTTCAATTATACCGGCACATTCCATCAAAAAAATAAATGGGGCGGCACTTCCATCCATAATAGGAACCTCGGGCCCGTCTAAATTAACAATAGCGTTATCTATACCGCAACCTGCGAAGGCAGCCATTAGGTGTTCTATGGTCGATACACAAACGCCCGCATCATTTCCAATGGTAGTAGCTAATCGAGCGTCCACCACGCAATCCCAACGCGCCGGAATAATTTGATTTTCTATATTTACATCAGTCCGCCGAAAGACGATTCCCGTATTTGTGTGTGATGGATTAAGCGACATCGTTACTTTTTTACCGGAATGTAAACCAATTCCAGAACAGCCTATTGAAGATTTTAACGATTTTTGGAGCACCACTTTAGAATTCTTGGCATCGATGGCGGTGTTACAAGTTTCTGATGGGTCAAGCACTCAATATTCCTTATACTACTCTAAATAATGTCAAAACTTATCTATTTCTATGATCTAAATTAGCAAACGAGTTTCCAACAAATGAACTGAACATTATGCTGAAGGAAAATACCAATTTCCTTCAGCGCTCTCAAATCAACATTTGTTACAGAATGTTACGTTTATTTGACTAATTAGCCTGTCGTCTTAGAAAGGCCGGAATTTCCAATAAATCTTCTTCGCTTTGGTTATCTGACAAATGGTTATTATGTTTAAGTTCTGTTAATTCAGGTTGTTCTTTATCTTTTTGGTTTTCAGATAAAACGACTTCCTTATTTTGGGGGTGAGTTATTTCCTCTTCAATGCTGTTGTTCGAGTCGATATTTTTCTCCTTTTTAGAAATGGCAACTTCTTTTTTATGTTCTTCAATTTGAATTTCTTGTTTGTTTGGGTTTGTTGACATTGAATCAGTAGTTTCTTCCGGATTTAATTTCCTACTTTTATCGACTGGTGGTATTGATATGTCTTTCTCAGTTTTACTATCTTCTTTTTTTGCCCGACTAGCGCTCGTCATGCGCTGGAAAATATTGGGATTTTTCTTCTTTTGTGGTGCCGGGGCTGCATTCAACATTTCCGCCTCTCGAAAAGGGTCTGCAGTGTTTTCAATTAAAGGAGAAGGCATCCTATCCGGTTTCGATGGGAGGGGCGGGATAAATGGTTGGTCTGTTTGATTTTGTTGCATAGTTTGACCACTTTTTTCTATATGCTCCATTTCTAATGGTTCAGATTCCTGATTTTTTGCATTTTCAGTTTCTGGTTCTACTAAATCCGCAATATTTGACTGGACGGGCTCTTGCTCAAATTTAGTGTTCTCAAGTTGAATTTGAGAATTTTCCGTATGCGTTACGGGCTCGGGCATTTTTAATGCCGTGGCTGTAGGGCCCATAGTCAACGGCATTGTCGAAGTATGTGTCCTCTGGATCCCTATAGCTGATTTGTTTGGGAATTGTTCATTGGATCGCACAAAATTGGTTTCACTTTGTTCGTTGTAAACTTTAAGCACAGGCCGTGGTTGAGTATTAGCATTTATATCTATACCGGTGGCAACGACTGATACCCTTATTCGGCCTTCCAAAGATTGATCTAATGCAGAGCCAAATATGATATTGGCATCCGCATCTACTTCGTCCCCAATTCTATTAGCTGCTTCGTCCACTTCAAAAAGTGTCATGTCGGGTCCCCCAGTTATATTGATCAATACACCTCGGGCTCCTTTCATTGATACGTCATCTAGTAAGGGATTTGAAATGGCAGCTTCTGCAGCCAATCTTGCCCGTTCCTCACCATCTGATTCACCAGTACCCATCATAGCTTTACCCATTTCTGACATGACGCTTCGGATATCCGCAAAGTCTAAATTTATGAGTCCGGGTACGACCATTAAGTCTGTCACACCACGTACCCCTGAGTGCAGTACATCATCGGCCATCGCAAAAGCGTCAGAAAATGTAGTTTTCTCATTGGCTATTCTAAAAAGATTTTGATTAGGAATTACAATAAGAGTATCTACGAATTGTTGCATTTCCTCTATACCGGCGTCTGCAACTCGCATTCTGTTAATTCCTTCAAACTGAAAAGGTTTGGTAACGACACCAACAGTTAACATTCCCTGTTCTCTAGCCAAGCGGGCTATGACCGGCGCGGCACCAGTTCCGGTGCCTCCACCCATTCCAGCGGCTATAAACACCATATGAGAACCATTCAGGATTTGCTCTATGTCTTCTAAAGCTTCTTCCGCGGCGGCACGTCCCATATCCGGGCGGGAACCGGCACCTAACCCGTGCGTTATCGCACGGCCCAGCTGTACGCGACGGTCTGCAAGAGAATGAGAGATAGCTTGAGCGTCGGTATTCGCAACGACGAACTCCACTCCTTCAAGTTGTTTGCTGATCATATTATTCACAGCATTTCCTCCTGCACCGCCACAACCAACGACGGTAATACGAGGTTTTAGATGGTCATTATTTTCGGGAGTAGTAAAGTTTATAGTCATATGAGCCTCCATAAATACTCAGGGCTATTACAATGAAATACTGCAAATTTGCAGCGGCTAAGGTTGGCAGGTAATAAAATCCTTGGGAGAGTTTTCATCATTAAAAATTTCCTTTTAACCAGTTACCAATTCGGGAAATACGTCCGCTAACGCCGGTTGGGATGGCATCAAGCTGATCTCTTACGTCACTGTGCTTCTCTGCTGCAAAGCGCACCAAGCCAGCACATGTAGAAAATGCCGGCCCGCTAGTTGCTTCTGCTAAACCACTAATTCGCATTGGTCGGCCCATACGCACTTGTTTTTCTAAAACAAGTGCCGCTAGTTCACGAACTCCTTGCAGTTGGCTAGCTCCTCCGGTTAGTACTAAACGCCGCCCGGCAATACGATCTAAGCCGGCACTTTCAAGTTTATTTCGCACTAATTCGAATGTTTCTTCTATCCGTGGCCGAATAATGCCATTTAAAAGTGATCTAGGAACATGATTAGGTTGATTGTTGATTTCTTCACCTATTAAGGGGACGTCTATAAGTTCGCGCTCATCAGCAGGGGAGGAAATTGCGCTTCCATAGAGAGTTTTCATCCTCTCGGCGTGGGCGACAGAGGTAGATAGACCTCGGGCAATATCGCTAGTTACAAAATGTCCGCCAACTGGAATAGAATCGGCATGCACTACCTCACCATCATAAAAAACAGCAATCGTGGTTGTTCCACCACCCATATCAATAATTGTGACCCCTAGATCAACTTCATCTTCAACCAAACAGGCAAGACCGGATGCGTAAGGGCCAGCAACTGCAACTTCAATGTCCAGGTGGCACCTACCAAGGCAGGCAGCAAGATTACGTAGATTAGCGGCCCTTGTTGAAATTACATTAATTTCAACTCCGAGTGTTTCAGCAAACATTCCTCTCGGGTCACGTATACCCTTCGTGG
Source organism: Rhodospirillaceae bacterium (assembly GCA_002719885.1). Classification (GTDB taxonomy): domain Bacteria; phylum Pseudomonadota; class Alphaproteobacteria; order MPNO01; family UBA2964; genus UBA2964. The sequence goes on along the minus strand of PBFH01000024.1, from coordinate 85,168 downwards.
CATCAAGAGAGTAGGCCATAGGTAGTGAATGTAAAACTTCGTAATCAGTGTCGCGCTGACAAAAATTCCCCTGTGCTAGCGCACGTCGTATATCGGTTTGATTAACCTCACGTCCGGAAATAGGCAGTTCAAACTTGAATTTTTCTGATGATAGGTAGCCTCCGGAAACGTTAACAATAACCTCTCTGATTGTTTCATTTGCAAGTTCTTCTGCAGCGCTTATCGCGGTGAGGGTGGCGTGTTGTGCGGCATCCATATCAATGACAGCACCACTACGAATCCCCTTTGAAGCGTGGTGTCCGACGCCCAAAACTTTTAGACCACCATCATTTGAAGAGTGGGCTAACAAACAGCAAATTTTTGAACTTCCCATGTCAAGGGCAGCAATTAAACCGGTTCTTTTTTTATTCAATACTCAACCCCTCCTTGCGGACTTTTGATACTGAAAACATGGTCATGTTTTTTGGCCTTTTGTTTGGATTATTTGTCTTCCTATAAAACCCGGTTTAATGATAATGCTTTTAGGTAAGCGCATATCGATCAGTCGAATATCACGAGCCAGAATTCTTTTTTTTGAGTTGAGTTCGATCAGGCGTTTCCATGCCTTATGTGGGTTTTTTTCAGGAAGCCTTATTTTTATCCCAGATTTTAATTTTAAATTCCATCGTCTCTTGCCGACAAATGTTGCGCGTGTAATTTTTGCGGCCAATGACGGATTTTTTCCAATTATATTAAGAAGTTTTAAAGCTGCACTGGGTGCTCCATGCCCCGCAACGACCAGAAGGTAACGAAAACTTTCAATACGCTCCGATATAAATGTCTTTCCTTGAGCATCAATTAGGTATTTTTGTCTTTTTGAATCCCAGAGAGCTATCGGTTTGCGTTCGCTTATCCGAATATAAATAGTGCTAGGCCAATTCCTCTGAACTGTTGCATTTTGGATCCACGGGATTTTTACTAGATTTCTACGAATAACCTCCAGTTTAACACCCATAATTGGATCACCCTTTTTTAATCCAATTGCGTCAATGACCTTGTACCTAGGAGTTTTATACCGTCCTCTAAGTATAACTTTATTCACCCTAAGTCCTAAAGATGCAGTTTGCTGTATCAAATTATTTTCCAGGGTATCGATACCTTCAGATAAGACCCCGCTTTTCCATGTCCATAAAGGGCCGCAAATAAGTAACAAAATACTTACTATAATTATTGCAGAATTGGTTGCTGGTCGTGCCCACTTTGGGGCAGGTTTTTTTCGGGAAGTAACCGACGAAATGCTTTTTTCTGAATTAGCTCTTCGATTAAAAGTCTTTAATACTAAAGATATTAGTTTCCGCATTGGGCATTCTCCACTATCCACGAAACTAATTCTTCAAAATCTATACCGACATAGGCAGCCTGCTCTGGGACAAGAGATAATGGGGTCATTCCCGGCTGAGTATTGACCTCAAGCATTACTAGTTGACCCGGGTCCGCTTTTGTATCGTTGTACCTTAAATCTGCTCTAGTCACCCCTTGACAACCTAAAACATCATGGGCCTTAAGAGCATAGCGCATTGCGTTTTTATAGATTATTTCTGGGAGCGCGGCCGGTATATGATGAGTGGTCTTACCTTTAGTGTATTTTGCCCCGTAATCGTAAAAGCCGTTATCCGTTTTTAACTCGGTAACACCAAGAGCTCGGTCACCCATAACGGCAACCGTTAATTCCCGCCCAGGTATATATTCTTCGATCATCACCTGATCGCCTGGTATCCCAATATCTCTCTGGAGCATTGGAACATCTCCACCATTCTGTACGATTTGGACACCAAGACTAGACCCCTCATTCAGTGGCTTAATGACATAGGGTTGGTCCATTAATTTTTTATTTTTTATGTCATGACGCTTAACCAAGCGGTGTTTGGCACATGGAATTCCAGCATTCCAAAATAGTTTTTTGGCCATGGGTTTATCCATCGCAAGCGCGGAGGCGAGCACATTTGAATGGGTGTAGGGAATGGAAAGCAATTCGAGTAAACCTTGAATACATCCATCTTCGCCGTAGCGGCCATGCAGGGCATTGAAGACTGCATCGGGAACGGATTTGAGCGCATTCATAACGTCTTTTAAGTTTTGTCCTACATCAATCGGGTTTGTTTCATAACCTTTGCGTTTCAGGGCTTTAACAACTGATTTTCCAGAAACTAGAGAAACTTCGCGCTCGGAAGAAATGCCACCCATCAAGACCGCTACTCGTTTTTTCATATCGCTGTCTCCGGGATTTCTGCGACACCAACACGCTTAATCTCCCATTCTAGTAGGATCCCTAGTGCATCGCTAACACGGCGACGGATCTCACAGCCAAGGCCCTCGATATCTGCAGCGGTCGCCGTCCCTGTATTGATAAGAAAATTACAATGTTTAGGGGAGACTTGGGCTCCGCCTCTTCTAAGACTACGGCAGCCTGCCGACTCAATCAGTTTCCAAGCTTTTAATCCTTTAGGATTTTTAAAGGTACTACCCCCAGTGCGTTCTTTAGTTGGTTGTGCTTCAGCTCGATTATTGGCTATTTCAGCCATTCGAGCCGAAATAATAGATGGTTTCTGGAATCTACCTTTTAATTTGGTTGATACAAAAATCCAATCATCTGGCACTTTACAGCTACGATAGGTAAATTCGAGGTCCTCTGATGTTAATCTATGAAGATTTCCTTGTCGGTCGAATGCAGTCGCTTCCAATAAGATATCTTTTATTTGGTCGTTGTAAGCACCGGCGTTCATGCGAATAGCGCCGCCAATTGAACCCGGGATTCCACTGAGAAATTCTAGCCCTCCAATACCATTATCACGTGCTCTCCGGGCTACCGTCACGTCCATCGCACCCGCGTATGCATTAATTGCAGAGTTATTAACGGTAATATTGGAAAATGCCCGCCCAAGTCGGAGGGTCACTCCAGAAATTCCACCATCTCTTACAATCAAGTTAGAGCCACTTCCAATCACCGTTAAGTCTATTTCATTTGGAAAATTTTTGAGAAAACTCTGTAAATCCTCTGTATCTGCTGGTTCAAATAAAACCTCAGCCCTACCACCCACTCGAAACCAAGTTAATTGAGATATTGGTGCCGAAGGCGTTAATTTACCTCTCACTTCTGGCAAATCATAAATAATGTGGTTTGATTTAAGGCCCATTTTCATAAAACCGCGCCTTTATGAAGATCTGATTGAGAAGGGAGTGTTGCAAGTGATTTTGGTAGATCGTTAGCCCATTTTGTAACGTCCCCTGCCCCAAGAAAGATCACTAGGTCACCGATCCTGGATATTTTATTTATTAATTGGGGAAGTTGTTCAGGGTTTTCCAGCGCTAAAACGTTTTGGTGACCGTATGATTTTACCCCCTTTATGAATTTTTCCTGATTTATACCCTCTATAGGCGGTTCACCTGCGGGATAGATATCTGCAATGATTACGATATCTGCATCATTGAAGCAGGTGCAGAAATCTTTAAATAACAATTTTAGTCTTGAGAAACGGTGAGGTTGCACTACTGCAATAACCCGGGATTTAGCGCTGATTCGAGCAGCTGCAAGTGCAGAGGCAATCTCTACTGGATGGTGGCCATAATCATCTACGATTGTCACACCCTCCACTTCACCTGTGATTGTAAAGCGTCGCTTAACACCTGAAAATGAAGACAGACCTTTTCTAATTACACTTGTTGGTATTTCCATTTCCTGTGCTACAGCTGCTGCAGCAAGTGAATTTTGGACATTATGTTGCCCTACCATCGGTAAGCTCACATTTTTTAATGTTTTTCCCGCCAAAGAGGAGCGACCTGAGAAAACAATATCAAATACCGAGTTGCCGCCTTTGGTATTAAAATTGACGGCCCTGATATCTGCTCGAGAATCAAATCCAAAGGTCACAATCCTACGGTCGAAAACCTTTGGTATTAATGCTTGCACCTCCGGGTGGTCGACACACAAAACGGCGAGACCATAAAATGGTATATTTGAGACGAAAGTTTTGAAGGCCTCCTTAACCTCTTCAAAGGTTCGGTAGAAATCCATATGTTCAGGGTCAATATTATTTACCACGGCAATAGTGGCTGGCAATTTTATGAATGTGCCATCTGACTCATCTGCCTCCACTACAATCCACTCTCCTTCGCCCAATCTGGCATTGGTACCATAGGCATTTATAATGCCGCCATTGATTACGGTGGGATCAGCCTTGGCGGTATCTAGGATGGCTGCAATTAGTGAAGTTGTAGTCGTTTTTCCATGTGTGCCACCGACTGCTACCGACCATTTAAGGCGCATTAGTTCGGCTAACATCTCTGCACGGCGAACTATGGGAATTTGTTTTTGCCGAGCGGCAAGCAATTCTGAATTATTTGGTCCTATTGCAGACGATATTACGACTACCGTGGCAGCCCCGAGATTATCACCGTTTTGTCCGATTGTTATAGGAATGCCAATATTTTTTAGGCGCGTTACAATATTATTTTCTTTGATATCACTTCCTTGAACAGAATAGCCTAAATTATGTAAAATTTCGGCAATGCCACTCATACCTATGCCGCCAATTCCGCAAAAATGAATTCGGCCTATGGATATCGGTAAGGTTTTCATGTTACCGCTCCACTATTGGCCCGCTTGTGAATGGTATTTTCTAAAATGTCAGCAAGGGTCTCGGCGGCGTTAAGTTTGTATAAATTTTTGATATTGTCTGCGGCGTCATTTAAAAGAGATGGGTTCTCCATTAATTGTTGAATTTTTAATTTTAGTCTTTCAATAGTAAATTTATCTTCTGACATACACCAACCAGCGCTTGAAGAGGTAATCGCAACAGCATTTGCAGTTTGATGATCATCGGTGGCGTGCGGGTAGGGTACTAGGATTGCCGGCCTTTTAGCTGCTATCAGTTCTGAAATCGTCGAAGCGCCAGCCCTGGAAATTACGAGGCTCGCTCCCGATAGTCTATCAGGCATATCATTAAAATATGGCCGCAAGTCGCTTTGAATGTTGGCCGTTTTATATAAAGATTTTACAACATCAATATCACTCGGGTGACATTGTTGTGTGACAATAATGCGGGATCTTTTATTTTTGGGGAGGGCTGCGATGGCTGAAGGCACAACTTTGCTAAGAATCTGAGCACCCTGACTGCCTCCAAATACCAGGACGTTTAACTTACCTTTGGGGTCTAAAGCGGTATATACTTTATCTCTTATCTCAGAAATTTCTTCCCTAACCGGATTGCCGGTTTGAATAACTTTAGAAATTGCCTTTGGACTTATACCCTTAACTTGATCATATGAAACAGCAATTTTTTTCACAGTGGGTGCGAGAAAACGATTCGCTCGTCCCATTACAGCATTTTGCTCGTGAATAATTGTTGGCAATCCAATTTGTGCTGCTGCACACATTGTGGGTACGGATGGGTAACCACCAAACCCTATTACAGCAACAGCTTGTATTTTTTTTAGGATTGACCGGGCCTGCACAAAACCTGCTCCTAAGAGCCCAAGTCCAATCAATTTTTGTAATAAACCCCCGCTAGGGCTAGAGGCTTTTATATAGTGTATATCGGTGTTTAAATCGTATTGACTAAATAATTTGCCACGGTCGTCAGTAATTATCGCTATGTTCCTCGTTCTTTTGATAAGCGCTCTTGCTACCGATATGGCCGGATATATATGACCGCCTGTGCCACCAGCGGCAAGAATAATAGGTCGACTTTCTTCGAGGAAACTCATAAATTTGTCTCCTGTCCGATCCGACGACGTGTTAGTGATAAAACCATACCCATACAAAGAGCAACGGAAACTAGCGAAGAGCCTCCATAGCTGATAAAAGGCAATGTCATACCTTTTGTTGGCATTAAATGAAGAGTAGATGCCATATTAATAAGAGCTTGCAGCCCAAATTGAACAAGCAATCCCGTGACGGATAACAGGATGAAAAAATTGGTTTCTTTGATGATGCGTGAAAAACCCCGTAAAACAATAAAGGCAAACAAACCAACTACCAAAAGGCATGTAATCATCCCAAATTCTTCAGCGGCCACGGCAAATATAAAGTCAGTATGAGCATCCGGTAACATGGTTTTTACAGATCCTTCACCAGGCCCCCGACCGAGCACACCGCCCTTCATAAATGCTTCCATTGATCTCATGACTTGGTAGCTATCACCAGAAGTCGGGTCGATGAATCGATCAACCCTGCTAGCTACATGGGGGAGAAAAAAATATGCACATACGGATCCGGCAATACCCAATGCTATAAATCCTGCAACCCATAATAAAGGCAATCCAGCTAAAAAGAACTGAGTGAACCAAACAGTTGATACAACTACAGTCATGCCGAAATCAGGTTGTAACAGAAGTAAAGACACTACTAGACCGTAAAGAACTATTGCTGCGGTTTGGCCAATAGCTCTCCCGTTCTCACTTTTTATCGCGAAAAGCCATGCGGTAACGACAGCGAATGCAGGTTTGATAAATTCAGATGGTTGTAGAGACCAGCCTAAGACATTAATCCAACGCTTAGCGCCCTTACTCTCAAAACCAAAGAAGAAAGTGGCAACCAATAATCCGAAACTGAAAAAGAATATAACAATTGCAACACGCTGAGTACCTTGAGGAGCCATCAGAGAGACACCAATCAAACATACCAAGGCTATTGGCATAAAAAACAGTTGCTTTCGAACAAAATGATAGGAATCAAATCCTAAATTATCGGCAACGGGAGGGCTAGCAGCCATAGTCATAATAACACCAAAACCGATAAGTAAGGCAATTGCGGCTAGGGTCCAATGGTCAATTGTCCACCACCATTTTCCTAGTAAAGATGTATCGGTGCGTGTGAAAGCCGTCATTCGACACACCCCCGTAATGATGTGATAAATTGTCGGAAGGCATCTCCTCTTGCTTCATAGTTTTTCCATTGGTCAAATGATGCACAGGCAGGGGAAAGTAAAACCGTTGGGCTTAAATTTTTGCAGACCAATGCTGCATTATAGGCTTCTTGAATCGCAGTTCTGAGATTGCCACAAAGTGTAGTTTTTACTTTATTATGTATATGTTTTTCAAACTCTACGGAGGATTCTCCAATCAGAAAGACGTGATGTATGTTTGAGAGACAATTTGCCAATCCCCTACGATCTAGACCCTTTGAGCGTCCACCGGCGATCCAAAATATATTTTTATAGCAAGCTAAAGCGCGNTCTGATGCTTCGAGGTTAGTTGCCTTACTATCNTTAACAAANGTAATACCGTTTANCGNGNCGACCCGTTCCATTCGATGGGGCAANCCNTGAAAANTCATGATTGATTCAGCTATGATTTCTCTATCAATTTCCAAGGCATATCCAATNGCCGCCGCCGCTAAAGCATTTTGCCAATTATGGATNCCCAGNAGGTTTTTCNCTTTTCTTAAGTCACAGATANCNAGGCCACTCATGTCNTAGATNTTTTCATCTGTNACATAAAATCCATCCTCAAGTTTTTCAGATGTTGAAANNGGGTAGCTTTGCCANAAGGGATTAATTGAAATTTCATTATGTAAGGACCGGCCAAATTCNTCATCTATGCCTATGATAGCTATNTGANGTTTTTTCGAGTTTTGGCANTGTCTNAANATTTGGCTTTTCGCTTTAAAATAATTTTTGATATNCCCGTGCCTATCTAGGTGATCAGAACTTAAATTTAGAAAGGCAGCTATNTCGAANGATGCGTTTTTGGTTAGGTCNAGTTGATAAGAAGAAACCTCTAGAACNATAATTTCACNATCNACTGGTTCTCGAAGACTAAGTGCCGGCGGACCNAGNTTACCCCCAATTTGTCGTTTTATGCCGGCNTTCTNTAACATGTGACCNACAAGTGCGGTCGTGGTTGATTTGCCNTTTGTTCCCGTNATNCCAATAAATTTTGTTTCAGGAAGTGTTTCNATCANAAGTTCCACATCCCCAATTATTTGTGTTTTTGCTAATAGNGCTTTTTTCGCAATGGNGTGGGGTTGNTGGGTAAANGGAACTCCCGGNGCCAGNACCAATGCATCAAAGTTGNCNAAGTCGCTAATGTANANATCTTCTAATATAATATTTTGTTGTTTTGCTTTTTTTCTCTGAATAGGGTCGTCATCCCATGCNNAAATTTNGTTTCCNCTAGCCGATAGAGCGCGGGCNGTTATAAGGCCGGATNTACCAAGACCNAATAAAGCGATTTTCTGGTCGCGCCGGGTCTTTATTTTAATCACNTAANCCTCATCGTAGNTTCAACGTTGAAAGACCAATCAATGCAAGTANCATNGCAATAATCCAAAACCGAATGACTATAGTCGGTTCCTTCCAGCCTTTTTTTTCGAAATGGTGATGGAGTGGNGCCATCCNAAATACNCGACGGCCTGTTAATTTAAATGAAATNACCTGNACTATNACCGACGCAGTTTCTAATACAAACAACCCACCGATAATTGCTAAAACGAGTTCATGTTTGCAAATTACACTNACTGCNCCTATCGCNCCGCCGACGGATAAGGAACCCGTATCTCCCATGAAAACCATCGCAGGTGGTGCATTAAACCATAAAAANCCGAGGCTTGCTCCCACTAGCGCTCCNCAAAAAACNGCTAACTCCCCAGCNCCNGGNACGTTATGAACCTGCAGNTATGAAGAGAATACTTGGTTACCAACNATATAAGTAATTAATGCNAAACAGCCGGCCACGATCATAGCCGGTACAATAGCTAGTCCATCNAGNCCATCTGTNAAATTTACNGCATTAGAGGCACCTACAACTACAAGCGCTGAGAAGGGTATAAAAAACCAACCAAGATCGATGAGTATATTTTTGAAAAAAGGGANTGNTAGGCTATTGGAAAGTGGGTCAGNCATAATTGTTGAAATCCACCANGCTATGACACTAGCGATCACNACTTCTGCTAATAACTTNANNTTNCCGGGNAATCCATTTGAGGATCTNTTTGAGATTTTNANNTAGTCATCGATGAACCCTATGGTGCCAAAACCAATGGTTACTATAAGTACTGCCCATANATATCGATTGTTTANGTCCGTCCANAGAAGTGTTGAGNTACTTAAGGCGATNAAAATTAGTAATCCGCCCATNGTTGGTGTCCCTTTTTTTGTTAAAGGGTGNCTTTCCGGCCCATCCGCTCTTATTGGTTGNCCCTCTCCTTGGANTTTTTTCAACTGACGAATTAAGNNNCCTCCTAGNAGAAAACTNATAATNAGAGCTGTAATAACCGCTCCNCCAGTTCTNAANGTTAAATATCGGAAGAGATTAAATAGTCCGAAATCCTCTGCTAATGGGAAAAGAAAGTTATATAGCATNGTTAAGCGGTTCCATTTAAGAAAGAAGAATTTTTAACACTAGTNTCNACTTGTAATTCCATAAGTTGCTTGACTATTGTNTTCATGCCCATTGAAAGNGANCCTTTCACGGTTACGATATCTCCTGGTCTGATCNTTTTTATAATTTGTCTGCCTAAATCNGCTACGGAATCGCTAAAGCTGCCTTGAAATTCACTTGGTAGAACATCGAACATTTTATGCATATGCTCTCCAGANGCNTACACTTCACTGATAGCGTTCTTCACAAGNATTTCTGATAATTGAAGGTGGTAATCTTCAGATTTCTTNCCCAANTCNTTCATATCACCAAGGACCGCGATGCGTTTGGCGCAAGGNCCAGGNTTCATGGTTGAGAGTGTTTCGATTGCTGCCTGCATAGAGGCTGGGTTGGCGTTNTAACTCTCATCTATTAAGGTGAAATAACCNTCTTCAATATCAATTCTATGCTGTATACCNCGACCNTCGATGGGATTAATTTTACTTAATGTTTCTGCTGCCTCAGCGACATTTGCACCTACGGCTGAGATTGCTAATAAAACCGCAAGACTATTTTGAACTAAATGTTTNCCGGGTATNCCNAGACGATAACCAAATCGGCGATTACAAATTAGAGCCTCGACGTTGGTCCCAGAACAATCTGNNACCTGACTAATTAGCTGAGCATCNGCTNCCTTATTTTCGCCAAATGATAGNATTTGGTCTACGCNATTTTTCTCCGCNATAAGTCTGAGGTGATCATAAAATTNATTATCNTGGTTNAGGATNGCAATGCCNCCGTCCATACCNGTAAAAATNTCTGCTTTGGCGTNAGCGATATCTCGAATGGTGTCGAAAAACNCTATATGNACTGGTTCGATAGTAGTGATAATNGAAACGTCCGGTCGGATCATTTTCGAAAGNGGAGTAATCTCCCCNGCATGATTCATACCGACTTCGAAGACNNCATAATCGGCNTCTGNNTGCATAATAGCNAAGGATAAGGGTACCCCAAAATGGTTGTTATAGCTATGNGGGCTCGCAGCAGTCTTGCCTTGTGTTTTGAGACCATTGAANATTGCGTCTTTNGTGCCAGTCTTTCCCACACTGCCGGTAACNGCGATAGTTTTTGNAGCGGTCCTTTNTCGTGCAGCTATACCAAGTTTATNAAGNGCGACTTTAGTATCATTTACTTTTANNACTGGATANTGNGGTTCTAATNGNGTGGGGTAATNATCTACTAAAGCTGCNACAGCTCCATTGGCAAATGCCTGTTTAATAAATTNATGACCATCCAATCTTGNNCCTTTAAGNGCAATAAAAAGNTCGNCCNTTTGGGTGGTTCGACTGTCTATCGATATNCCTCTTGCAGACCAATCAATATNACAGATGCCCCCAGTAGCGGTGCAAACNGAATCTTTNGTCCANAGAATTTGTTTCATGGNCNANACTCGTTCATAGCAGATATAACACCCTTGATAANTGNGCTATCCGAAANNGGTAATGTNTTTNGACCTATAATTTGTCCGGTCTCATGGCCTTTTCCNGCTATAACTAGTGTATCACCTGGCNCTAAATCCATTATTGCATTCNNGATGGCTTCNGAGCGGTCNCCTATTTCAGTTGCAAAGGGGCACCCNGCCANAATTTCNCTACGTATCNCACTGGGNTTTTCNTCTCTTGGGTTGTCATCTGTGACGTAAATTTTATTGGCCAATTTACTAGCAATTTGTCCCATTTGATGTCTNTTGCCTTGNTCACGATTTCCACCNCAACCGAANACAAGNNATAAGTTTCCCACGGTATGAAATCTTAGCGCTATNAAAATTGCAGATAGAGCCTCAGGTGTATGAGCGTAGTCGANAAATATAGANGCNCCACAGGGGCTAANGGATACTAATTCTANACGGCCNGGAGGNCCCTCNANNTTTGGTANNACGGCGATTGCTTTTTCTGGTTCGTCACCACAAGCGATAANAANGCCNAANGCACANAGAGCATTCAGGATTTGAAATTGCCCAACAAGATTTATTTCTAGATCATNTTTNTTTCCTAAAAGGGTAAGGGAGATTTTTTGCCCNTGGGAAAAAGGTTCAACACTATCNAGACGAATNTCANTCGCTTCACGACCATATGAAATTATTTCTATACCNCGGGACTGNCAAGCAGCNGAGAATNTNNTAAATTCCGGTGNGTCAGAGTTNAGAATTGCGACAGCGTCTTTTGGTAAAATACTATNAAAAAGCCGNAGTTTTGCNGATCGATATTGTTTCATATTTCCATGGTGATCGAGATGATCCCTGGAAAGATTAGTAAAAGCNCCGGCAGAAAGNTTTACTCCATCTAGCCTANATTGNTCTAGNCCATGGCTCGAAGCTTCTANTACTACACGATCAATATCTCTTTGNGTTAATGAATTGAGCTCACGGTGCAAGGTTACAGGGTCCGGGGTTGTTAGNCCGNTGGTGTATNGAGAGTTCTGTGTTTTTGNTANANTTCCTAANGTACCTATAGCCGCGGAGTTGTGACCCAAAAGNTTCCATATCGTTTGCGTAAACCATGCGACTGAAGTNTTACCGTTNGTNCCTGTTACTGCGNCATTGATACGTGGTTGNGACTTAAAATATTGGNTNGCGATAAGCGATAGGCTTTGCCTAGGGTTTTTGGCTTTTATTAGTGGAATATTCTCAACCTCNGGTGGTAAAACTGTATCACATGGNGCAAGAATTGCCGCNGCACCGCGAGTTATCGCGTCAGTTATAAATTTACGACCATCCCAATTNGAACCTTGTATNGCTGCAAAGAGATAACCCGGNTTNACCGTACGTGAGTCAGCTGTNAGACCNTTTATTTCTGTGTCTAGCNCATTCGCCTGAAAGATTTTATNGGCGTTTGTTAACTCAGAAAGAAGCAAGGTGGCGCTTTCCTTTTTTTTGTNNGGTAAAATCAATNGTTAATTGACGNTCTAGTNTTGTCTCGNGTTNATCNACAGCNATTATNCCAAGTAACGGAGCAATCCNTTTTATNACCTTTCCAACAACAGGCGCCGCTNCACGGCCACCGGTTGCANGAACNNNTTTTTNCTTNNNAANGCTNGGTTCCTCTATCATCCCGAAGACAAGGTATTGAGGCTCATTCATTGGAAATGCNCCNATGAAAGAGGATATATGTATTTTTTTGTTGTTATATTTTTTTCCAATAATTTTTTCCGTGGTGCCCGTTTTTCCTCCAACAACATAGCCTTCAGCGGCGGCTCTGTGACCTGTGCCATCTGTGACAACCAGCCGAAGCAATCGCCGAATGAGTTTGGATGTTTTTTCACTAATAACACGCCGACCTTTATTAATTTGTTTTGGCTCTTTTTTTAAAAATGTTGGGGAGTGATATATGCCACCATTGACCATTGCTGCCACACCAGAAACCAATTGCATTGGACTAATAGAGAGGCCATGTCCAAAGGAAATTGTCATTGCATTTATCTTCTTCCAACGCGAAGGCAGAAGGGGTTTTCCAATTTCAGAGATTTCAACAGGGGAAGGGTGTAAAATTCCAATTTTTTTAAGGAAGGACCGTTGTGTGGCAATGCCAACGTCCATAACCATTTTTACAGAGCCGATATTGGAGGAATACATAAATATTTCGGGGATAGAAAGCCACCGTCTCTGGGCATGGTAATCACGAATTGTGAAGCGTGAAATTCGTATAGGGTTTGTCGCATCATACCGTTTCTTTATGGAGATTTTACCCGTATCCAAAGCCATGGCGGCAGTAAAGATTTTAAATGTGGATCCCATTTCGTATACCCCAAGGGTTGCCCGATTAAATAATGATGCGACTTCTATATTGTTCGTTAAATTTGGATCAAAATCAGGTAAAGACACGCTTCCTAAAACCTCACCATTTCTGATATTCATAATTATTCCCGCGGCACCAATTCCTCTAAACTCACGCATTGCAGAGAAAAGCTCGCTACGCAAAATATGTTGGAGTCTTATGTCTATCGATAGTTGGAGGGGTTTTTTATGCTTATGGAGACTGGCTTCCATATACCTCTCAATGCCAGCAAGGCCCTTATTATCTGTATTTGTATGACCAAGAACGTGAGATGCTAAAGTTGCATCAGGATAAACTCTGCGTGTTTCTTCACGAAAATCCAGCCCTGGTATTCCTAATTTGTTTACTTCAAATTTTTGTTTGGGGCTTAAATGTCGTTGAATCCATGTAAAAGATCGTTTTTGGGTTAGTTTTTGGTATACGGAACGCTGGTCTAGATTAGGAAGCACTCTGGCTAGTTTATTAGCAGCATCCCTTGCGTCTAATATAAGGCGTGGGTCGGCATAAAGTGATGCAGTGCGCAGATTGGTAGCTAAAAGGTTTCCGTATCGATCAACAATATCCGCACGGCTAGTCTCAAGCACAACCTGTTTAAAAGATCGGGAGTACTGGGACTGGTTGTTCTCTACGAACATTGTCATTCCAATCAAACGCCCGGTGACCGCTATAAATGCTACAGAGAATATTGCAGCGGTAATCAGCAGACGGCTTCGGCCAGTTTCGATGTTCGGTGGCACTGGAGGCTCGCGCCTTCTTTTTCTTGGAAAAAGAGGTTGGCGGCCGATCATTATTTACGCCTAATTTTGGCGAAATGGGGGGGGACCTGATCGGCCGCCGGGGGACCGGTAACTTCCGTTTGATCTACAGGGCGTAATGGAATGTTTTCTATGGACGTGCTCTGTACAGCTTGTACCGGATGAAGGTTGAGTAAACGACGCCCAAGATTTTCTAGCCGTGAAGGCTGATTTAGGTAACTCCATTCGGCTTTTAAAACATGCGTTTCTTCCAAATTACTTAGCGTCTTACTATGAACTGTACCTAGTTTACCCTCCATTGATTTAACTTCGTATTTTAGAAGAAAAAGTCCAATGCCGGCACTTATAGCAAGAAGCATCCAAAATGTTGTAGAGCGCCGAATCATGTTTTTATCCCGTGATTGTTAAATTCCACTGCAGTTGAGGGAGCCTTTGTGCGTTCGGCTGTTCGAAGCCGTGCAGAACGGGCCCGGGGATTTGATTGAGTTTCGGTGTTGTCAGGACGAATAATTTTTTTGTTCAGCTCAATAAAAGTGGGAGGGTTTGGTTTATTTTTTTTCTCCGGAGCGTGACGCGACCCTCGGGTGTTATAGGTAGAACGTTTTCGCAAAAATCTCTTAACAATTCGATCCTCAAGTGAATGAAAGCTTACGACGGCTAGTTTCCCACCCGCGGAGAGCATCGCTTCTGCAGCGCTTAAACCACGCTGAAGTTCACCAAGCTCATCGTTTAAAAAAATTCTTAATGCTTGAAAAGTGCGTGTCGCTGGATCAATGGTTTTAAAACTCGATTTAACGGGTGGAAAACACCCTCTTATAATCTTAGCGAGCTCCAGCGTCCGTTTGATTCGTACTTTAGAACGAGCCGCGACAATCGCACGAGTAATATGACGGGATCGTCGCTCTTCGCCATATTCAAAGATGATTTGGGATAGCTGTTTTGGTGCGATTTCATTAACAATATCTTCCGCAGTTGGACCATCTAGAGACATTCGCATATCAAGGGGACCATCGTGTTGAAATGAAAACCCCCTCTTGGGGTTATCTATCTGGAAAGATGAAATGCCGAGATCAAACATAATGCCATCGACACTTTTTACTTCATGTTTTGCAAGCAAGTGTTGCATGCATCCGAATTTTCCTTCGATGACTTTCAACCTTCCCTCATATTTTTCTGAGATTGTTTTCCCACGAATACATGCTTGCGGATCTCGATCTATTCCCCAAACATTACAATTCGTTGCTTCTAGAATTGCGCTGCTATATCCACCCCCGCCGAATGTAGCGTCGATATAGATAGCATTGGGATTTGGTTTGAGAGCGGCAATTACCGCTTCTAGAAGGACAGGTTGGTGACCGCAGGCCATCAGGATTCAATTCCTTGGTCATGTAGTTTTGCTCGGAGTGCCGCGATCGCATTCTGATGATTGGTATTGAAGTTTTCAGGTGCCCAAATTTGAAATCGTGTTCCGCGGCCAACAAAAGTAGCCCGGTCAGATATTCCTGCCTCCTTAGCTAAGGTATCTGGCAATAAAATTCTTCCTTCTCCGTCAAAGGGTAGTTCGTATGCCATAGCCATGACTGTATCAATAATGTTATCGGTTCCTAGCAAGGCCTGCTCAAATTCTCCATCAGACATGGTTTTGTCTAGTCGTCGGTCATTTAGTTCTTCGAGCATACTGCGACCAAAGACATCTATGGCTGGGTCCTTGAGAGAAGGGTATGCAATCACACCCTGGTACGGTGCATCTGACAATGCGGCTCGAAATTGGGCTGGGACAGAAACTCGACCCTTTCGGTCAACCTTATTGACAAAAGTGGATAGGAAAGACGTCACTCAAACCCCCGATCTAATTCACGGTGTCTCTACCCCTGAAGAGACAAATTAACCGCATAATATTCCCAAGCAAAATATGGGTATATATGGGTTATAATGGGATTTTATGGTATGTCAATGAAAAGTACTGTCAAAATACCGATAAAATGATGGAATTATGTCCCATTTAACTCCATACCTATTTTTATTATTTTGCGGGTTTAACCACTAGGCAGACGGATTAATTAGGATATTCTTTTATAATTCAGGCGAAATTTACATAAAATTTTGTTAATTTTTAGACAAACATATGAAATTTACCAATTTCTATGACCCATCCGGAAAATAAATGTTGGAAAACAATAAAGGCTGAGAATGTCTCAAATCGAAAGTGAAGAACCAATTATAATACCAGACGGTCTGTAAGCCGGGTTCTGTCCCTGTTTTCAAGGGGATGGCTATTCATCTGGGATGCACGTTACCGCGCACCTCATGCAACCCACCCGAGCGACGGCACGGAGACGTGCCTTTAAATTAGATTTAAGTCGTCGCTCCTATTCGGTCTTGCTCCCAGTGTGGTTTACCTTGCCGTCAATGTTGCCATTGGCGCGGTGCGCTCTTACCGCACCCTTTCACCCTTACCTACCTAATAAAAATTAGGACAGGCGGTTTGCTTTCTGTGGCACTTTCCCTGAGGTCGCCCTCGCCGGGTATTACCCGGCACTGTGTCCCCGTGGAGCCCGGACTTTCCTCCCACCGCAGGTTTCCCATATGCTTAGGGCAGCCATCCGACCGTCTGGCGGTAAGAATTTGACGACATAAATTCTTTTGGTCAAGTATCCTGGGCTATAAAATCGATTAAATGTGCGGTTTCATTATCAAGAATACCATCTACTTTTGAAGGGCGGTAATGTCTTTGAAAGGCTTTTAGTTTTTCAGAAAAAGGCGTTTCTGGATTATAGCCTATCAAAGAAAGGTTCTTTTGAGTTGCCTGTTTCGAATAAGTTATATCTATTTTTCTTGGAGGCATTTTTGGCCAATAACCAATGTTATGAAAAGATATTTCTTCCCACGGGAAAAATTCGCCCGGGTCCTGTTTACGTCCAGGTGCTATGTCCGAATGGCCCAAGATATTTTTTTCAGGAATATGGTGTCTCTTGCGTATATCCAAAACGAGTTCAATAAGAGAATCGATCTGAATCTTGGGAAAATTATTATAGCCCCATTCTAGTCCTCGATTTTGCAACTCTATTCCAATAGATTGGCTGTTAATATCTGTTTCCCCTGCCCAATAACTGACACCAGCATGCCATGCACGTTTTTCTTCGGAAACTAATTGAAAAATTCTACCATTTTCATCCAAAAGGTAATGCGCGCTTACCTTTGAATTTTTATCACAAAGATGAGCGAGTGAAAGTTTAGCATTTTCCATGCCGGTATAATGCATAATCAGTTTATCTATGATACTTCCACGCGCTCGCTCGCTAAAATTAGGGGATGGATGACTGATTAGCTTCATGAAAAATTTTAAGGATTTTTTAGAGAATAAGGTATTCAATCATTTTCAATATTACATTTTGCCTTTTAGCTGTATTGTTATGTTATTATGGCTTCGGCAGCTCTCCCACAATAAGATGATCGACTATAATGATCTTTTTATAAAATTTTTATAAGGTAATTTTTAGAGAAGCCTCAACATTAGTTCAAGTGTTGAAAGAAATAGTTCCGAAAATCAATTGTTTGGGGTAAGGCTATAGAACCATGACAAAATTTGAACCTCTTTCGCCTAAAACAATTCGCTCCAGATGTCGAAATGGAACATTTTCGGGACCAACCTCTGGTCACGCTCCGGGCGCTGTACAGGCTAACGTAGTTATTCTACCTGTGACCTATGCGAAGGATTTTGAGACCTTCTGCAAATTAAATACTAAGCCATGCCCTATTTTAGAAATATTATCAGCAGGTGATTTTCATATAAAAGTTATTGCTCCCAACGCAGACGTTAGAACTGATTTACCGCGCTATAGCGTTTTTCGTAATGGCGAGTTAGTAGACCAGCCGCTGAATGTCCTGGATATTTGGGAAGATAATTTGGTTACATTCTTATTGGGATGTTCGTTCATTGCTGAAGAAGCATTGCTGAGTAATGGCTTGGTGCTGCCGCATATCACTGAGACTGGGTTTGTACCCATGTACAGAACAAATGTTCCTTGTAAGCCAGCCGGGATATTTAAAGGTAATTTGGTCGTTTCCATGCGACCCTTCATAATGAAAGACGCACAGCTTGCAGCAGAAATTACTCAACACTATCCCATGGCTCATGGTGCCCCATTACATATAGGTGATCCCAGCTTTCTTGGAATAAAAGACTTAGATCGACCAGATTTTGGTGAACCTGTAACGATGAAAGAAGAACAAGTTCCAGTTTTCTGGGCTTGTGGTGTTACGCCACAAAATGCGCTAGCGAGTGCTAGGCCGTCTTTAGCAATTACCCATGCACCTGGGCATATGTTTGTAGCTGACATCACTTCTGAATCCACAAGGGTTTAATTTCTAATATTAATCAAGGAGATATTCATGTTGCCTATGCCGATAGGAGATCTAAATTCCATAGCGGCCGAACTTACAGAATCTAGAGGCAGGATTAAGGTACTTTGGCAGCAGCCGGAGTCTCTTGCTTTCGTCGCTCGCGGCCGTGAATACCGAAGCGAGTTTCATATCGATCCGGCTGACGAAGTCATGTATATGATTAAAGGAGAAATGAATCTCCATTATCGAATGCCAGATGGAAGCGAGGAGGTTACTATTTTAAAAGAAGGTTGCAGCATCTATACCGCAGCAGGAATCCCGCATTCACCTAGATTTCCCCCTGACGCATTTTTATTAGTGATAGAGCGCCAACGTAAAGATGGAGAAGTAGATCGATTTCAATGGTATTGCCCAGAATGTGATGAGCTTTTGCATGAAGAACAATTTATTGTAAATGATTATAGATCTGATCCTGTATCGAAGGCGTATGCAAATTTCTTTAATTCTTTGGAGAGGCGTACTTGTCGAGCCTGTGGTCATATAATGTCAAATCCTCTCTGATATTAGAAGGTATTTAAAGTATGCCAAAGAAAATCATTAAATCATCTAAAACCCCAATTACAGGCTTTACGGACAAGTCCTCTCCTTCACCACTCGCACAAGGCATTCGGTGGGGAAATATGCTATTTCTCTCAGGACAAGTAGCAATAGATCCGGAAACGAAAGAAGTCATATCCGATGACATTCAAGCGCAAACCCAACAAACTCTGCAAAATCTCGAAGAGATTTTGAAAGAAGCCGGAGGTAGTTTCGCCAACGTGGTTAATATGCGAGTCTGTTTACGAAATGTAGATGACTTTCAAAAATTTAATATAACGTTTACCGAATTTATGAAGGGTGAAAAAGTTACACGAACGTGCATTGGTGGTATTCCACATAGAGTGGGGGTTAATGTTGAAATAGATTGCATTGCTATGTTTGATTAAACATTTAAAGCTACGAATAAATGTTACAAGTGGATATTTTTAAACATAAAAGGTCTTATTATAAAAGAATGAGGGTTCTATAAACGTCTTTTTTATTCTCAATTCTTTCTATTTATTTTTTGAGAAAAATGGTCGGCAATCGTGCTCTACTTATATATTAATTAGATGAGTAAAGAATCTTGAATGAATTACTTAAGGATCTCAAGGTTATTTTGGGTGATAGGTTATCTACATCCGAAGGTAGCAGAAACCAATTCTCCCAAGATGAGTCCTACCATTCCCCAAGGAAACCTGATTCTGTAGCAAGGCCGGTTTCAGAACAAGAAATCTCTAAGATTGTGAGTTTGTGTTCAAGATATCGGACGCCCATTATTCCCTATGGAGCGGGCACATCTCTTGAGGGCGGTATTCTAGCAATACATGGTGGTGTTTGTATCGAGATGTCAGCAATGAACCAAATACTTAGGGTTAATGGTGAAGATCAGGATGTTACTGTCCAGGCTGGGGTCACTCGTATGCAGCTCAACTCTTATATTCGTGAAACTGGTCTATTTTTTCCAGTTGATCCAGGCGCTGATGCAACCATCGGAGGAATGACTTCCACTAGGGCGTCAGGCACGAATTCTGTTAGATACGGCACCATGCGAGAAAATGTATTAAATGTGCGGGTCGTATTGGCTAATGGTCAAGTAATTAAGACTGGCGGGAGGGCAAGGAAATCAGCAGCAGGTTATGACCTAACACGTTTGTTTGTCGGAGCTGAAGGGACATTAGGAGTTATTACTGAAATCACCCTTCGTTTACATGGAAAACCAGAAGCGACCACAGTGGCAATATGTTCATTTCCGTCTGTCAGAGCGGCGGTAAGCTGTTCTGTTTCTACAATCCAGTACGGAGTCCCAGTTGCTCGAATTGAGTTGCTTGACAAGTTACAAATACGAGCCTGCAACAATTATTCATCTTTAAATCTTCCAGAAGCACCTACTTTATTTTTCGAATTCCATGGATCAACGGTAGGTGTTCGTGAGCAGGCGGAGACCGTCGAGGGGATTGCAAAAGGCCTCGGGGGTAAAAGCTTTAAGTGGGCCGAAAAAACAGAAGAGAGAAATCATCTTTGGAAGGCTCGTCATGACGCATTGTATGCTGCGCTTGCCTTAAAACCGGGTTCGCGGGCTTGGTCTACTGATGCCTGTGTCCCTGTTTCTAGGCTCGCAGAATGCATAGAGAATACACGGTTAGATATCGAAAATAGCCGAGCAACCGCAACAATTGTAGGGCATGTTGGTGATGGAAATTTTCATGTAATATTTTTGATTGATCCGAAATGTCCCGAAGAACAGAATATTGCGCGTCAAATTAATCACCGCATGATTTTGCGCGTTATAGAGATGGAGGGTACGTGCTCCGGTGAACATGGTATTGGGATTGGAAAGAAAGACTATTTAGACACAGAGTTTGGAGAAGCTTTAGGAATTATGCATGACCTTAAGCATACGTTAGACCCTTGCAATATAATGAATCCAGGCAAGGTTTTGGATTCTGATTATTGTAATAGTCAAATCTCTTAGAGGCTTAGACTGGATGATAATCAAGTTTTTATTAATTTAAAGAGTTTTTGCTTGAAAAGTTTTTTATTGGCTTTTGAGATTAGTCAGCACAAAGACGCGTAATGCCGATGATAAATTGCCCTTTCGTTTTTTATCAATTTCCGTAATTAATCTGTTGATTGATGTATTACGTTCCACAGCAATTTGATTAAGCGCTTCCCAAAATGGGCCTTCTAGAGAGACACTGGTCTGGTGCCCTAAAATAACTACTGAATGTTTTATTGGTGAATTCATGGTGTTTGCGCATCTATCTTATTTTTGAAGTCGACATCATAAATGCAAAAGATATTTAAACAAAATTTTAGATAATTTACTATAAATTAAGTCCGGTTTTGTAAAATGTTTTAACGGTTAATTTTTTGATGGAGGAGTAAATGGCAGGTGTCGTAGAAACGAGACTTGAAGAATTGGGCATAGTTTTACCTGACCCTCTTGAACCTAAGGTAGCAAAAATCAAAGGATCAAATATAGCTGGGCCATTTTTATATATTTCGGGCCAAGTTCCTCAGTGGAATGGTGATCTCCCCTTTATAGGAAAGGTGGGTAGAGAGTTCAGTGTTGAAGAGGGATATGAGGCAGCAAGAATGTCGGCACTCAATGTAATTGCACATGCAAAGAAAGCATTAGCAGGCGATCTAGATCGTGTCTTAAAGGTAGCAAAGTTAAAGGGCTATGTTAATGTAACACCAGATCTAGCTGAAGTCGCCGGTGTGGTTAATGGAGCTTCGGAATTAATGGTGGAGGTATTTGGTGAAGAAATAGGAGCCCATGCTCGCACCGTGGCGGGCGTGTCATCAATGCCATTTAATGTAGCTATTGAGGTAGAAGCAGATTTTCTTATTTTGTAGAAGGTTCGTTGATGAAATTTGCTAGTTCTTGCCAGGGGTTAAGGTCCCAATAGCGTTTTGCAAGACTAGATGGAGAAGGAAGAGCGTAAAGGGCAGTCCGCCCAATGCATTCCTTTTGAAGGCCATAGTTAACAGTTTTTTTCTTAAATTTTGAGCTGAAAAATACCTTGGCGGCTCTTTTCCCAACAAACGCAATGACTGCCGGTTGCATTTCTATAATCATTTTATGAAGGCGATCAGGGTCGTCAGCGTCCTTCGGAATCGACTGATCACTTCCGTGAATAGTTTTTGCGATGTCAGTTAATCCAATACCAAAATCAAGAAGCATAGAATAATCCTGGGGTAATAGTAATTGGGGTGTAAGTCCGATATCGAAAATAGTAGTCCAGAATTTATTGCTAGTGCTAGCATAGTAGGCTTTTTCTCGAGCTGAGATAGAACTTGCGGCGCTGCCGCAAAAAATGATCTTTAAACCACGCGCCGATACATCAGGTAGAATGTGCCCTGAAGATTTGTTTGCTGGTTTCATGGGGGCTTAATTTGTCAATTAAGATTTAGATTTTCGCTTAAAAAGGGAGAGTTAGGCGGCCCATTGGAGTGCAAGTCGACCCCAAATTTCAACAAGCGCTTTTACAAGATGGTTCATATCCTCATCGGTATGTATAGGTGAAGGAGTAAGACGCAGTCTCTCGGTACCTTTGGGTACGGTTGGATAATTAATCGGTTGTACATAAATCCCATAGCGGTCTAGGAGGTCATCTGTGACCTGTTTGCAGATTATTGGATCTCCTACCATAATTGGAACAATATGTGAAACGCTGGGCATAATAGGTAACCCAGCTTGTTCTAAAAGATTTTTAAGCTTCGCGACTCGTTCTTGATGTTTTTCTCTTTTTGTTTTTCCCTCGTCTCTAACATGGCAGACACTAGCCATGGCCGCGGCGGCAATGGCGGGTGGTAGCGAGGTCGTGAAAATAAAGCCACTCGCTTTTGAACGAATAAAATCAATAATTTTTTCTGATGCTGCAATATACCCTCCTACAACACCGAAAGCCTTTGCTAATGTTCCTTGGATGATGGTAATTCTATCCATTTGCCCGTCGCGTTCGGCAACGCCACCACCTCGGGGTCCATACATGCCAACCGCATGAACCTCATCGATATATGTCATGGCATTATATTTTTCGGCGAGGTCGCAAATTTTAGCGATTGGAGCAATATCGCCATCCATAGAATAGATAGATTCAAAAACAATAATTTTAGGGCGCTCAGGTTCAATCTTTCGGAGTAGTTCCTCGAGGTGATTGACGTTATTGTGTTTAAAAATTCTTTTTTCGGCACGGCTATTGCGCACCCCTGCAATCATCGATGCATGATTGTATTCATCAGAAAGGAGAACACTGTTAGGCATTTGAGACGCCAATGTTGACAGTGCTGCATCGTTAGCAACATAGCCAGAAGTAAAAAGCAGTGCCGCCTCCTTGCTATGCAAATTTGCTAGTTCTCGTTCAAGCATTACATGCTGATGGCTTGTGCCTGAAATATTACGAGTTCCGCCGGACCCGGCTCCAACTTGATCGATCGTATTTTTCATGGTTTTTAGGACATCCGGATGTTGGCCCATCCCAAGGTAGTCGTTACTGCACCAGACGGTAACTTCATTTTTCTTATTATCGATATGGCGACTAGCGTCTGGAAAATACCCAGCATGGCGTTCTAACTCAGCAAATACGCGATAGTTTCCTTCTGCTTTGAGCTTGTTTATTTCTTCGCCGAAAAAATTTTCGTAGTCCATCCCATATTTCCAGTTTTAATTGGCTAACAGAAATATTTTTTTATGATATCTGACCTACTTTTCTCCCAAATGTTAAGAGGCCATGTTGTCGCAGGTGTCTTAAATGAAAAATAATTTTCGTCAAATTATCCACCTGTGACACTCATATGCCGAGGGTTAGAAGGATCTTGCCGTCTACGGTCTATTATAAAGTCATGTCCTTTGGGTTTTCGGCCAATGGCTTCATCGATAGCGGCCATCAGGCTATCACCGCCATCGTCGGCTTTAACCGCAGTTCTTAAATCAGCGCGATCTTCCTGCCCAAGACACATATATAGCATACCAGTACAGGTTAAGCGCACACGGTTACAGGTTTCGCAAAAATTGTGAGTCATTGGCGTTATAAAGCCAATTCTTCCGCCTGTCTCCTCGACCTTAACATACCGGGCAGGCCCGGCTGTTTTGTATGCAATATCTTTGAGCGTCCAGCTGTTGTTAAGCTGAGCACGCACCATTGATAAAGGCATGTATTGATCGAGTCGCGCACTGTCGCCAATTTCTCCCATAGGCATTACTTCAATGAAGGTGATATCGAATCCCTCGTCGCCGCACCAACTAATTAAGTTGTCAAACTCATTATCATTTACACCCCGCAAGGCCACGGTATTAATTTTGATCTTGATGTTCGCACGCTTTGCCACTTCGAGACCACGCTTAACATTATCTAAACGACCCCAGCGCGTAATTGAAGAAAATTTTTCAGGATCAAGTGTATCCAACGACACATTAATACGCCTTATACCAATATCCGAAAGTTCATCTGCGAATCGTTCGAGCTGACTCCCATTTGTAGTAATTGTTAGCTCTTCTAGGGCGTGCGTTTTCAGATGGCGAGACAACTTACGAAATAGCCACATTACATTGCGTCGAACAAGAGGTTCTCCTCCGGTCAAACGCAACTTTTTCACTCCTCGGTAGATAAAGGCAGAGCAAATCAATTCTATTTCTTCGAGTGATAAAACATCTTTTTTAGGCAGAAAACTCATATCTTCTGACATGCAGTATACGCAGCGGAAATCGCACCGGTCGGTAACGGATACCCTTAGATAATCTACGGTGCGACCATGTGGGTCAATGAGAGGACCGTCCATTAAAGTGTCCCTAAACTAGTCAGATGTATTAGATAAGCGTTATATATAATCAAATATAGCGCTTTGATTTGAAAAATAAAGGCCACAATTAATGCTATTGCCCATATTTGCATGAGAGTACATAAGTAACATATGAGTAATTTTCTTTTAGCCCCAAATCCAAAAGATACACGGTTGACCGAATGTGTAGGCGGTGTGGATCAAGATGGAAAAACCGTTAACAAGACTGTTACGGTAGAACGCCCACTCACGCTTTTTTTAAACAAACAAGAAATTGTAACTATGATGACAATTGGGGATTATCCTGACTATCTTGCAATTGGTTTTCTGAAAAATCAAAACATGTTGCGGAAAGATGATATAATTACCTCTGTCGAATTTGATGAAAATATTGATACTGTTGTAGTAAGGACAAAGAGAGAAACTGACTATGAACAAAAGCTAAAGAAAAAAATCCGAACCTCAGGTTGTGCTATTGGCACAGTATTCGGTGATGTGATTGAAAAGTTTGAAGAGATAAAATTAGACGATACTGCTGAACTAAGGGTTTCTTGGCTTTACCAACTTTCAAAGACAATTAACTCAACACCTAGTTTATATAGCGAGGCAGGCGCAATTCATGGTTGTGTTTTGTGTGAAAAGAGCAAAGCATTAGTTTATATGGAAGATGTCGGGCGCCATAACGCTGTTGATAAAATTGCCGGGTATATGTTTATTAACAATATCACCCCGGAGAATAAGTTGTTTTATACTACAGGTCGACTCACAAGCGAAATGGTTATTAAAACCGTTCAAATGGAGATTCCAATTTTAATTTCTCGTTCTGGTTTCACTGCGTGGGGAGTCTCTTTAGCTCGCCAGGCAAATCTTACTTTGGTGGGCCGAGCACGTGGTAAAAGATTTTTAGCGCTTGCTGGTGAAGAACGGATAATATTTGACAAGAATATTGAAGGTTAATGTCGAGCATCATACCTTATTGATAAGGTTGCAATTGTCATGATTCTCCATGTAGGAAATGTTATTTATGGATTTAACGCTCAATTGGAGAGGGCCAATTGGGCCCGGTAATTTTCCAACTAGGACAGATTTAATCGAGGAATTAAATGAGAGCGGAATCTACCTCCGGTTAAAGACTTATAAAAATGAACGGAATGTTGCTTATATAGGGCAATCCCGAAAATTGTTAAGTCGCTTTGAACAACACATTAGAAATGTTTTGTCATTCAATCAAATGCTTAGAGACACTATGGGTCAAGTGGTTGCTCTAAAGGAGTTGCAGCACCCCTTCTTGTTTTTAAATAACCTGTCCAAATTAGCACCATTTGCTTTAGCAGAAGCTGAAAGAGTTAAATTTTACTTTGCATTGTCACGTGATGGTTTTGATGAAGAATATTTATTCCTTATCGAATCGGTCCTGAAGTCGCGAGCTGAAGAGATAAGGCAGAAGGATGTAGAAAATATACAAAATATTACTGCTGGTGAGTTTGACCATGATATTAAAATATTGAATGATTACTCTCGCGTTAATAAAGAAGGCCAAAGACTTATTAGCAACACTATAGGTAAAAAACAAATCGTCATAACCGCTCAACAGGACTATGAGTAACAATGAACGATAAAATCGAGATTGGCGGAGTGCTATTGGCAGGAGGGAAGTCTCGGAGAATGGGTGGTGGTGATAAATGTCTCCAGTTGCTTGCCGGCAGGACGTTACTGGAAAGAGTAATTGCAAGTGTAAAGCCACAGGTAGAGCATCTGATTCTTAATGCAAATGGAAACCCCTCTCGTTTTAAAAAATATGGTCTACCAGTAGTGAACGACGTTGTAGGCGGTTTTTCAGGCCCATTGGCTGGAATACTCACAGGTTTGGAGTGGTTGAAATCTAATCATCCAAATTGTAACTGGCTAGCTAGTTTTGCCTGCGATGCACCTTTTTTACCGACAGACATGGTGTCCCGAATGTTGTCAGATACAAAAGTAAAAAAGGGAGCCCTTTGTTGTGCCTCATCTGGTGGACGTAATCAGCCGGTGTTTGGTCTTTGGCCGGTAAATCTTGCGAGTGCACTTCGCGAGGCTTTGGTTAGAGAGAACATCCGCAAAGTTGATTTATGGACGCAACAATACAATTTAGTTAAAGTTGATTGGCCAGCTCATCCAATTGACCCTTTCTTCAATGTAAATACTAAGGAAGATTTAATCAGGGCAGAAAAACTTATTGGAACGACATCTTAAAGAAGCAAGGTTAGAGGTTTTTTGAGGCCGTCATGACATATTTGGGTAAAGAAAAGCCGAAACTAAGAATTCTGCTTGGGGCTGCAGTGGCACTTGGCCCTGGTAAGGCGGCACTTTTGGAAGCTGTTGAAAAGTCCGGCTCTATCACTGGTGCAGCGAGGCAAATGGGTATGTCCTACCGACGAGCATGGAACCTAGTAGAGGCGATGAATAGTGACTTTAAGACTCCACTGGTTAAAACAAATTCAGGTGGTACTGGAGGAGGAGGCGCTGTCGTAACCAAGACAGGTTTTGATGCACTAAAAAGGTATCGTTTAATAGAGAATAAGGCGGGTAAAGCAGTAGAAAAAGAAATTCTGGATTTCGCGGGGTTGCTCAAGATGCCTAAGAAAAAATAAAGTAATATTGTTCCTATATCGCAGAGGCGATGCCCTCTATGCGCGCAGCACAGAACTTAAATTCTGGAATTTTACCAAATGGATCAAGTTGAGGGTTGGTTAAAAAGTTAGCCGGCGCTTCGGCATAACAAAAAGGAATAAAGACTACCCCCTCTGGGACCGCGCGATCAACTCGTGCTCTTATTTCTAGGTTTCCTCGACGTGTGGAAACACGAATCATTTCACCGGGTGATAGATTTAGTTTTCGAAGATCCCTTGAATTTAAACAAGCAATTGCCTCAGGTTCAATTTTGTCGAGAATAGTTGCTCGCCGTGTCAATGCTCCAGTATGCCAGTGTTCGAGCTGACGCCCTGTAGTCAGAACCATGGGGTAGTCATTATCCGGAAGCTCGGCTGGTGCTATAATATCAGCCGGCACCATTTTCCCATGTCCGCTCTCTGTTGGAAACCCATCTCCAAATACAATCTCGTTGCCTGGCATTTCCGGCGAATCACATGGGTACGTTACAGAATTTTCACACTCTAACCTTTCCCAAGTTATATTTTTTAACGAGGGCATTATTGCTGACATTTCGTTAAATATTTCATTCGGGTGTTCATAATTCCATGGTAAGCCAAGACGGCGGCCCATTTCTTGGATAATCCACCAATCTTGGCGGGCTTCTCCTTTTATAGGCAATGCGGTTCTGCCCATCTGCACTTGCCTATTAGTATTTGTTACGGTTCCATCTTTTTCAGGCCATGCCGAGGCAGGGAGGACTACGTCGGCATGAAAGGCAGTTTCCGTGAGAAATAAATCCTGTACCACTAATGTTTGAAGCTTGCTTAGCGCTTCTCGGGCGTGTTGGGCATCTGGGTCCGACATTGCTGGGTTTTCCCCCATTACATACATTCCACGGATGGATCCATCGAAAACTTGGTCCATAATTTCGACAACGGTCAGTCCCCGGTTTGGATCAAGTTTTGATTCCCAGTAGTTTTCAAATTTCTTACGTACGGTTTTATCCGTAACAAGCTGATAATCGGGAAAAAACATAGGAACCAAACCCGCATCAGATGCTCCTTGAACATTGTTCTGGCCTCGGAGTGGATGCAAACCCGTGCCGGGACGCCCAACCTGTCCTGTCATCAGTGAGAGGTCTATGAGACATCTGGCATTGTCGGTACCATGAATGTGTTGGGACACACCCATACCCCAGAAAATTATGGATGCCTTCGCTTTTGCATAAGTGCGGGCAACAGTTCGTAACAACCCCGAATCAATTCCGCATACATCGGACATCTTCTCGGGCGAAAAATTTCTCAGGTGGTTTTTTAGTTCCTCGAAACCATCTGTATAAGCTTGTATATATTGCTCGTCGTAAAGTTTTTCCTCCACTATGACATGCATTATTGTATTGAGCATTGAAACATCTGAACCCGGGTTGAATTGCAACATGTGTGTGGCATGACGCTTCAATGATTGACCACGAGGGTCCATCACAATCAGTGTTTTTCCCTCCTTTACCGCCTGTTTAAAAAACGTTGCTGCGACGGGGTGATTTTCTGTGGGGTTGGCGCCAATAACTATGATAACATCTGAATCTCTAACTGCTGTAAAAGGGGCCGTAACTGCCCCTGAGCCAATGCATTCCATCAAAGCAGCAACCGACGAGGCGTGGCACAATCGCGTACAATGATCGACGTTATTTGTTCCAAAACCAGTCCTGATCAATTTCTGAAATAAATATGCTTCCTCATTAGAGCCTTTTGCTGAACCAAATCCAGCAAGGGCTTGTCCACCATATTGGTCACGAATTTTTCGTAGACTGTCAGCCGCCGTATCAAGGGCTTCTTGCCAACTTGCTTCCCGAAAATGTGTGAAAGGGTTGGCAGGGTCTATATCTTCTGTCGAAATTTTCGGAGCACCATCTTTTCTAATAAGAGGAACCCTTAGCCGATGTGGATGATCGACATAATCAAAACCGAATCGACCTTTAACGCATAACCGATTTTCATTGGCCGGTCCGTTTCGGCCGGTAACATAAAGTAATTTGTCATTTTTTATGTGATAGGTGAGTTGGCAGCCAACGCCGCAATAGGGACAGACGGAATTGACCTCTCGATCTGCTTGGACCCGCCCAGGTTTTTGTGTCCCCGTGATAGTTTTTGGCAGGAGCGCGCCTGTCGGGCAAGCTTGAACACATTCGCCACAAGCCACACATGTACTATTTCCCATTGGATCATTTAAATCGAAAACGATCTGCGAATCTGAGCCACGTTGAGCCATTCCAATAACATCGTTCACCTGTACGTCTCGGCAAGCCCGCACACACAGCGTGCAATTAATACAGGCATCTAAGTTAACGGCCATAGCTGGGTGGCTCGGATCGGCTTTTGGTTTGGTTTTTGGTGGAAATCGGCTAGTTTTAACACCAATCTTGTCGGACCAGCACCAAAATTGAGAATTTTTATCATGGTGAATAGTCCGGTCCGGTTGGTCGGAAACTAACAGCTCAAAAACAATTTTACGCGCGCTTTTTGCTCGGGAACTTTGCGTGTTAACGTTCATTCCCGGGGTGGGTTCTCGAATACACGAGGCGGCTAAAACGCGCTCGCCCTCTATTTCCACCATGCATGCACGACAATTTCCATCTGCTTGGTATCCGGGTTCTGGAGAATAGCATAAATGCGGAATTTCTATTCCGCAGCGTTCGGCAACCTGCCATATCGTTTCTCCGGTTTTGGCAATAACCGAGTGACCGTTCAGAATAAACTCAATTTTTTCTGCCATTACGCTGACCTTAAAGGAACCTTATCATCAAATTAGTATTCGTTTTCTGCGGGGTCAATTAAAGTTTAAGTGCTAATAAACTTTTTTAATATATTATGATATCACCATGTAGCAACAAACTATTCTTCTAGTTTTGTCACCATAATTTGATTTTTGAATTCAATCGTTGAAAGATTACTTTTAAATAATTCTTACTTAAACCCGAAGAGTTTCTCTGGGTTTTTGACAAGGATTTGTTTAAGGGTTTCCTCATGATCAGTCCAATCTAAAAATTGATTTAACAATATTCCGTCATTTGGAATTTCAACTGTTGAGTTGGGATGTGGCCAGTTTGACCCCCAAACAAGACGATCTGGCCGGGTTTTAATTAATCTTTGTGCAAAGGGTTTCATATCATCATAGGGATACCCACTAGCTGATAATCGATACCAGCTACAAATTTTGACCCAACAATGTTCGGTCTCTTGAAGCAAATTAATCAATGTCAAAAATCCGCGATTATCTAGCGAGTCATCACCACGCACCCGGGCCAAATGATCAAATAATATATTGCAGGAAATTTTTCGTATCCGCGGCGCTAATTCAAGGATTTCTTCAATGGTTGTCAAATGAAGCAGAATTGTCCATCCTAACTCTTTTATTAAAGGAGCCATTTTCTCTAATTCATCAAGACGGACAGCTCCTGGAGAAAAGCTGGAAAGGCGAATTCCACAGAAATCTTTCGAGAGAAGAAAATCTATATTTTTTTCAAGAGCCTCCCTTGGCATGGCGGCAATACCCTTGATATTCCCGTTTGCCCTTTCAATTGCATCGATCGTTACATGATCAACGGTGCCATAATCTCGAGCCTGAACTAGGATTGCTCGTTCTACCCCAAGAATATCAAGCATGTTTCTATATTGTTCATATGTTGTATCTGGACCGTTACCATTTTCAGGATCAATAGGGAAGCGTGAGAATGGGCCATATAGGTGAGCGTGTGAGTCACATGCTTTTGCTGGTGGAGTTATTTTGGGTATTTTAGGGTACCAGTCGGGTCCGTTAATTAGACTATTCATTATGGATATTGAAATTCGACGTTATTTTATATCATCAGGAAAGTACTTGAAAACAGAATTCAGGCCATTGGTTGCTGCCTGACCTAGGCCACAAATCGAAGCATCGGCCATTGCTATAGAGAGCTCCTCAAGAAGGGGCTTATCCCAATTGGGTTGCTCTAAAAGTTTAACAGCCTTCTCGCAACCGTTTCTGCAAGGTGTGCACTGACCACAACTTTCATCCTCAAAAAATCTAAGAAGATTAATGGCTATATCACTCGTGGAGTCTTTTTCGGATAGAACTATTACGGCTGCGGAGCCAATTAGGCATCCAAATTGTTCCAAAGTACCAAAATCGAGTCGTTCATCACCTAAACTTGCAGGTAAAATTCCTCCCGAGGCCCCCCCAGGAAGATAGGCCTTGAGAGTGTGTCCCTCCTGCATACCTCCACAGTATTCGTTAATAAGTTCGCGCACCGTAATACCGGCTTCGGCTATTTTGACCCCCGGTTTCTTGACCCTTCCAGATACTGAGAATGTGCGGAGACCTTTTGAACCGTTTCGTCCTTTTTGGGTGAACCAGCTTGGCCCCTTTTCTATGACATCCCTTATCCAATAGAGTGTTTCGACATTATGAATAAGAGTGGGACGGCCAAATAAGCCAATTTGAGCGGGAAATGGTGGCTTGTGCCGTGGCAGTCCTCGTTTGCCCTCTATAGATTCGAGCATAGCAGATTCTTCACCACAGATATATGCACCGGCTCCCCGACGTAGGTGAACCTGCTGAGGTTTTATCAGGCCAGCGGTCTCAAGCTTTGGTATTTCTTTCTGCAGAATATTTCTAATATCCGGATATTCATCACGTAAGTAGATATAAATATTTTCAGCTTCAACNGCCCAACCGGCGATTAGCATACCTTCCAAAACTCGGTGTGGATCACGCTCTAAAAACCAACGATCNTTNAAAGTCCCTGGTTCGCCCTCNTCTGCATTCACCGCCATAAGTCTNGGTTTTGATTCATTCCGAACNAAAGNCCATTTGCGTCCCGANGGGAAACCNGCCCCCCCTAAGCCGCGTAAGCANGAATCATCCAANATTTGGATCAACTCCTCGGGTGAATGTTTTCCGGCAAGACACTTTTTNTATAGCGNGTAACCANCGTCATTTTCGTATGTTTNTAAACCAATATAATCCGGCAATTTTTTGGGTCTGGGATGGCTTATAGNTGATATAACTGCTTTAGCGGTTGCNGGTGCAATTTGANTGTGTCCTATGGCAACAGCCGGNGCCTTGTCACAAGCTCCCATGCAGGGAGCGCGAAGNACTCGAATNTTTTCANTNACGTTTTTTGAAAGCTCTGAGATTAATTTTTCAGAACCAAACAATTCGCAAGTCACACTATCGCANACNCTNATTGTAGTNATTGGCGGAGGTATCTCATCATCGTTGACCACATCAAAGTGAGCATAAAATGTGGCAACTTCAAATATCTCTGAAAGGGCCATTTTCACTTCCTCCGCAAGTGCGACGAGGTGTTTGGAGGAGAGAAACCCGTATTCATCCTGAATTAGATGAAGATACTCGATTAGAAGGTCACGGGAACGTGGTGTATCGCCTAGTAATTTTTTTACTTGATCGTGCGCATCAGCGTCGAGCTGGCGGCCTTTCGGAAATGCAGCTCCTTTGCCCCCACGCCCCGGATGCGAATGTCGTTTTACGGAATCTTTATCGTTCATATTCTATAGTAGTATAAAATTTATTTTTCTAATTTTATAGTTAGTTGCTTTTTACTAGAACTTATCAAGAAATAATTTGTGTAACGTTAGGCCTTCTTAAATTAAATCCTCATCTACCAACACAAGAGAAATAATATTACAATTTATAATTTTTTTGCCTTTATGTTCGAAATTAACAGTAATTCGGTTGCCAATTGAAGATTGAACTTGCCCTAATCCCCAATCTTCTTGGTCTGGATGCCGTACTAAAACTCCTGGAACAAGTTCATTATCCATAGAAAAATCATTTACCGATAGTGTGTGCTGGGTCAACACAAAACATTTTAAATTTNTNCAGNCAATNATCCCATATCTTAGATATGGTANGGATTGTAAGCTATTTTCTCTTGTTTAAAACANTTCTGAANATAGAAAAGNGAAAAGAATTTAAANAANTAACCNCTANCCTNTATGNGNAAACCNTTATTTAGNTTCAATAANAAANNTTTTTTGTTTTAAAATTGCCTTTTTAGTGATCAGAAGCATTTAAATAAGATAATTGTGTTTGTAGCTATTGCAGTTAGTCGATTGGATTCATATACTCCGCGCCAAATTTTTTAATTCCGGGAGCGACATGCCAACGAAATTACCAAAAAATTATAGGCCTACTGACAAAGAACCTTTCATGAATGCTAAACAGCGTGAGTATTTCCGACAAAGGCTTCTGAGTTGGAAAAAGGAACTCCTTCGTGATACTAATCAGACGTTACAAAGCTTGCAGGAGGACACCCTTCAAGCTCCAGATATCGCCGATAGAGCTTCAGCCGAAACTGATAGAGCCGTCGAATTAAGGACGCGCGATAGAGAGCGAAAACTGGTTCAAAAGATAGATGAGGCACTCGAGCGTATTGAACAGGGCGAATACGGTTACTGCGAAGACACGGGTGAGCCTATTGGACTTAGGCGTCTGGAAGCAAGACCTATCGCAACCCTCAGTCTCGAAGCTCAAGAGCATCACGAACGCATGGAAAGAGTTTATCGAGACGATTAGTGTTAAGGTCTCAATTAGGTCCGAAGATATGTCTCTTCTAGTCTCTAATATCTTGTAAAAACCACTCTGTTGGAATTGTCCTACCGAGTTTTTTTTCTACACACATTTTGTAAACATGGCCCCCCACAGAAGAAAATTGAAGACCCTGATTTCCAACGTTGCGATAAAATGTAACCTGATCTGGGTTTGTGCGCCCTAGTGCGGGGTTTGAGATAAGTGCGGCAAAGTCGGGTTTATCACCACCTTTTCCTCTGTCATTAAACTCTGGGTCATCGCCCCCGAAACCGGGGTTGGGGTTTTTCTCGGGTATTCTTTTCATTTGCTCAGTGGTACCACCAATAAATGCTGCAGGGCTTAGACCACGCTCGGCTTGGAAGCGCTCGGTTTGTTTCATTTGAAGCCCCGCAGTACCCTGACGTATTACAACATCGAATTTACTCAATACTTTATCACTAATCTCGCGGCGTCCGAGGTTGGTTACGTGCATTCCCGAAGCAATCCATTCCGGGTCATAAACGGGTACCATGGAGTCTGTACAGGTGGACAAAATATCGCAACCGCTTACGGCTTCCCGAGGGGTGTCAACAGCTATGACTTCAATTCCAAGTTTTTTAGTCATTTCTTCGGCGTATTCTTCGCGGTGTTCCGGCGTTGGGCTGAATATCCTGCATAGTTTGATATCACGTACACAGGCAAATGCTTCAAGAAAGGTACGGGCCATACCACCGGAACCTAGCATTCCGACGGTGTGTGAGTCTTCACGCGATAGATATTTAACGCCTATCCCGGCACCACCCCCCACTCTCATATGTTGAATATGACCATCATTAATAAATGCTAATGGTTCGCCATTATTGGTACTGACTAGTAACACCAAGCCGCAATAAGTGCCAGGTTCACGGCAATATTTTTCTTCTGTCCAGTTGCCACTCTCGTTCTCTGGCCAATACATGACATCTGATTTCATTCGAATCGCAAAGAATCCATCATTTGCTCCCTCCATAGTGCCCCAGCGAAAGTAACCATCTTGGCGTTCTGCAGGCATATACATGTCAATTCGGGGGCGGTGGATTGCACCTCCTTCGGGTATTTTTTTGAATGCTTCTTCTTGGACACGGATACAGTCTTCCATTTCGAGGACCTCAGCAACAATATCGTTGTTAATTATGATCATCGACCTCTCCGCTTTTAAAACAATAAATCAAAACCTGATGAATCATGTCAGGCTTTGAGAGCAAAATTTTTTTAAATAATGTATAAAAGTTCTTGGCAAGAATTAACAGGTACAACGTTTCAAAGTTTAAAATGATGACGAACTTCTTCCGGAAATAGGTCTTCAATCTGAAGCTTTTTATGCAGGGTTCCCTGCTCAAACCCAAACTGAAGAAATGCTTCTAGAGTCTTTCGGTTAGACTCTATTCCGTATGGCCATTGTTTCTCACCAAACATTTTGCGGTTATTTTCCAACGCATCGTAATAGGCCCAAGCAACAGGAAGCTGGGATACGGTGAAATTAGCTATCCGTTGAAAGCTGCGTTTTTTGGCTTCTTCGAATGCGGTCATCATATTTTGCGCGACCCATGGATTTTTTTCAAAGACGTCGCGACGAATCGCTATTGTATGCATGATGGGAAATATTCCTGTATCATTGAAGTAATTTTCTTCCTCTTCCCGGTAATTGGGATAAAGCTGAATAACCCGTGGATCATTAGCGAGAAATTCTTTAGGGGGGCGTGCTGAGAACGCACAATCGAGGTCACCGTCGAACATCATCTGCATGAGTGAGCGATCCGTAATAATGGTCAAATCTAAATCCTCTGGTAGGCTAAGCTGAGAGGCCTCTTGACGTCCGGGGTCATTTATACCCGACTGGTACCAAGTTGCACTGCTAAGAGGGACTTTAGCTGTGTGTTCCATCCATCCCCGAGTATAGATACCAGCTGTTTGCCCCCACTCTGGGATGCCAATACGTTTCCCCTCCAGATCTGAGGAGGATTTGATTGGTCCGTCCTTAAGAATATAGATTGATGAGTGCCTAAAAACTCGCGATGGAAAGATAGGGATTAATACAAATGGTGCGTC
This sequence comes from Rhodospirillaceae bacterium, assembly GCA_002719885.1. Lineage (GTDB taxonomy): Bacteria > Pseudomonadota > Alphaproteobacteria > MPNO01 > UBA2964 > UBA2964. The sequence goes on along the minus strand of PBFH01000024.1, from coordinate 49,245 downwards.
ACCGCGTGAAATCCATGATGTACTCATACCCATTGAAATTTCGGAAATCTCCCATTCCTGACTGAATAGGAATCGATGAAAAATTTCTTCCGGTCCATGGTTAATGACTGTCAGGTCTATTCCCTCCGCTTTCACTCGACCGTTAGCCATATCCTGTACATGATCATACTCATTGATTGCCATGGTCAGTTTAATATCTGGCATTTTTTTCCCCTTTAATTTCCATACTATGCAATGGGTTGTAATGGACCTAAAATAAAATTTCTAGCCACTCTCTGTTACTGGTTGCGATGTTTGCCAATTTTCCAACCAGAGGCCTGTAGGTTATCTGTTGCGAACATTAGGGGCCCATCCTCTAACGGTGTTGCTAATGTATCGTTAAATCGGTTTAGCCAACCAAAAAGACAAATTACTCCAACAATTTCTAATATTTGGTCTTCGTCAAAAAACAACTTTAAATTCTTTATATCTTGCTCTGATACCGCACTGGGTGTTGTACCGGCGGCTTGTGCGACTGAGAGCGCAGCTTTTTCGCTATCACTGAATAAGGGATTTCGCTCATATTCAAATAAAGCCTGAATTTTATCTGTGCTTCCTTGACTAGCACTACTAGCGGATTTGGCTGTATGGGCCATACAATATTGGCAGCCAGAAGATCGACTAGAAATATGTGCTATTAGCCATTTTAGCTCTTGCGGTATGCGGCCGGGAACACCTATAACCTCACGTGATAGACGCGAAAATGCCCTTAACATTTCGGGTTTTCGGCCCATTATAAGAAAACTATTTGGAATAAAACCCAACGCCTTTTCCGCGCGCTTAAAAACATCTTCTAATTCCGGCATCTCGGCTCTTGATTTTGGTGTAATCCTAGACATTAAAACTCCTCCCGAAAATCTGATAGTCTTAAGAACTTTTCGTCTGAACTTCCACTATTGTATCTTTGATAATTAGACGGAAATTTTTATTCCGAAATTTCTGAAATTCAAAGGCTTTATATCCGGTGTTTATTATTAATTGCAATTGGTTTGTCTACTAACTAGCTTGTTTCAGTGTGTAGGGTCCGCCCTGTAGATAAAAGTATAAAAATGTCTTGGATTGTTTATAATGCCGTATTTGAAAGGTCAGGATATTCGTCGTCTGACTGGCATGCGTGATGTTGCAGAATTTGAACTCGACGTGCGTGGCTTAGATTTAACACATTCGATAGCAAGTATTGAAAAAATGCTTGAGCGAAGCAGGTTTAATTCTCCTAGAACAGTTATTATTCGAATTGATAAACCCTCTGAAGACAGTGGAGAAACCCATTTCCAACCCATAGCACGTCTTTTGGTGAAAGCTATTAAATCAGGAATTATATCTAAATCTAGACCGATTACCGAGATTGGTGGGGGATTCTGGATAGCGTTAGCAGGTAAAATTAATGATCCCAAAAAAAAAGGCCCCTAGAATGAGGGACCTTTTATCTAGTTTGTAAAAACTATTATGATTTCTTTTTCTTGGTGAATACACGTGTTTTAATAGCCTTAATAACGTCGGGTGTAGCTGAATCAAAACCTGCTTTAATTAACTTATTAATTTGAGCAGCAGTCACTGGAGAATGCTCAACACGACGTTTCTTNATATCCTCGATGAAGCTAGGATGATACATCATTTCTGTGAATGATTTTCTTAAGATTTTTACAACCTTTTGAGGTGTTCCAGGAGGAACATAAAACGCTTGGCCAACTTTTAGATTCATGCCAAGAACTTCATACATCTTTGCTTCCATGGTGCCCGGCTTTAGAAGGTCGTCTAGGCGTGGCACACCTTTGGCATAAATGCTCGGTGACTTAGGTCCGTACATTATTACCGGCTTTACGAGACCTTTAGGCAACCAAGTAGGCCGTACCCCGGTAAAGCCAGAGAGGAAGTTATTTCGACCCATTGTCTCACCTTTTTCAACGGAGACATTCATACGCCCGCCACCTTTGTAACCATAAATTAGCTGCATTTTGGTTCCAAGAACAGCATTTACGAGACGCGGAAAAATTGAACCTGATGATGCAAAGCCACTTGTTGCGATCGTTGTTGGCCTGGTCTTCAATTCCTGCCAATTTTTGATGTTATGGGTATGCCAGAAGAAAACGCCGGCAGCACGGGCTGCGGGGGCGCCAAGCCAATTGAACTTACGTGCATCAAAACGCACTTTTCTAACCATCGGTGTTGTGATTACACCAGGTGCGGCCATCGCTATGAAGCTTCCATCTTTAGGCGCTACATTCATCATGTAAGCAGCTGACTTAGCGCCACCGCCGCCAGGCATATTTTGAATTACGGTCTTCGGATTTCCGGGAATATATCTTGCAATATTTCTTTGTACCAGTTGGCAGTAAACGTGATATGTGCCACCGGAGCCCGAAGGTACCTGTACGGTAATTTGCTTACCAGAAAAATAATCGGCAGCAACAGTAGGCGAAGCTAAAAGCGTAAGCGCTGCTGTTGCCGCTAAGGTTAATTTAAATGTTTTAATCACTATCAGTTCTCCCTGATTTCGAAAGAAATTAAATTAAATAACAAAGACATTAGACCATTAATTCTAAAGTCTTATAAAAATGCTAACATCTAATGATTATGACGTCGAATCGAATATTTACTGAAATAATAAAAAATCTGAAAAGCAGCGAGTATTTGAAAATTTTTCTTTATTTCATTGCTTATCTTGATCAGGAAAAAATCAGCAATAATAAAATTTCTAAAAATTAATAACTAGTTAAGGTCAAACGGAATCTGTGTTGGCCCATTGTAAGAGGTCACGTTGCCGTTTTCTGCATTGTATCTAAATTGTTTAAATGTTCCCGATCTTTGGCTCCGCACTATAAAACCAATAGTTCGATGATTCCCGTTCGATTCTTGATGGATCTCCCATGGTGGAACGACATCGATATATCCCGGGACTACCTCAAAATCCCCACTTGGTTCTATAACAGCGGGCCCATTTTCTTTTTGATTTTTATCTAGTCTTCGGAAACGCTTGATTTGTTCTCCTCCATCCAGAACACCATAGAGCGTCCAACTAGGTCCATGATCATGAATATTTGTGATTGACTTTGGAGCTTTTACAAGAGCATTCAACACAAACCCATAATCTGGATCTTCGTAAAATAGTAAATTNGAAGGTGGNGCNTTACCCATNTTTGTATCTGGCCATACCTTGGATTGATTAATTAAACTATTNTCCGACAATAATGATTTTAAATCTNTCGCTACGAGAGGCCATAACTTCTCGCTTGAAATACCCTCCATGAAATAAGACCGAACAGTATCTACGAATTCCTTTACGGGGCCGGGCGGTAATTTTTTTGCCATATCGAATTCTTTTGAAAATTTTCTAAGATTGATTCTCTTTGAGATTTTATATTTTAGTCAACTGTATTGAAATAGATATGTTGTTGTTTTTTAATAAAACTTATTAAATTAGAATGAAATAGGTGTAATCCTGTCTTTCCTAAATTTAGGCTTCCATCAGTTCTGCCATCCTTCCCTTTCAGGTCATTATTGTGGGCTTTGTANACTTGCTTTTCTTTCATAAGACACGTAAAAAACAACCCGATTTGTAGAANACCCTAAGGGGTCTCTTAACGTACGCAATTCATATATCCAATTNGNTATTTAGAGGATCAAGCAGGAGAAACAAATGGCCACTGCCAGAGAAGAAATTCAACCAGCACCCGTAACTGATGCACTTCGTGACCTAAGGAGCACCATCGACTTCCTTAAACAAGAGGGAGATATCATAGAGACCGATACAGAGGTGGACCCTGATTTGGAAATAACAGGGGTGCAGAAACATCTTGATGGCAGCTGTCCACTTTTGTTTAACAATGTAAAGGGAAAGCCAAATCACCGCGCGGTGACTAACCTTTTTGCAGATCATGGTGTTATGTGCAAATTATTTGGCGTCAAAGATATGCGAGAAATGACGCTTGCAATCGCGAATGCGATCCGAAATCCCTTGCCACCCGTTATTGTAGACTCAAAAGATGCACCGAGCCATGAAGAGGTAATTTTAAATCCCACCGAAGTTAATGAGTATATGATGCCGATCCGGCACACGACATACGAGTCTGAACTTACCGTNGGTTCTGGCCAACGTTTGTTTGCTGGCGAATATTTCGAAGGCGGCACCGATATGGCATATAATCGTATGAATTTCAGGTGGGGGAATGTTGGTACATTCCAAATTTCACCTGGTTCGCATGGCTGGCAGGTAATGGCCAAGCACTATCGTGATGATGAACCCATACCGCTCACAATGAACTTCGGCATACCTTATGGCCCAAATCTTTTAGCTGGGGCAGGGTTTGATTATGTAATTTTGCCCACAGGATGCGANGAATTNGGAGTTGCCGGGCGATTGATAGGTGAGCCTGTCAGGATGGTAGAAGCCAAAACCATTCCNGGTGCTTACGCATTAGCTGATGCAGAAATTACCCTTGAGGGTTATTTGCATCCTCGTGATCGTCGATACGAAACAGCTGANTCGGAGGAAGCTGGGGTTCAGGGGCGTTTTCATTTTCATCCTGAATGGGCAGGCTATATGGGCAAAGCATATAAGGCACCCACATTTCACGTAACCGCTGTTACGATGCGTCCCAAAGAGTCTAAACCTATAATCTTTCCTCTCGGTGTCCATACAATGGATTGCCAAAATATCGATACTACGGTTCGTGAGGCAGCCATGTTTGAGCTCTGCGAGCGAATGCAGCCGGGCATAATTCAAGATTGTAATATTCCCTACCCAATGACGGATTGGGGTGGAGCGATAATTCAGGTCAAAAAGCGCAGCCAGATAGATGAAGGTTGGCAACGTAATTTTCTTTCAGCAATACTTAGTTGTTCGCAGGGTTCACGTCTAGTAATCGCAATGTCTGAAGACACAGATATATATGATATGGATGATGTTATTTGGAATCTGACAACGCGCGTCAATCCTCAGACTGATATTCTTAATCCAATCCCGGGTGGCCGTGGCCAGACCTTTATGCCGGCTGAGCGTATGACAGCAGGAGAGCGTGAGTGGACGGCTTCAAATACACAGTTTGAAGGTGGTATGGGTATTGATGCGACAGTTCCTTATGGTTATGAAAGCGATTTCCTTCGTCCTGTCTATCCGGTAGACCAAGTCTTTCCTGATAAATTTTTCTCTGATGAACAAATAAAGCATGCCAAATCTTACATGGCTAATAAGGGTTGGGTGCACTCGTTGGCGCGTACAGGGAGATAGCTAATAATTATCGTTCTCTTTATGAAGGGCGGCTAGTGCAGCCGCTCTTTTTTTATTGTTGTTGTCAAAAACGCCAGGGTTAGAATTGATTAAAATCGATGNNCTTTTTTGTNGGCATTGGTAATCAGATTATAAATTGGGAGGTGGGATGTACNTAAAAAATGCTTGGTATGTCGCGAGTTAGGAGCATCATCTCGATGGTGGGCTTTTGGCTCGGACTATATGTGAAGAGTCTATAGTATTTTTTTTAGGGGAGAAAATGGTGGGGTTGGAGCGCTAGAGGATCGATGTTGCCATCGCAGTGCACAACGCTCATGCTATTACCCTAGAAACGAAGACCACCAAACCATACAGGCATTAAAATTACTTTCGAAACTAATCGAAAATGAACATTTAAAAAAGTTAAAACTATAGGGCAGAGTTTAGGCTCTTTTTAATNTTTGGCCATATTTTGGCGTTTCCACATAGAAGCAAGCTTTTTTCGGTCAAGTTTTCCCCGCTGATTCTTCGGCAATTTTTCAACGAAAATTACTTGTTTAGGCGTTTTGAACGGTGCCAAAAATTTTCGGCAATGTGAAATTACGTTTTCTGTGCTGAGGTCTGCGGTTTCTCTCGGGATTACATAACAAACGACCTCCTCGCCATAAATCTTGTTTGGAATACCGCAGGCAGCTGCATCTAAAATATCTGGATGCTGTGACAAGATATCATCGATCTCTATCGGGGAAATGTTTACTCCACCTCGAATAATTAAGTCCTTTAGCCGCCCTACCACAGTGAGGTGTCCGTCTTCATCAATTTTTCCAAGATCCCCCGTTTGGTGTTCTAGGGNCAATTGTTCTACTCGACCGTCGGGGTGCAAATAACCCCAGCTTTTCTGGGGACCAGATACAACAATTTGACCAGGCGTACCCTCGGATACCTCTTTTCCGTTTTTGTCGAGAAGACGAATAGTTTGGTATTTAAGAGGAAATCCTATAGTGCCAATTTTGCGGTTAGGNCCTAAGTGGCTGCACATTAATCCTCCCTCTGAACAACCTGCCGATTGGCTGATAATAATACCGTACTTTTCTTCAAATTTGCGCCAATTTTCAGGAAGCATTGGAGCAGAAGATGTCATTATAAACTGGAGATGAGGGAGTTCTTTGGCGTTTATTTTAATTGGTTTATTAAGAAACATATTTAGGATGGTGGGTACAGCAACTCCCATCGTAGCTTTATATTTNTTTATCCAATCAAAGTAACGGGTACGNGAAAANNTTTTTGCCATGTAGACGGTTGCACCGCGTGCTAATGGTCCCCCTAGGCTCATATTCTGTGATGAAAGCCAAGTATAAGAACGACAGTCAACGATGCGGCTCTTGTTGTTTAATCTAACGCATTCCGCAGTGGCGTCGTAATTGGGCCAAACGGCAGAATGTGTTTGCATGACGCCCTTTGGTTTGGATTCAGTGCCGGATGTATAAAATATGACCGCGATATCGTCGGCTGAACATACCTCATCAATGTCTTGTTGATCGTCGAAGTCTGATATAGCGCTAAAAAAACCTGATGACGTATCGTTGGGTTGCCAATTACCAAGCGGCATCCATTCGGCAGCCATATTTGGGTTTTTTAATCTTTCTAAGCCAAGGCCCTCCTGCACCAAAACAAGTGAAGGGTTTACCGCACCGAGAATTTCACTGATGTGTGATCTATTCATTTCTACATTGGCTGTTGCAATAGTGCCACCAGAGCGTTGAACGCCAAGGAAAACCGCGATAAATTCTATAGAGTTTTCNGAAAGCATTAAGACCCGATCATTTGCNTTAAGCCCGCGCGCAGCCAAAAAAAGTGCTATTTGATTGCCTAAGCGAAAAAGGTTTTCATAGCTTAGTTCTTTTTCTTCTTGGTCAATCGACACCATGTACGGCTTGCTGCCATATGTTTTTGCTTGTTCGGCAATAATACTCCTGACCGATTTATATACTGACTTCTGGGNGTTTTGCATAAAAATAGTTTATCACCTTAAAAGGAAGGCATACAAACTGCCACGGAGATTTTGTGGAATTATTTCTAGCCGAACTCTTCCTGCCATTGCTTTTTCAGTAATAATCGATTCATTTTACCGCGCTCTGTTTTTGGCAGCTTGTCAAATATGATAACCTGTTTTGGCATTCGAAATTTTGGCAGTTTTTTCTCACAGTGCTTTAACACGTCCTCCGGTGTTAACTTCTGCCCAGGTTTGGATGATACATAGCAAACCACTTCTTCACCGTAGATTGGATCTGGTACCCCGATGGTTGCTGCTTCACCGAGCATTGGAATTTGAAGTAATATATTGTCAACTTCAGCCGGGGAAATATTGACACCCCCACGAATAATAAGGTCCTTTACTCTACCGGTAACCGTTATGGATCCATCTTCATTCATTAACCCAAGATCACCAGTTCGAAGTCTATTCTGCGCGTGAATTTTTTCTTCGCCAAACTCATCAATATATCGGTAATGGTTGGTTGCGAAGCCTCCTAGTTCTATTTCGCCGACTTCGCCCTTAGAAACCTCATTTCCATCTGTATCAACCAGAGAGAGTTTATGATAGGCTAATGGTTTTCCGACNGTNCCAAACTTTCGGGNANGNTCGTTAGAAACAGCTATCCAGCCGGCCTCACTNCAACCATAACCTTGNGCGACCGNAATNCCGTANTGCTCCTCAAATTGTTTCCATGTTTCTGGCATCAGTGGTGCNGATGATGATGTCATAAAACGGAGATGTGGNATGTCCTTTTGATGTATCTCTATNGGCCGGTTTAAAAACATGGCAAGCCCCGTGGGGTTACATACCCCAATAGTCACCTTATATTTTTTTATCCAGTCGAAATAGCGGCTTTGAGAGAATTTCTCCGCTAATATAATTGTGGCCCCTTTTGATAGAGGCGCTAATCCACTGAGCACTTGTGCGGAGATCCAATTGAATGCTCGGAATTCTAAAATCCTATCATTTTTATTTAAACCGAGGTGTTCGGCGGTTGGGGTTGTATTTTCTATTAATTCGCGGAAGGTAACAATACAGCCCTTTGGAGCGGAAGCAGTTCCAGAAGTGTAGTAAATAGAGGCGTCATCCTCCCAGCGACTCACCGGCTCTACTGATTTATCAGAAAATTTTTCGAGTTCGTTATAAAAACCACTATTATGACCGTCCTGGTTCCATGTACCGAGTTTTAGCCATTCTCCGCCAGTTTTTATTTTGAGGTTTTCGGAATCTATTCTTTGTTCCGTTTGGTCAAAAAGTATCAATTTAGGATTGAGAGCCTTGAGAATTTGTTCAAAATAAACGGCGTTCATTTCAACGTGGATAGTGCAAACGGTTGCTCCATAAGCCATGCCACCAATATAGACACAAAGGTGCTGTATAGAATTATTTGAAAGCATCGCTATACGATCATTGGCGTTAATATTTCTTGATTTTAGAAAATTGGCCATACGATCGCAGACAGTTTTGAACTGACCGAATGTAATAGAAATATCATGATTCACACTTTTAATGAAAACCTTGTCGGGGTGGTCATGAGCATTTTTCGTGATCCAGTCACGAAGAGTAGTTTCCGGACGTCCCCTATTTTTTTTTAATTTTTTGGTGCTAGGAGTGCGTGAGTTCATTTTTTTTATGACCAAACAAACGATAAATATTGGGAGTTTGCACCTTATTGCTACCGTCGTTGACGGCGCTAAATCTGTTGATATATACATACGTTAATGGTCAATATTTGGCAATCTAAGTTTTTTAATTTATGGAAAAACTTGGTTGAAGCCTTATATGATAGCGAGAGAGAACTGACGTTTTAAGAACTGTTTATCTGGGGTGTTTCTACCCCTCGGTAACTTAAAATTAGGGCTACAGATTTAAAAAGGAAAAAATATGGAGTCAAAAAACGCCTCCGAGAAACCCGAAGCGGACCTGGAAGAAAATGAAGAACCCTTAGTCCAATTTTGCACTAGTCCTGATGAATATAAACACTGGAAACTAACGATAAATGGCAATGTGGCTTATCTTTCAATGGCTGTAGATGAGGCTGCCACACTGAAACCGGGGTACGAACTAAAGCTTAATTCTTATGACTTGGGTGTTGATATAGAGCTTTATGATGCTGTTCAACGTTTGCGGTTTGAGCATCCAGAAGTTGGCTGTGTAGTGATCTGCTCAGATCACCCAGCCGTATTTTGTGCAGGAGCCAATATAAAAATGCTGGGACTATCCTCTCATGATCATAAAGTTAACTTTTGTAAATTCACAAATGAGACTAGGAATGGAATTGAAGATGCTACAGAATTTTCCGGGCAAAAGTATATATGTGCAATAAATGGAACTGCAGCCGGTGGAGGTTATGAACTTGCATTATCAACAGACTACATCATGTTGATTGATGATGGTACCTCTACTGTTTCATTGCCAGAGCTGCCCTTATTAGCGGTGCTTCCTGGAACTGGTGGACTTACCAGATTAGTCGATAAGCGTAAGGTTAGACATGATCGCTCTGATGTATTTTGCACGACCACAGAAGGTATGAGAGGTCAGCGTGCAGTAGATTGGAACCTCATCGACGAAATTGTGCCCCGGTCTAAATTTCAGGAAACAGTGAAAGAAAGAGCGTCTAAATTCGCCGATGGTTCTGGTCGTCCAAAAGATCGGAAGGGCGTTGAATTTAAACCCCTTGCTCGACAAGATGACGTTAATACGGTCACTTATAACAATTTATCACTGCAATTTGACAGGGAGCAGGGTTTTGTTTCTATTCTTATCAAGGGCCCATCATCTGACCCACCTGTTGACTTAGATGAAGTTGAAGAATTGGGTGCTGATTTCTGGCCACTGGCGTTAGCTCGTGAATTGGATGCAGCGATACTTCATCTTCGCCTTAACGAAAACGAAATCGGAACTTGGATCTTTCGTACAGAGGGTGTTAGCGATCGTGTAGAGGCGTACGATAATTTTTTAGAACTTAACCAAGATGACTGGTTGATAAGGGAGATTATACTTTATCTGAAACGAACGTTGAAACGTGTTGACGTTTCAGCAAGAAGCTTAATCGCATTAATCGAGCCCGGAAGTTGTTTTACTGGCACCCTTCTAGAATTAGCATTAATTGCAGATCGGTCTTATATGTTGGAAGGGCAAATGGAGAATAGTAATTTGCCTGCTCCGATGATCTGCCTTACTGGTATGAATTTAGGGGCATATCCAATGTCAAATAACATGACTCGTTTAGAAACCCGTTTGATTGGTGAACCAGACAAAGTTAGAAATGCGAGAAACCTGAAAGGTAAGTCACTTGAAGCCCTAGATGCAGATGAAGCAGGGCTAGTGACTTTTACTCCGGACGATATAGACTGGGAGGATGAAATACGCTTGGCAATAGAAGAAAGAGCTAGTTTCTCACCGGATAGTTTAACCGGGCTTGAAGCTAATCTTCGTTTTGCTGGGCCGGAGACAATTGAAACAAAAATTTTTGGGAGACTTAGTGCTTGGCAAAACTGGATTTTTCAAAGGCCGAATGCGGCCGGTCCTGAGGGAGCACTTAAACTTTATGGTACAGGGCAACGTAGTGAATTTGACAAAAAGAGAGTGTAAGAATGTCTGTCGATCTTAATGCCAAAATACCGAATAATGTAGGTCTCGCTGAAGACCGTCGATTACAACGAGCTCTTGAAAGTTGGCAACCTAGCTTCATTAACTGGTGGAAAGAACTTGGCCCGGAAGGTACTCAAAATTATGATGTCTACCTGCGTACTGCCGTGAGTGTGGAGGCAGAAGGCTGGGCCAATTTTGGTTATGTGAAAATGCCGGAGTATCGGTGGGGGATTTTTTTAGCACCACCGGTAGAAGGTCGCACCATTCCATTCGGAGAGCATAAAGGACAACCTGTTTGGACTGATGTCCCGGGCGAATATAGAGCGGCACTCCGTAGATTGATTGTCACACAAGGAGATACCGAGCCTGCTTCGGTGGAACAACAAAGACTTTTAGGTTTGACTGCCCCGTCTCTTTACGATTTGCGTAACTTGTTCCAAGTTAATTGCGAAGAGGGTCGTCATCTCTGGGCTATGGTCTACTTGTTACATGCATATTTTGGTCGCGATGGTCGTGAGGAAGCTGAAATGATGCTGCAGCGACACTCCGGCGATATTGACAAGCCCCGCATTTTGGGAGCGTTCAACGAAGAAACACCTGACTGGTTGTCTTATTTTATGTTCACATTTTTCACCGACAGAGATGGCAAATTCCAGCTGTCCTCGCTAGCAGAATCAGGTTTTGATCCTTTAGCTCGAACATGTCAGTTTATGTTGACAGAGGAGGCTCATCACATGTTTATCGGTACAACTGGTGTTATGCGCGTTGTGACACGCACCTGCGAAGTGATGAATGAGCTTAAAACTGATGACCCTGAAAAAATCAGGGCTGCAGGTGCTATAGACTTACCGACACTGCAAAAATATCTCAATTTTCATTATAGCGTATCGCTGGACCTTTTCGGCCAGGAAATATCAACTAACGCTGCAAATTATTATACAGCAGGACTGAAAGCTAGATTTGAAGAGTCAAAAATTGACGATGATCATGTATTAAAGGATGGTTCAGAAAAAGTGACGATGTTTGAGAACGGAGTTATAAAAGAAGTTGAGACCAACGCCCTGTTGGCGGTCAACGAGCGATTACGCGATGATTACGTTGCTGATTGCCAAATCGGAGTTTCGCGTTGGAACAAGACAATTAAAAGGCATAAAATAAATTTTCAGTTAACATTGCCGCATCGTGGATTTCATAGAGCAATCGGTACTTTTGGGGGCTCAAGTATTGCTCCTGATGGTGCTGTCATTACAAAAGAGCAATGGAATAAACAAAAAGATAAATGGTTGCCCTCAAAAGGTGACAGAGATTTTGTCATTTCTCTTCAAAGATCTTGCATAGAACCCGGCAAAATTGCTAGCTGGGTAGCTCCGCCAGGGCGCGGAATAGATGGTCACTCTTTCGATTATCAGTATGTGAGATTTAATTAAATTTTGAATAAAAAAATGTTTTAGAGCCTGAGAGGCAATATCAAACAGTACTGTTAATATCCGCCAATTTGATCGCTATTTTTGCCATAAAGCCATTCGATACCGGCATAGGGGTTGCCGGTTTTTTTCTCTCCGATAATTAGATTACGTAGCTCGCGTGCGACACCTTCAGCGTGGTATATATCACCGTAGTATCTAGCGGTTAGTTGCACGCGAGCCGTCCTTAAGTAACGTCTCCTTGGGTATTCGGCGAAAGCAGTCTCTATATTCCCATCAAGTTTTTCTAATAAGTCTACAAGACATACGGCATCTTCCATAGCCATCCCCGCTCCAGCGGCGAGGTATTGCAGCATTGGATGGGCCGCGTCGCCGATGAGGGTAACGCGACCATCAGTCCATGCCTTGGCAGGAATACGGTCACATAATACCCACATTTTCCATACATTAATTTTTTTAAGAAGAGCTTGTACTTCTGGTTGGACACCTTTGAAATGCTCATATAATTCAGCCGGATCGCCAAATTCATCCCATCCTTCGACATATTTTTTACTATGAAATACCGCTACAATATTAAATAGTTCACCACGCCGGAGTTTATAGTGCACTAGATGATTGCGAGGGCCAGCCCAAAGAACGACATCTTCCATCCATTTATCGAGAGCTGCGGGCACCTCATTTACAGGTAGAACGGCGCGATAGGCTATGTGACCAGAAACAATTGGATCGCCATCCCCAATAATCTCGGCGCGAATTTTAGACCAAAGGCCATCCGCACCTATTAGTCCTGAGCCTTCAAAAGTTTGTCCGTCTTCTGTATCTACGGTAATACCGTTATTTGTAGGAGTAAAATTAGAAACAGCGACACCGGTTCGTAGGTCTATTTCATTCATTTTCATACAAGCCTTCAGGAGTACGGCATGCAGGTCTGCCCGATGTATGACAGCATATGGTTTGCCAAAATAGGCCTCAAGTTTTGCACCTAAGGGCATTTTCAATATTTCTTCACCGGAAACGCTGTCCATCATTACAATATTCTCAGGAAAATGAGCGATTTTGTGCATATCTTTCGTTACTTGCAATCTATCAAACATCCGGTGGGTATTGGGCCCGAGTTGGATGCCTGCTCCAATTTCTCCAAATTCTGGCGCTTGCTCTAATACAATGCTCTTACGCCCCTTTATTGCCAACATACGTGCAGCCGCTAATCCACCAATTCCACCACCTGCAATTATAATAGGTTTACTATCGTTCATGCTTCTCTCTTTTGTCTTTCTTCTTAGCACTATAGAATTTAATCACTGAAAAAGGATCTTAAATATGGCAGATGATAATATCAGTGTAGATTATAACCAAATGCCACCAAAAATTATTTTTCCGGAGAACTTCAATGTGGCTAGTTCATTTATAGACCGACATGTTGAAGAAGGAAGGGGAGACCGTATTGCAATTCTCGGTGAATTTGGTTCTATCAATTACAATACACTTCAAGAAAACGTCAATAAATATGGTAATGCCCTTCTTGATCTTGGCCTCTCAAGCGGTGATCGAATTTTAATGATGGTGAAGGACTGCCCCGACTTCTTTTATTTATTTTGGGGCGCCATAAAGGCTGGGTTGGTCCCTGTGCCAATTAACACCTTATTGCGCAGTGCTGACTACCAGTTCATGATAGAAGATTCAGGTTGTTCCCTTGTAATTTATAGCCAAGAGTCTTGCAAAGAAGTTCGGTCCGCGCTTGAGGCTATTGAGGGGAAAACAATCCTATCCTATCTGATCGAAGGCGAAGAGTCGCTTGATGTGCTTGCAAGGAAAGCTAGTGATCATTTGGAAGTAGTTCCAGCTTCAGCAGAGGAAGACTGCTTTTGGCTTTATTCTTCTGGTTCTACCGGTCGACCGAAAGGTACGGTACATTCTCATAAAGATATTCCTGTTACCTGTGTTTATTATGCTGAGGGCGTGTTAGGTCTTACCAAGGAAGACATTTGTTTTTCAGCAGCTAAACTATTTTTTGCATATGGTCTCGGAAATGCCATGACATTTCCGTTATGGGTAGGTGCCACAGCGATACTCTCTGCTGCACCACCGAGTCCAGAAATGACATTTTCAATAATTGAAGAATTTAAGCCTTCAATTTATTTTGGTGTTCCCACACTTTATGCCGCACAGTTGCAGGCCCTCAACTATTCCGATCCTGATCTCGCGTCGATTAAAATCTGCGTTTCAGCAGGAGAAGCTCTCCCCGGTGATATATTTCGTCGCTGGAACAAAAAAACGGGTATGGTGATTCTCGATGGGATCGGCTCCACTGAAATTTTACACATCTTTATTTCCAATTTTCCAGATGATGTAAAACCTGGGGTAAGTGGGAGGTTGGTCCCGGGATATCAAGCGAAGATATTGGATGAAAAAGGAGAAATTGTTGATCAAGGTGTAAGCGGCGCATTATGGATAAAAGGAGATTCTGTTGCCAAATATTATTGGAAAAATCCAGAAAAGACCTCCAAAACCATAAAAAATGGTTGGATTAACACCGGTGATACTTACTACCAAAACGAGAGTGGCTATTTTGTCTATTGCGGCCGTAACGATGATATGATGAAAGTTGGAGGAATATGGTGCTCGCCTTTTGAGATAGAAGCAAAATTAATAGAACATCCAGATGTCCTTGAAGCTGCAGTGGTTGCGCGTGCGGATGGGGATCAATTGATTAAGCCAGAGGCCTTTATAATCGTTGCAGAGGGCGTCACTGGTGGTGATGAATTGGCAAAGCGACTTCTCGAGCACTGTAAAGGGGGGTTGGCACGCTATAAGTATCCAAGGTGGTTTAATTTTGTTGATCAGCTGCCTAAAACAGCCACTGGAAAAATCCAACGTTTCCGTCTGCGAAACTGATGTCTATTCTGCTGTCCCTGTGGTTTTGCGGAATAAAAATTATGGTAACTAAATAAATAGGGGAATTAATGGTTTCTTTAAAAGACAGGGGGCCCTTAGGTTTAAATCAGCTTACGGCTTCAGAGGCTTCATTAAAACTCAAGACGGGTGAAATAAGTTCTGAAGAAATTACTCGCGATTGTCTTGACCGCATACAAGCTCGCGAGGGCGACATTTTAGCATGGGATTATTTGAATCCGGAATACGCTTTGGAGCAGGCGCGGGCTCTGGATAAATCGCCTCGTCGAGGTTTGCTGCACGGAGTACCTATCGGTATTAAAGATATTTTTGATACCAAAGATATGCCAACCGGCCATGGTTTTCCGCCTTATCAAGGCCAAAAATTTGGAGTGGATTCGGTTTGTGTTGCACAATTGCGGGACGCCGGAATGGTCTTGTTGGGTAAAACTGTAACTACCGAATTTGCCTGTCCCATGCCTCGCCAAACATTGAATCCTCATGATCCGGCGCGGACACCGGGCGTGTCTTCTAGCGGTTCTGCCGCTTCAGTTGCAGACTACATGGTACCGGTTGCCAACGGCACGCAGACCGGGGGGTCGATAATAGGGCCAGCGGCGAACTGCGGGGTATACGGGTATAAGGCGAGCCTAGAAGGTATCGATCGCGGCGGGTTCCGCCATTGCAAGAAGTCTATTGATACGATTGGTCTATTTGCACGTTCGATAGATGATTTAATTTTACTCCGACGGGCTCAGACCGGATGCAATCCTGGACAAAGGGCTGTTAGGCTCCGAGTGGGTATTTTACGTGCTCCCTTATGGGATGAAGCAGAGCCGGCAATGCAAAAAATGATAGAAATAATTAATGATATTTTACGCGCGGCTGGGGCCGTTGTTACTGATTTTGATTTACCTCCTTTATTTATGGATATAATTCCTGATGCCGCGGTAATAAATGCTTGGGAAGCCTCAGTAATGCTGAAGGATGAAATTCGGGATCACTACGAGAGTTTCAATCAACATAACCGTGAAAGAATTGAATGGGTAAAGGGCCTCGAGGTGGAAGATTATTTGAGGGCAGGAAAAAAATTGGATATTGCCAGATCTGAGATGGATCAGCTTTTCTCCAATTGGGACCTCATACTATCCCCGAGTTTACCGGGTGAGCCGCCCCTAGGGTTGACCGAGGTACGAACGGCCACCTTTGCCAGACTCTGGACACAAATGTACACGCCTTCAATTAATTTTCCATTGTTTGAAGGGCCGAATGAGATGCCACTTTGTTTTCAAGTAGTTGGTCGACGTGACACCGATGATGATACATTAGCGAATGCGAAATGGGTTGATGATCAATTGCGCTCCGAACTCGGCAATATACCGGTTAGGTGCTGACTATTCGAACAGCCAATAGTAAGCGTAGGCAGAGATTAAAGCAGGAACTGCACTATAGAGAGTAGCGATAATGGCTATCCTTGGGGCCATGGCTATGGCTGGAAATAAGGCGTCCCCATCGTTACTGATGGCGTTTCCTAATTCAGCAGAAAATGGCACTAGTCCGTTAAGATACATCGTCGTAATTACTATTTGTGGCCCGCAGCCAGGGATAAATCCTACGAGTATCGCAATAAGAGGAACTAGCGGTGCCCAAATCTCAAACAGTAGCCTAAGGTCAATATCAGTAAAATAGATACCCAGTTCATAAATTAGATACGCAAATATTACCCATACTGTCACGAAGCATGTGTCTCCTGCCACACGGGCTGGAGCATCACCTAAGCGTCCAGAACTTGTTGATGCACAGCTTATTGGTTTTTCTGGATTTATGGGCAATTTATCTTTGGTTGGTGCAATGGTGCCCCAGAGTAAAAGTGAAGTGATGGCACCCCCAAGGCCCAACCACGCGGTGGTTTCGAACCCCATGAAGGTGCCAAAAAGTGACGATGTATCTGTATTTAATGCAATAAATATTCCTAAAAATAACCCAGGGATTAAGAATATAGTCCAAATGAAACGCCAACCGCGAGAGTGTACGCGTCTTATAGATAGCTTGGAAATGGGGTGATTTGGGACGGCTTGAAGAGCTAGTGATCCACCTCTATGAATTGCGTCAACGGAGTACCCAGAAATTATTCCGGCAACAAAGCCAATACCAAAGATTGTCAACCCTGCACTCGACGCTTGTGCTAAAAGTAAAAAGGCTGCATCGCCCATTGTTGCAGTCAGGACAGAAACTACGGATCCAAAACTTATTCCGCCACGAATATATTGTGTGATAACAATAATGGCCCCTCCACAACCTGGAAGAGCGCCCAGTGCGGCAGCAATGGGGACCTGATAAAGTCTGTATTTTGAAAGTAGAGAGGTAACGTCTATTTTGTACCAAGCCTCAAGAAAATAAAATATTGCGAGTGTTGCAGCGACAAATACAGTCACTTGCAGAAAGGCATCCGAAAGGCTTTGAACCATAATCTTGGCAGCCTCAGTAGAAGTTGTGGCTAATAAAGCAAGTATAACTAGTATGGCTAACCGAACAGGCCCGAATTCAGAAGCCCATTTGCCAGTTTCTTCAAATCCTCGCCTTGCAACCATGCCGAGCGATGTCATTCCTTGATCCTATGCCGTGCACTCATGATGTTTAGTTGCTATTGGTCTATTAAGCGTTAAAATTAGCTATGGCTAAGAATAGTAGATGCCACTAAATCATTGTCAACTCACTAATCATTGAACTATGGTATTTAAATGAGGAATTCGGACAGCGTTAAGAATAAGTTAGAACCTACACCTGAGGGAATGGGCGCTATATCGGCTCACATGACGCCTGACCGGCAAGCCAGCCATTTCAAACGGGCTCGACAGGCAAGGGAAATTGAGATTGTTGAGGATTACGTGGAACTAGTTGCTGATTTAATCGATGAACAGGGTGAAGCACGGGCAGTTGATATTGCAAAAAGACTCGGGGTTACGGGTGCAACCGTTAATAAGATGATTTCTCGTCTCAAACAAATGGGTCTTGTTAATTCTGAACCATATCGCTCAATTTTTCTTACAAAAAAGGGTCGCAAGATAGCAGAGGCTTCTCGTGCCCGTCATCATATAGTTGTTGCCTTTCTGCGCGCGGTGGGGGTGGATGAGGCTACCGCTTGGGCTGATGCCGAAGGCATGGAGCACTGCTGTAGTCCCGAGACCCTTGGAGTGTTTTTTGAATTTGTCAAAAAGCAAAAAATGTAGAAATTTTAATCATTATATTGTGGTTTAATATATCGTTATGAAATATTGCCAGGGCCCGGATGCTAAAACTAAAATTCCTAACTTTGCCGTGCCTCCTAAGGCCTGCGATGCGCATTGCCATGTTTTCGGCCCCGCAAATCAATTCCCATTTTTTTCGGGTAGGACCTACACACCGCCCGATGCTTCATACGAGTCCATGCAGGTTCTCCAAAATATTTTAGGCATAGAGAGAGCGGTAATCGTTCAGGCAACTTGCCACGGGACTGACAATTCGGCTGCATTGGATGCAATTAAACGTTCTAAAGGACGTTATCGAGGTGTAGCAATTGTGGATGAAGGTTTTAATGATTACGATTTGATGAGGCTCCATGAAGGGGGTATGAGAGGTGTAAGGTTTTCCTTTGCCCGGCATATTGGTAATGCGCCAGACTTTGGAGCCGTTCGAAATATTGCAAACCGTATTGCACCGCTTGGTTGGCATATCGTTATTTATATGGAAGCCACGGATATTGTTGAATATTCCAAAATGTTAGCGGATTTGCCGCTACCTGTAGTCATTGACCATATGGGTCGGGTAAAAACGAAAGACGGTATTGGGCAAGAGCCATTTCAATTACTCTTGAACCTGTTAAGGGATAAAGAGGATTTCTGGGTAAAAATTTGTGGGGCAGAGAGAATATCGTCACAGGGACCGCCCTTCAAAGATGCGATACCTTTTGCGCAGGCGTGCATTGATGTGGCTCCGGATAGGGTTTTGTGGGGGACAGATTGGCCTCATCCAAATATTGAAGGTTTTATGCCTAACGACGGTGATCTTATGGATTTGTTGGCTTTACATGCACCTGATGAAAAAAATCGTCACAAAATCTTAGTTGATAATCCAGCCCATTTATATGGGTTTAACGACTAATTAAACTCACTCTTCTTTGAAAGTAAATTAATTTTGGGGCATAGCTAGTGGCTGGATTGCTTGACTGGTTTTGTGTCATTAGAATAGGGGAACGATAAATAAATTTCTAGGTGAGACAGATGGCAGACAAATTGAGACTTAATGGAGTAATTGGCGCTCTGGCTGCAGGAAAGCCTGCCTTTACGGCGTTTTCTACTCCCGATGTTCCTTCAGCAATCGCTTATAGCACAAATACCGGTTACGACGGCATAGTCTTCGAAATGGAACATAACCCGTGGGATGGCCCTGTCTTGCGTGATTGTTTACAATATATGTTGAACCGATCCCAAATTGCCAAGTCGGGTTCCTTAGCACCTGAGGTAACACCCCTAGTCAGAGTGCCACCCAATGGCAATGAAATGGCTCAGTGGCAGGCTAAACAAGCACTAGATCTTGGCGTATACGGGGTTGTTTGGCCTCATATAAGCTCGGTTGAAGAAGCTTACAATGCAGTAGCTGCCTGCCGCTATCCTCGAATGAGTGATACACCGTTATATGAGCCAGCCGGAATTAGGGGAGATGGACCGACGACAGCAACTCGCTATTGGGGATTGAGCCAGCAAGAATATTATCAAAAAGCGGATGTATGGCCGTTGGTAAAAGACGGGGAATTATTAGTTGTGCTTATGATTGAGGATACCAAAGGTATGGCAACTTTATCAGATATTTTAAAAAATGTTCCAGGGGTAGGTGCGGTCCTCATTGGTGAGGGGGATTTGAGCCAAGAACTTGGCTACCCCCGACAGTACGAACATCCAGTAGTACTCGAAGCAATGGCAGAGATAGTTAATACATGTAAGGAAAATAATGTGGCGGTAGGCCACCCTCACGTTAACGCTGGAAATGTAGAGAGAATCATAGAGGAAGGATATTCTTTTTTAATGGCGGCGCCGGTTCGTTCTACGCCCGGACTTGATAAGGGTTTAGAACTGTCTGGGCGCTCTGGGGGTGGCGATAATAAGCCAACTGATCCCGTACCTTCCTACTAGGTTGAAATTTCTGCCGAAGTTCACTTTGGCGCACCTTTTGTAATAAAGACAGGAGATAAATAATGATCATTGATTGTCACGGCCACTATACCACAGAGCCGGATGCTCTTACAGATTATCGTAAGGGCCAACTTGCCGGGGTTGATAAAGATCCAAATTTTGTTCCGTCTGAGGCAGACTTCACATGTAGTGATGATGAAATGCGTGAACGACTTGAACCGGCACAAATTAGGCTGCAGCGTGAACGCGGTTCTGACGTGACAATTTTTTCACCTCGTGCTGTAGGTATGGGCCATCATTTGGGGACCGAAAAAACTAGTGAGTACTGGGCCACAATTTGTAACAATATGGTTAGAAGAGCTTGCGATCTTTACCCTGAAAATTTTGTACCTGTATGCCAATTACCCCAATACCCGGGTGTTGAACCTAAGAAATGCGTTCCAGAATTGAATCGTTGTGTTAATGAGATGGGTTTTATTGGACTTAATCTAAATCCTGATCCATCAGGGGCGATGTGGACAGATCCTCCAATCACGGATAAGTGGTGGTACCCGATATACGAATCGATGGTAGAGCTAGATGTCCCCGCGATGTTGCACGTTAGTGGGTCATGCAACCCTAATTTTCATCATACGGGATCCCATTATTTGTGTGGCGATACAACAGTTTTTATGCAGCTGTTAATGTCAGACTTGTTCAAGGAATTTCCAACTTTAAAGTTTATAATTCCTCATGGAGGTGGCGCTGTACCTTATCATTGGGGTCGCTTCCGTGGTTTGGCACAGGATATGGGGCGCCCGGTATTGGACGAATTATTGTTAAACAATGTTTTTTTTGATACCTGTGTATATCATCAGGCAGGAATAGATTGCTTGCTTAAGGTGGTGCCCATCAAGAATATTCTGTTTGCTTCAGAAATGGTAGGAGCTGTTCGTGGGGTTGATCCAGAAACAGGTTTCAATTTTGACGATACGAAAAGATATATTGATGCAGCGGATATTACAGAAGCCGAGAAAACCCAAATTTTTTCAGAAAATGCATTCAATGTATTTTCAAGACTAAAAGCAGCAATGGCTAGCGGAAATTAAGAAAATAAAAAGTTTTATTTAATTTTTCTTTGTTTAAAAGAAGGTATCTGTTTCGCCTGATATTCTTAATTTTTATTTTATTTTTTTAATTTCTTTTCCACAAGTTTTCCACAGAAAAAGTGGCAGTTTTCCACAGTCTATAAATGATTTGGTATGTTAAGATCCACTTATTTATGCACAAAATATAGTAGGTGTATGGGTTAAAACCACTAATTATTGTTGACGTGATGACTTTCCTTAGGGCAAACTTATTAATGTTCCGTCATGTAAAGGCAAAGTAGGCTTAACGTTCTATCGGCTTTTCATTTAGAATAGGGAGTTCGGTCGCATAGTTCGGTTTGGGTCTTCTAAGCAGTTATAACATTTAGCGGATTTGAGAAGTGTCGTCGCCCTGACAAGTCAAAAATGGGATTGGAAGACGTTGTGTTAGTAGTGTATAGGGAGGTCTAGGTGTGCTTGATATTGTTAATGGGGATGTGACACCTGAAGTCTTTCAGACCGAACGTGGTATTCGCGTCTTAATAGACAAAAATCGCGATTTATTTCTAACTGAGTTTGGGAAAGAAACGTTGTCAGATAGGTATTTGATGCCGGATGAAGGTTATCAGGACCTATTCGCGCGCGTTGCTGCCCATTATGCAGATGATACGGAGCATGCCCAGCGTCTTTATGAATACATAAGTAATTTATGGTTTATGCCTTCCACACCGGTGCTTTCTAATGGTGGCACCAAGCGCGGATTACCTATCTCTTGCTTTCTCAATGAAGCAGATGACAGCCTTCAGGGTATTGTTGGCCTCTGGAATGAAAATGTTTGGTTAGCTGCAAAGGGCGGAGGTATTGGCAGTTATTGGGGCAATTTACGTTCTATAGGGGAGAAGGTTGGGGCAAATGGAAAAACCTCAGGTATAATCCCCTTTATTCGTGTCATGGACTCTCTGACACTTGCCATTAGTCAGGGGTCACTTAGGCGAGGTTCTGCAGCTATTTATTTGCCTATCGATCATCCAGAGATTGAAGAATTTATAGAGTTGCGTCGCCCTACAGGNGGGGANCCTAATCGTAAGGCGCTTAACCTGCATCACGGTATTCTTTTGACGGATGAATTCATGCGGTTGGTCGAAGAAGATGGTGAAATGCCATTAAGGAGCCCCAAAGATCGTCATGTTGTTCGCACAGTTTCTGCCCGTTCTCTATGGATCCGTTTACTAACAGCACGCGTAGAAACAGGTGAACCTTATTTCATTTATATTGATCATGTTAATAAGGCGATACCGGAACATCATAAACTAGCAAATTTACAAGTAAAAATGTCGAATTTATGCAGTGAAATTACACTTCCGACCGGTACGGATAAAGATGGTCAGGAACGTACTGCAGTTTGTTGTCTTTGTTCCTTAAACTTAGAAACTTGGTCTAGTTGGAAAGATAATTCACAATTTATCCCNGACGTAATGAGATTTCTCGATAATGTATTGCAGGATTTTATTGATAACGCGCCAGATGAAATGTCTCGAGCTCGTTATTCGGCTATGCGTGAACGTTCTGTAGGACTTGGGGTTATGGGTCTGCATTCATTCTTTCAGTCGCAAAATATCCCTTTTGAATCTGTTATGGCTAAGGTTTGGAATAAAAAAATATTTAAACATATTCGCGAACAAGTGGATATTTCTTCGGTAAAGTTGGCTGAAGAGCGAGGTGCCTGTCCCGATGCTGCTGATTATGGAATTATGGAACGGTTTTCGAGTAAGATGGCAATTGCACCAACAGCATCTATATCCATTATTTGTGGTGGGTCCTCGCCAGGNATAGAGCCAATAGCAGCTAACTCTTTTACACATAAGACATTGTCTGGGTCGTTTAGTGTTAAAAATAAATATTTAAAAGCCATGTTGAAAGAAAAAGGTAAAGACACAGACGAGATCTGGTCTTCAATCACGACTAATGAAGGGTCTGTCCAGCATCTTGATTTTCTATCGGAAGATGAAAAGGATGTTTTTAAGACGGCATTCGAACTCGATCAACGTTGGATTATTGATTTAGCTGGTGACAGGGCGGAGTTCATATGTCAGTCCCAATCAGTAAATATATTTTTACCGGCTGATGTGGAAAAGAAATTATTACATCAGATACATTGGCAAGCATGGAAGAAGGGTGTGAAAAGTCTGTATTACTGTCGTTCAAAATCAATTCAACGGGCTGAAGCAGTGTCTCAGAAACAGGATACAAATGAAATAACTGGTGAGGGGATCATGCCCTTACCTTCACCTGATGCCATCAATGTCACAATCGCTGAACCCACAAGCCAAAATACGTCAGAAAATGAAAATGACTATGAGGAATGTCTCTCTTGTCAGTAAATATCAGCTTCAATAGGAAAAAGTAATATGTCGCTGTTGGAAGAAAAAATCGTATACAAACCGTTTCGTTATCCTTGGTGTTATGACGCTTGGTTAACCCAACAACGCGTTCACTGGATTCCAGAGGAAGTACCTTTGGCGGATGACGTTAAGGACTGGCACAATAAGTTAAATGCGGAAGAACGGCATACGTTGACCCAAATTTTTCGTTTTTTTACCCAAGCTGATATCGAGGTTAATAATTGTTATATGAAGCATTACACTCAAGTCTTTAAACCGACCGAGGTGCAAATGATGTTGGCTGCATTTTCAAATATTGAGACCGTGCACATCGCCGCCTATTCCTATTTATTGGATACTATCGGTATGCCGGAGACGGAGTATGAGGCGTTTCTCCGATATAAGGAGATGAAAGATAAATACGATTATATGCAAGGTTTTAACTGTGAGAGTAAGAAAGATATTGCCATGACCTTGGCAGTATTTGCAGCGTTTACTGAGGGTCTGCAGCTCTTTGCATCATTTGCGATACTTCTTAATTTTCCTCGTCATAATAAAATGAAGGGGATGGGCCAAATTGTGTCTTGGTCAGTGCGTGATGAGAGTCTTCATTGTGAATCAATGATCAAATTATTCCGTACTTTTGTATCAGAAAATCCGGAAATCTGGACCGCCGAATTACAACGCGAAATATATCTCGCGTGNAACACTGTCGTGGATCATGAAGATGCTTTTATTAATTTGGCATTTGAACTTGGTCCGGCAGAAGGACTAACGGCAGCTGAGGTAAAAGAATACATTCGTTATATTGCCGATAGGCGTTTGTCGCAGCTTGGTTTGCAACCGATGTTTCGTATTGAAAAGAATCCTTTATCTTGGCTTGATGAAATCCTCAATGGTGTTGAGCACGCAAATTTCTTTGAAAATCGCGCGACAGAGTATTCTAAGGCAGCTACTCTCGGAAGCTGGGATGAGGTATGGAATAGCTGATTGCTTAGAGTAGTTTTCTAGAGTAGGCACCGGAGCAATTAGCAAGGCCGCCGACCCTAGGGTTGGCGGCCCTTCATTTTGATTTTATTTCAAAGAAGATTTATCAAGCCTTTTCTTTTGTAATATTTAGCTTTTTGAGGCTAGATGTTTTGAAGCATTAAAATAAGGCAGATTGTCTTGTGTTGAGCATCCCATGATAGCTAGTCGTTCGGTAATTCTGATTGCTTTTTGNTATTTTCGNTCGNTTTCGTCCAAATTATGATCCTGAAANGCTGTNCCGCAAACTAGAATNCCGTAATGGGCCTGTACCGTTCTGATTTCACGGCCTGTTAGCATNCCATCNGAAATGATTGATAAATCGAACTCNTCCTGTTTAANTATTTGAATATCATTTTCTACTAGATATTCACGNATTTTGGTTTCGCCTTTTANGGCGGCGTCCCANTAATCNGATTCTGACTNGAGTGGTCTCACCNGAAACAACCTCGAATGCCATACAAAATGCNAAAAATANCTGTTCCTTNGGTGTTGCAGTTCGCCAAGCCGTTCCTCCTAAATTTTTCCATATCATGAGGTCCATCACATCGAAAACCCTTGGCACGCGGTCGAAGAAAAGTGTGTGCAGGCGGTTTTCTGTCAGGGACCCGTCTTGTGTTTGTTCCTTATAAATGTCAATGGCGGCGTAGGCGCCACATACTGGACATGTATCGTTTTCGTATAAACCTTTCTTATAAATATGTGAACATCGAGTCTTTTGTGAGATTTTATTTTCGCAGAGCAAGTAAGTGTCTCTTCCTGACTCGCCGTCTTGTTGTTGTCCAACCCAGTTAAATCGATTGGTAAACTGCATATAAGATTTTCTATGGCTCCAGAGGCTCCACTCCAGTTTTTCAACTGGGCCAAAGGTCGTCCAATTTGAGCTAACATCAATAATAATACATTTTTCTTTCTCTGGTGCGGACCGAAGCCCACGACCTACCGATTGTCCCCAGAGTACCTTTGATAAAGTTGGCCGAAGGTGAACTATTATATTACAGTGGGGATTGTCCCACCCTTCAGCTAACACACCAACCGAGACCATAGTCTCTACTTCACCATTTGCATGCCCCTTCAAGAGTTTCATACGTTCTTTTATTGGTGTTTTGGCCGTGACAATTTCAGCTGTAATATCTGCTTGACGAATGCGGAACAATGTTTCTTCAGCTACGCTGATATCAGCACAGAACCAAGCGGAGATCGGTCTAGGGTTTACATTTTCACGTTCTTCGATGTAACTCGTCATCGCATAATCTATCATAGAAGATTTAACGATAGCGGGAGCTAATTTAGAGACTGGGAAATCGCCAGAACTTATGTCGATTCCGGTTAAATCAAGGTCGTGGACAAAATGGGGTCGATAGACCGGGGGCACTAAGACACCCTCCGAAATTAAATTCTCAATGTTGGCGCAATCAATGATCGCATCGAAGGCTAAATTCAACTGGTCCCTCTGATCGCCGGTTCGTCTTTCGGGTGAGGCTGTAAGACCAATTAGCTGAGCTTGGTCTTTTCCATATTCTTTAAAATTATCAAGAATGCGCTTATATCCCTTGCCGTTAGGAGATACACGATGCGCTTCATCAACAATCATCAAGTCGGCTTTAGGAATAGCGTCGGCTAAAACATCTTTGGCTCGCATACTGGTGGAAAGAAGAATATTATAATTTTTAAAGGCAGGACCGGTATCTGATACGGTAAGTTTTCTAACATCATGCTCATCGCATAATTCTTCCTCCAGTTGTTCCAGCAACACTAGTCTGTGGCATAAAACAATTACTTTTTTATTTTCGTAAAAGCGCTTGATTAGCTCACTAGCGAGTACAGTCTTACCGGCACCAGTTGGTGCCTTTAAAATAAATCGCCGATGTTCTTTAATTATTGATGGGAACTGATCGATAATTTCTTGTTGCCAGGTTCTTAAGGCCATCTATCTACTTTTAAAGAGTGGTGACTGATTCACAGCTGAAAAATTTATCATCTTATACCGGTGGAATGACCATCTGTCTGCAAAAGAATGAGTATTAAGTTAAATTTTGTTCATTTTTCCAATATTTAGTAGCTTTATCTCTACAGAAAGGGCATAGCGTACTCTTAGTTCTTATCAAATTTGGCAAACATAGAACTCAAACTATTAACCTATAAATTTTTGTTTTGAAGAATCTTCATGTATTTTAGCAATAATAAAAAAGCCGGTTTGTGTTTCCTTGTTNTTGGCATCTTTTCTTATGGTTGGTTGTGGCCCGTNATGTCTCTGGGGGTNGATTTTATACCCCCGCTTTGGTTTGCGACGANCAGAGTATTNTTTGGNGCNCTTGTACTTATGANAATTCTAGCGGTNCGTGGNGAGTTGAAAATNCCCACGAGGGCGGATTTNCCGGCNATTTTAAGTGTTGGTATTTGCATGATGGGGCTCTACGTNNCACTTGTTCACACNGCAATGATATTTATTCCTGCTGGGCGCGGTGCACTGCTAGGATACTCAACTCCCTTGTGGGTTGCACCAGCTGCGGTTCTGCTATTTCGAGAGAAAATAAATCTCATGAGGGCAAGCGGAGTAATTCTCGGTCTCAGCGGTTTGGCGGTGTTGTTTAACCCGGTTGAACTAAATTGGTCGGATAAAAATGCTTGGATGGGCAGCGGTATGTGCATTCTTGCCGCTATTTCTTGGTCAGTAGCAATACTCCAAATGCGNAATCATGAATGGCATCTTACTCCCNTACAATTAGGTCCATGGCAGCTACTTCTGGCAACCGCNGTTACNCTTCCGTTTTCTATCTGGGTTGAGGATTATCGNTCTCCATTGTGGTCCATAGAACTTTACGGATTACTTCTTTACGGGGGTGCGATAGGAACGGCACTNGGAATGTGGTNTATAGCGTCCGCTATCCAGANGCTGGGAGCCTTGACNACATCGGTGGGGCTTCTGGGAGGCCCCCTGGTAGCAATTACAACAAGTGTTTTATTTCTGGGTGAGATAATGACATTAACCNTANGCGGTGGNTTGGTTNTTATTTTGGGTGGGATTGCACTTGTAACTATTGGAGAATATAGAAACAAATAGATTGGGATTTTCCAGTGTGCTAACCTGATAAGTCAAAAAAATATTGTATTGGAGGTATGAAATGCCATTTTTTCCATCGCTGCCAGAGAATGCTGGCGTGAGAAAATTATGGGAAATTTTTAATCCAGAGGCTCATAAGGGATTGCAAACATTTTCCCGCGCATCTATGAGACGCGAAGGGATGCTATCTGTTGCAGAAAAAGAACTGATTGCAGCCTATGTGTCGCAGCTTAATGACTCCGAGTATTGCTTTGCGGGACATTCCCGCGTTGCAATAAATCTTGGAACAGATCCAACGATTTTTGAACCGTTATCAAAAAGTATCGATGGAACTCCAATACGCGAAGAGCTGAAGCCCCTTCTCAATTATGTGAAAATTTTGACACTTACCCCTTCAGAAATTACCAAGAAAGATGCTGATGCTGTCTTCGACGCCGGCTGGGATGAACAATCTTTTCACGAGGCAATAATTGTATGTGCACGTTTTGCAATGATGAATCGCATAACTCTAGGGCACGGTTTGATCGTTGATGAAGAAAGGCGNGAAAATGATGCCCTTAACATGAATTATGGGGCTAGCTGATATGTCAACATTCCCAATTCCTAAAATCTCTCTCGGTGGTCGTGTTGTCATCATGACCGGCGGTGATAGGGGGTTGGGCTTTTCAATGGCGACGGCACTAATGAGATGTGGCGCGCGCCTAGTCATTGCTTCAAATGATTCAGATGCATGCACTCATGCATCTAGAGAACTTGATAAAATCGCAGGCGTCCAGCGTTCTCTTGCGGTTGCAACGGATATTTTGTGTTTAGATCAATGTCGTTACGCGGTCCAAAGAGCTGTCGAAGTATTTGGCCAGTGCGATGTTCTGTTTAATAATGCCCGACGTTTTATGCGTGGACCAGGTTTACCTCCGCAGGGTAACTCGTTGCCCTTTTACGAAACAAACCCGGATATCTATAAACAAACNGTTCAGGTCAATGTNATTGGAACTTTNTTTATGGCNCGGGCCGCTGTCGAGCATTTTCGTACTAANGGGTCAGGAAAAATAATNAATGTTTCAACGTCAAGGCGAAATTTTTCAGGGCCNCGAAACTCCCCGTATGGNGTTACCAAGGCNGCAATTGAATCAGAGACTTTGATTTGGGCTAGAGANCTTGATGGTTCNGGAATTACTGTTAATTCGTTGTTGCCNGGAGGGTCGGCNGATGCTGACCCNAACAGACCAAAGAGNCNCGATAANATACTTTTGCCTGTTGATGTTATGGANCCATTAGCAGTCTGGCTTGCTTCAAACCAGTCCGATTCNGCNAACGGTTGTCGCTACGTTGGAAAATTATGGGATCCGAACCTGATGCCAGATGATGCCGCAGAAGGTGCTCGGGAAGAGCCAGTCTTTGTGGAACAACAAAAATCATCAACTGATACATAAAGTTTCTTAGGGTAATCCTAGGACTCTTTTCGCTATAATATTGCGCTGGATTTCGCTCGAACCAGCATAAATGGTTATACGACGAACTTCACGCCACAAAACAGACACGTCTACGGGGCCTTCTTCTGTTTCGATTGGATCTAAGTCAGCGGCATGTTCCCTCGCGGCTTCAAACATTAAATCCAAAATGCGTTGAATATTTTCCGTAGCAANAATTTTCATAAAAGAAGAGTCCGCCCCGATATCCATTCCAGCTTTGGCCTGTTGAACTGCATGCGAGAAAACTGCCGATTGGGCAAGAACGTCTAGCTCTAAGCTTACAATCTTATCCTGGAAAATGGGATTATTGATAGCACCTGTTGCATTTGCGACACGCTCTAATTTATTCAGGNATTGCAGTGCCATTTGTGGGTTGGCGTTTCCAATGCGCTCAGATGCCAGCAAAGCTTTAGCTACAGACCATCCATCATTCAGTTCTCCAACGAGATTTTCAATCGGGATTCTAACATCATCAAAAAAGACTTCCGAGAATTCCTCATCATCTGCTATTGTCTTGATTGGGTGGATAGTAATACCGGCGGTTTTTAGGTTAATTAGTACCATTGAAATTCCCGCTTGTTTTTTTGGCGCATTGGGATCCGTCCGTATGAGGGCGTACATCCAATCAGCAAAATGACCCCCTGTAGTCCAAATTTTCTGTCCATTAATAACGATCTCATTACCATCAACATCACCGCGGGTTTTGAGGCTTGCAAGGTCAGAGCCGGATCCTGGCTCTGAATAGCCCTGACACCACATAATGTCGCCAGAAAGCATCCGAGGTAAGTGGTCAGATTTTTGTTTCTCCGTGCCGTGACGCATTAAAATAGGTCCAATATGCCCCAACGCCTGACGGGAGAGAATTGGGGCCCCTGCATGTCCTAACTCTTCTTGGAGGATTAGCTGTTCAGAGATACTTGCCTCCATACCACCATATTCTTTGGGCCAGTGAGGCGCGATCCACCCTTGTTTATAAAGTTTAAAATGCCATGGTTGGATCAGATCGCGAGGTGGGCGTGTCGACCAGCCTCGAAGGTTGTCAGGAAGGTTTTGGGCTAACCAGCTCCTAACTTCAGATCTAAACTGGGCGTCCTCCGGACTGTCTACAAGAAAACTAAAAGAAGTCATCAGAGATTATTCATACGGTTCAAAAGCGAAATATTCAAAATCTTCATTTATTTTATCCCAGCAAAGACGAACAGGCATACCAATTTTCACGTCCTCACTAGAGCAATTGTGGAGTAGGCTCATTAATCTTACGCCTTCCTCCAATTCTACCGCTGCGATTAAATACGGTTCTTTTCCTTCAAAGCCTCTGGCCGGGATTACCGTTTCAGTAAATGAATAAATGGTTCCTTTTCCGGAGACCTNCTGCCAAATCAGATTTTGTTTTCCGGTATGAACACTTAGACCTCGCGGATAAAACTGATATTTTTTGNCTACAGGATCNTACTGAAGAAGAAACTTGTGCTCATTTATCGCATCCCAGAACGGNTTTGTTATATTAGTGGGAGTAGGAGCCGGTCGAGGCTTTTTATCGCTTTTAGCCATTATCCTCTCTCTAAAATTAACACGGCGCTGGTGCCCCAGTTACGGACATAGGGAATAACCCCGATCCCGGTGCACATGGCAGTAGAGGGNGCNTNCACCTGACGATCACCCGCTTCACCAAGCAGCTGGCGTATCGCTTCTATAAGGTTCAACTGCCCTCCCGCCAAGCCTGGTTGGCCTGCTGAAATTTGTCCACCNCCGGTNTTAATAGGAANTGTTCCCTTCGGTGATATATCAGTCGNAAGTAAAAAATCAGATCCTTCGCCNCGATGACAAAATCCAATCTGCTCNAGTTGCAACATCTCTGCAATTAANAAATCATCATAGGGGTGGAACATATCAATATCGTCCGTCGACATTCCAGCTTTTTGAAGNGCTTCTGGTCCNNCAATACCAAANCCAGTTTCGGTTATGTCTGGTAATTGTTCATGAATATNAAAGTTTGTGAGCTCGGAATAAGAAATGGGATGGACAAAATTTTTAATTCCTAATTTCTTAGCTCTCTCGGTTGAGGTGATAATGATTGCATTCGCACCGTCACAGGGCATGACGGAATCTAGTAATCTTAAAGGAGTAGACACCATGCGAGCATTTAGATAATCGTCAATAGTCATTGATTTTCGAAGCCCTTCGACTGCAAAATCATTTACAATCGCACCTTTTCTTTGGGTTACAGCGAGTTTACCCAAGGCTTCGAATTTTAGATCATACTGATACATGTAACGATGCATTATCAAGCCAAATGCACCGGGTGGGCCTTGGATCCCGGTTGGGTTGCGGAATTCTGAACGATATGATCGTTGGTCATCAACTCTTCGGGTTGTCGGCGCGGCGGCGGCAATTGATAGGACTGTTTCACAATAACCTGACTGGATAGCGGCGGCAGCACGGGCTACATTGCCGGGCATTGACGCGCCGCCAATGTCAGTTGTTTGGGTCCATGAGGTTTGGAGGCCTAAATGATCCCCAAGGTAATTCGACCAAAAATTATTACCAGCCTCGCTTGAGGGAAGGACAGTTGCCATACCATCGATATCTTTGGTGCTGAGGCCTACGTAATCTAAAACTTTTGCAGTTGCCTCGGACGCAAGGTCATAAGTTGACCGTCCGGAACGACGAACATTTTTTACTTCGCCATAACCAATTATGGCTATGTCTTTGTTAGCAAGAGAGTTTAGCATTTTTTTTCCGGATTATTAATCCCTCAAATGCTAAAGTAAACTCAGATACGCTTCTGTCAATGGCTGGTGGCCCGTTGCAAACTAGCTACGGCTGCGCGAAAATCAAAAAGCAACTCTATTTTTTTAAGAACCAAGAAAGAAGCAATATGGGCGGAGAATCTACGAGCAAGGTTAATGCTCTTCTAAACCCCAAAAGCGTTGCCATCCTTGGCGCACGCGAAAATCCTATGGGCTGGACGGCACGAATTTTTGCCAATTATAAGCGCTTTAAATTTTGTGGTCCGGTTTGGCCGGTGAATCCGCGGTTTGAAGAAATATGGGGAGTAAAATGTTATTCAAATCTCTCTGATCTTCCAGAAATACCAGATCATCTTGTAGTTATGCGTGCTGCTGCCTCTGTCACCGAAATATTGCGTGAGGCGGCTGATCTCGGCACTCGTAGCGCTACGGTATATGCTTCAGGATTTTCTGAACTTGGAACAGATAAGGGACGAGAACTTGAAGAAGAGCTTCGTTTAGTTATTAAAGAAACTGACTTAGCGGTGTGTGGACCCAATTGCCTTGGCAGTCTATCTGCAAAGGGGAAATCGTTGTCTCTCCCTGATGATCGGATCCGGGAGTTAGTTCCTGGTCCAGTCGCCATGGTTGGACAAAGTGGAACCACCACACCAGGTATCGGGCGTACTTTGATAGATCGTGGCATTGACGTTGGTTATATTGTTACCAGCGGAAACGAAGTGGGTTTAACAACAGCGGATTATATAAATTATTTTGTTGAAGATCCTGAAGTTAAGCTCGTGTTTTGTTTGATAGAGGCCGTTCGTAATTCACAGCAGTTTTTATCAGCTTGCCGGCGCGCGCGAGACGCAGGCAAACCTGTGGTTGCTTTAAAAATGGGTGTCTCAGCAGGAGGTCGTGCCGCAGCATTGGCACATACTGGATCAATGGCTGGATCAATTGAAGCGTTCGATGCAGTCGCGGGTAATGCCGGCGTCATACGGGTAGAAAGTGGTGATGCGGCAATCGATTTAATCGAATTACTGGTTCATGCCGGCGTACCGGAGAAAGATAATGTTGGAGTTTTAGTTTATTCGGGAGGTGTTCGGGGTCTATCACTTGATGCTGCGGATCGTTATGGGGTTCCATTGCCAGAATATTCCTTTCAAGCAACTTCCAAGTTCAAGGAAATTTTAGGAGATGATTTACGGGTAACAAACCCCCTAGACGCTCCGGGTTTTATGAACCAAAAGCTTGAAACTATCATGGATATGGTTACAGCGATACAAAACGATTCAAATATTGGGATGATTTTATTTCAGGAAGACTTGCCGCCGAGCGAAGGCATCAATGACGCTAATAAAAGGAGAACCCAGCGTGTGCTGGATACGATGATTGGTTTCCAGAAAAATTTTCTCAGCAAAGGTGGAAAGCCTATAGGACTGATATCCCCGACCTCTAGTGATTTAACGACATTTAGTAGGGAGGAACGAAAAAAATTTCCTAACATTCCGGTTCTGAACGAACCAGATAGGGCCTTCAGGGCTCTTCGATCCGCATTCAACTACAGAGATACAATTAGAGATTCTAATAAAAACCCGAATTTGATTAAGCATAAAAGTAATAAAATAATTTTAGAATCACTTAAGAATGCATCAAATAATGAACCGTTTGCACTTAACGAAATAAAGTCGAAGGAAATTATATCGTCTTACGGGCTCCAAATTCCGATTGAAAAGTTCGCGAATACTACCAAAGAAGCAGAAAATATAGCGAATGAAATTGGCTTTCCATTAGTGGTGAAGGGTGTTTCTGCCTCTATGACCCATAAGTCTGATGCTGGAGCAGTTATACTTAACATTGAAGATACGATTGGGGTAAAGAGAGCATGTGAAACGATTGCTTTAAACGTTGAAAAGTTTGACCCGGCATTAAAGCTTGAGGGCTGGCTTATTGCTCAAGCTATACCAAAGGGTTTGGAGTTAGTGTTGGGTATCCAGAATGACGCCGAGATGGGCCCCGTTATTATGTTTGGCTTAGGAGGTGTGTGGTTAGAAATAATTAAAGATGTTTCATTTTGTAGCCCCGGTATGAGCCGTGAGTGCGCACAAAAGTTGATTTATGACACAAGTGCCGGGCAGATGATCGATGGTTACCGAGGGAATGATCCTTATGATCGTGAAGCCATAATCGACGCCATTGTTGCGGTAGGTCGGTTAGCCGCGGATAACTCTGATACAATAGAGTCCGTCGATATCAATCCATTCGTGGCAATGCCCGTTGGTGAGGGAGCTTTTGCTCTAGATGCTCTTGTTGTATTGAATGCAAAAAAGATGGACTGATTTAATGGAACTTGTTTTAAACGAAGATCAGAAATTATTAAGAGAAAGTGCCGAAAAACTCGTGGAACGCTGTGGCGGTGCAGGTAAACACCGTAATTTACGCAACACAGAACCAGGGTTTGACGACAGCCGCCTAAAAACTATCTCCAAAGCGGGCTGGTTATCTTTAATGGTTCCAGAAAAGTCAGGTGGGCTAGGCCTCGGTGTTACAGAACTCGCTCTAGTCCTAGAGCAAGCTGGAAGGGGCCTGTTAACCGAACCCGTTGCTGCTTTGGCCGCTGCCGCACGCGCGGTTGGAGTCGGTCAGGCCGCTACCGGAGCGAGTACAGAAGAGGCGCTAAATAAGGTGGTTACAGGTGAAAATATTTTAATACCGGTCCTGCAGGATCCGCTGGTACCCGATGAGAAGCGTGAACGAATTTTCGCAGAACATTATCATTATGGATACCAACTGACTGGAGTACGTCGGGGTGTGCCATTTTCAGATGCCGCTCATGGCTTCATAGTTGACGCTAATACCTCTGACGGAATTATATTAATAATTGTTCCTCAAGATACCCGTGGCCTCAATATAAAAATATCACGTTCGGTTGATGGTACAGCTCATGGCACACTTGAATTTTCCGAAGTAACGCTCATGGCTGATGAATTACTGATTTCTGGAGTCAGGCAGGGTGAGGCCCTTGCGGCAAATATACATGACCGAATGCTGTTGGGGGTTTCCGCTGAGATGCTCGGAGTTATGGAGCAAGCTCTGGAGCTCGCTACAAGTTACATGAAAACCCGTGAGCAATTTGGTCATCCGATTGGGAGTTTCCAGGCTTTGCAGCATCGTGCGGTGAATAATCAAATAGAAATTGAATTAACACGGTCACTTCTATATCAGGCTTGCGAGGCGTTTGACTCAGGAAATGGTAATAGGGCTATGGTGGCTGCGGTGAAGACGAGGGCGTCGGAGGCTGTTGTTTCAGTAACTAAATCCGTCATTCAGATGCACGGTGCTATCGGTTTTACCGATGAGTATGATGCTGGCCTATATTTGCGCAGAGCTATGACATTAGCTGCTCAATACGGCAATGCAGCAGAGCATAAAGAACGTTATGCTATCCTTTCTCGGATGGATAAAGGCAAGGGTGGTTCCTCATCAAAAAGGCGTAAGCGTAAAAAGGTAAAAAAATCTATTTTTGCTAGTTAAATNATAGCTAAAGGGAACATTTACCATTTTTATCAGTTAATCCTACTTAATTATTTTTACACACAAGATGTTAGAAGACTCAAATATGATTAATTCAGTGAAGATCAGATTATGAAAATTCTTATTTTACCTGGTGATGGAATTGGGCCGGAAATAGTATCAGTTGCGGAAGCGTCACTTCAGGTCTTGAATAAGAAATTTTCTCTTGGTCTCAGTTTAAACCGACAAAATGTAGGACTTTCCAGCCTCAAATCAGAGGGTGTAACAATTACTGAGGAAGTAGCAAAAATGGCTAATAGTGCCGATGGCGTCGTTCTCGGACCTGCTTCTACAGAGGACTATCCATCCGAATCAGAGGGTGGCATCAATATTTCTTCCTGGTTCCGAAAAAATTTTGATCTGTACGCAAATATTCGACCTAGTAAGGTCCGTGATGGTGTTCCGGCGCATGTTAAAAAAATGGATTTAATTATTGTTCGTGAAAACACAGAAGGGTTCTATGCCGACCGCAATATGGTGGTTGGTACCGGAGAATTCATGCCTACGCCTGATTTAGCTCTCGCGGTGGGAAAGGCGACAAAGGAAGGCTGCAAACGAATAGCGGTTACCGCGTTTGAATTAGCTCGAAGGCGCCGCAAACGTCTAACCGCCGTTCATAAGGCAAATGTTTTACGCCATTATAGTGGCTTGTTTCTTGAACAAGTCGAGGCCGTTTCAAAAGATTTTCGTGATGTACAGTTTGATAAANTTATTGTCGATGCAATGGCGGCGCTTCTTGTAAGAACTCCTGAAAAATTTGATGTGGTAGTTACAACAAATATGTTTGGTGACATTTTATCTGACGAAGCTGCAGAATTAGCCGGCGGACTTGGACTTGCGGCATCCATCAATGTTGGGGTTGATCATGCGATAGCACAGGCTGCACATGGTTCTGCTCCAGATATTGCGGGTAAGAATTCCGCAAATCCGGCTGCTATAATTTATTCCACTGCGATGTTGCTTGAGCACCTTGGATCTCATTTTGGTAAAAAGAATTATTTAGAAGCTGCTCAATCACTGTCCGAAAAAACTGACGCTCTTTTAGCGGCGAAAACTACTCGCACTCCAGATCTTGGGGGACATTGCACAACAAGCTTATTTGGGGATAAACTAATTGATTTAATANTAAAAACTTAAGATTTTAATGTTTGTGATGTTTTGTTGTTGGCAGGCTGTGGTGGTGGGACTGATTACCTAGTGCACCTGCATGTCGAATGTTAACATTCACAAGAACTTTTCCTGCTTTTTCAAACCTTAGTTTGAGAGAAAAGGAATTACCCTTTTTGAGTTTTTTGATGAGACCTATAAGCATGATATGATGACCGCCAGGTTTCAGGTGCAGAAAACTTCTAGATGGAATAGATATAGATTTTAGATGCCGCATTCTTAAAATGCCATTTTCCAATTTATGAGTGTGCAACTGTACCTTTTTAGCAACAGAGGCAGAGGCGCCCAATAGGTTTTCGCTATATTTTCCGTGGTTATATATTGTTAAATAAACAACTCCATTTTTGCTAACTGAAGCACGAGACCATGAGTCTTTTACCTTTATATTGTGAGAGCCTTTTTGGTAGTCATGTTTATGAC
Organism: Rhodospirillaceae bacterium; assembly: GCA_002719885.1. Lineage (GTDB taxonomy): Bacteria > Pseudomonadota > Alphaproteobacteria > MPNO01 > UBA2964 > UBA2964. The sequence continues at coordinate 11,985 of PBFH01000024.1, read as the reverse complement.
CGTCCATTTTGTGGTGTTGCGCTAACAAATTACTCGAATTTAGTCCAAAGATAATAATAACTGAAAAAACTCTAAGCATAATTCTTAACCCAATTGTTNTAATTGNAGTTTTATTGCTTTTAGTAAACGGTCTGGCGTGCAAGGCGCCTTGTTNACCCTGACACCTGTGGCTTGATAAATTCCTCCAAAAATGGCCGGAGCCGTTGCACAAAGNGCCGGTTCTCCAATACCNTTNGCNCCCCAAGGTCCCGTGGGTTCTGGNTCTTCNATGATGAATGTTTTCATATCAGGAATATCTCCAATTGTCGGTATTAAATAATCATGTAAGTTCTCTGTTTTGCCAGGGATAAATTCCTCCATGAGCGCAAGGCCGAGACCTTGAGCTACTCCTCCATGAATTTGACCTTCGACCTGTTGGGGGTTTAGGGATTTGCCGACATCATGAGCGGCAGCAATTCGGAGAACTTTAACAGTNCCNAGTTGAGTGTCGACTGCAACATCAGCTATTTGNGCTGCAAANCCGTANGTCCCATATGGGTGTCCCCTGCCCATANTNATCTAGNGGTTCGGTAGGAGGNTCAAATTGACCTTCTCCGCGAAAAACCTCTCCCNGAGAGTTTTGNTCTAAGGAGGACANNTNNATCACATGGGTACTAGTCTTTTCCTGAACNGTAATCTTACCACTATCAAANTTTATAGAAGCTTTCTNNCCGACNTTNGCCATCCGTAATATTTGCCCNCGAAGNTCTTCACCGGCGAGTTTAGCTGCNTTGCCAGAAACATAGGCCTGACGCGATGCTGAACTTTTTCCNGCGTCGGCTGTTAANTCGGTATCGCCTGTAATTAGTTTCAGTTGATTTAATGCAATACCAAGNCCGTCAGCNGCGGCTTGCATCATAGTTGTGTTTGTNCCNTGTCCAATATCCTGGGCNCCTGAGTAAAGAGTAACCGTCCCATCNACTTTAANNNCTATATGCATCGTNGAGGGGTTTGCGATAGAAGTATTGCCGCAACCATACCACATACATCCAATGCCNACACCACGTCGGACAACTGGTTGTTNAGAGTTGTGGTCNTCCACTTCTAAACGCCAAGATCGCCAGTCTTTGCGGAGTNCTTCTAAGCACTGATCCANNCCCGCNCTTTTGAGTTTTTGNCCGGTNGATGTTTCTTGTCCTTTCCGAATGGCATTAAGATATCGAAATTCTAANGGGTCCATGGAAATTTTCTCGGCCATCATGTCCATAAGNGCNTCATGGGCAATGGCTGCTTGTGGAACACCAAACCCTCTAAANGCTCCTGCTGGNGTTTCATTAGAAAAAAAAGCTCGGGANTTGGTNTTTATGTTTGGAACAAAGTAAGGGCCNGAGGCATGTATTGGCACACGATCNTTNACTGTTAAACCCCATGATANGTANGCTCCNGTATTAAAATCACCATTGAATTCAAAGGCTTTTAGTTTTCCTTCCTTGTCACAGCCATATCGCGCATTAATTTTTGATGGGTGCCGTTTTGTTGTGGACGCCATTGATTCCAGGCGGTTAAAGGTGCATCTCACGGGTTGGTTGAGCTTCCAAGCAGCTATGGCCACAAGGGGTTGTACGGTCTGGTCAAGTTTGCCACCGAAGCCGCCACCGCAAGCGGTTGGGATAATTCTTACATCTTCAGGTGGAATTCCCAGTATTATTGCGACCTCATCTCTATCCATGTATGGACTTTGGGTGGTCACTGTTACTTCCATCCGGTTGCCAATGCGTTGGGCCCACCCAGCTTCAGGCTCAATATAAGCATGTTCTACAAAACCCGTCTCAAAAGATCCCTCACAAATGACATCGCTCTCTCTGAAACCTGACTCAATATTCCCTTTTAGAACTTCACCGTTCGCTAAGATATTACCGGGGCGATCGTCGTGTATTTGTTGTGCATCATCAGAAAGCGGAGCTTGGAAACCTTGCAAGGCCTCTTGCTCTTGCCACTTAATTGGTACGTCTTCATCTTTTATTGACTCTATTGTTTCCAAATCACCGACTAGTGCCATGATTGCCTCACCGCGATACCGGACGAAGCCGTTAGCCAAGACCGGCTGATCTTTAACATCTGGGTAAATTCCAAAGCCATTTAACCCAGGCACATCCGAGGCGGTTAAAATATCAATAAGTCCAGAGAATTTATCTTTAAATGAGGACAGATCACCAAATGAAAANGTNGCATTCCAGTAAGGCGACCTGATCACGCGCAACCATAAGGCATTCTTGGGCGCTTGATCTGCCCCATACAATTCTGAACCGTTAATTTTTTCTCTACCATCCAGTTTAACGATCCTAGCCCCGACAGCTTCACCAGGCTCGGGATCGTCTATAGTCATGGAAGAGGAAGCATTTATTTGCAAAATAGCGTCTATAATCTTTTTATATCCCGTGCATCGGCAAAGGACACCGCCGAGGGCATCACAGATTTGTTGTTCGGTTGGAAAATTGTATTTCTTTAAAAGTTCGGTGGCAGCCATCAGCATTCCCGGAGTACAAATTCCACATTGCGCGGCCCCGTGACGGTGGAAAGCCTTTTGCAAAGCGTTAAGGTCACCATCGTTACATAGTCCCTCAATAGTAAGGACATTACAGCCATCTGCTTGGGCCAAAGGCACGAGGCAAGAGCAGACCTGTTTACCATCAAGTATCACGGTACACGCCCCACAGTCTCCTGCGTCGCACCCTACTTTTGTCCCGGTCATATTTAGGTCGTTGCGCAGAACGTCTGCCAATCGTTTTACCGGCAGTGCTTCAACTACTTTTTTCCTACCATTAACGTTTAATTTAAATTTAGGCATTTTAGGAAACTAATTGTTCTAAAGCTCGACGGACAAGTATGAGTACGGCATCTTTTCGGTATTCAGCTGTTCCGCGAACATCGTCGATGGGTGATAATTGATTTAAGTGTTGGGCTGTTATTTGTTTAGAAATCCCGGGTAAAATGGGTTGTCCCAAAAAAGTTCTTTCAAGTAAGTGCAGACGTTTGGCAACAGCTGAACATGATCCGACAGCAATACGGGCGCTAGCAATTGTTCCATTGTGTTTTTCGATAATCATAGAAACCATTGCAATAGAAATNACTAAATACTTTCTTGATCCAAGCTTTAGAAANGTTGAATCAGCGGGATATTTTAGCTTCGGAATACGAAGGCCGGTTACTATTTCATCGATAGCACGGCGAGTTTTTCGATTGCCCATAAGGAATTTTGCAAGTGGCATCGAGTGTTTACCACGCAAAGACTCGAGCTCTACCTCAGCGTTTAAGCACAGAAGAGGAGGTATTCCATCAGCAGCAGGTGAAGCATTACAAATATTACCGGCTATAGTCCCGGCATTTTGTATCTGTTTTCCACCCACCTCCATTGCACTAAGTTTTAATCCACCAAAATAAGAGGGAAGATCTTTCTCAATTAAATCAGACCATCGTGTAAGGGCTCCAATGCGAAAATAATCTTCTTTTTCAGAAATTCCCCTTAGCCCCTGAATATGATTGATGTCCAGAATGTCGTCATCGAGCGGCCTTCCAACACGAGAAGGATAGTAGTCGGTTCCACCGGCTAAAACCAACAGTGAATTTTCAGCAAGAGCATTGACTGCTTCCTGAACGGTCTTGGGTTTTATGTACAAATTCATAATTACCTATAATCTATCTCTTTAAACAAAAAAAAAAACCCTCAGAGGTTATATTTTGTATAGAGGTTTGATACTTGTTAGGGAATGGTCAAACCTCAGGAATATCAAATGAATAGGATATTGCGATGCCTGCTATTAAAGAAATTGAAGTAGTCCATGTATCTTTGCCTACTAGGCGTGAGCATAAGTGGACGGGCCTTACTGAGCCGATAGGTGGTTATATTTTGGTGCGGTTGACAGGTGATAATGGAATTGTCGGTTGGGGCGAGGCTCCAGCATTGAAGGACTGGGGCGGAGATTACGGTCGATATTTCGGTGAGTCCCCGGGGACAACTAAATTTATCGTAGAGAATTATCTAGCTCCAACCGTAGTTGGATGCGAAGTTGGTAATATTGCGGATCTGCACCAAAGGATGGATGCAATTGTAAAAGGTTATCCATATGCTAAAGCTGCAGTAGATATAGCCGCTTACGATTTAGCTGGTCGAACCTTAGGAGTTCCGGTTTGGAAGCTACTTGGTGGTAGAGTTCGTGATAGGATTCCGGTAACACACTCGATAGGACTTCTCGAAATAGAGGAGGCTGTTGAAGAATGTAAGAAGGTTGTTGATGAAGGAATAAAGACTATCAAAATAAAGGTTGGAGTTGACCCAACTAGAGACGTCGAAATAGTCGAGCGTGTCAGGATGGTAGTCGGTGACAACATTGATTTATGTGTTGATGCTAATTGTGGTTATGCAACACCCCGTGATGCCGTTAGGGTTATTAGAAAGATGGAACAATTTGGTCTAAAATATGCGGAACAGCCTGTTGAAGGAATTGACAGGATAAGCGAAGTAACCCGCGTTCTAGAGACTCCGGTAATGGCTGATGAAAGTGCCTGGTTCCCAAGAGATGTACTGGAAATATTCGAGAAAAAGGCTGCCGATATTGTTTCGATTTATACCACCAAGCCCGGTGGTTTGTACGGGGCGATGGAGGTGGCATCAGTGGCGTGTGCGGCAAAGTTTTTATGTAACGTAAATGGGTCAGTTGAGACGGGAGTTGGTAATTTAGCAAATATTCATCTCGCCGCAGCAGCAAGTCCGGTGAAATTATCTTGCGTTGTGCCTGTCTCGATGCCAGCGGAATCACAAAATGGTAACGTAGGGGGCATCTATTACATTGATGACTTGATCAAGGAGCCATTTACGTTAGCCGAGGGCTGTATAGATGTACCGGAGGGCAAAGGTTTTGGTATTGAGGTAGATGAAGACAAAATAGAAAGATACCGTGATACTACCTTACGATAGTGCGAAGCGGTTTGAAACAAACACTGTAATTTTGGCTCAAAAACTCAAGGGATCATCAAATTTATGAAACCGTTAACTCTTGGAGAAGTAACCGTAAATAGTGTTGTCGAACGAGACGGTCCTTGGCGCGCCCCGGAGCTTATGTATCCAAATTGCGATAAAGAAATAGCTATTTCTCATTTAAAAAAAATGGAACCATTTGTTTACGATGCCCATCACAACATGTTGGTCATAACCTACCAGACTTTTATATTAAAAACCCCCTATCATACGATATTGATCGATACCTGTCTTGGTAAGGATAAGGGTTATGGTCCTCCACACGATTTTTCGAAGCAGCCTTGGCTTGATGGGTTCAAAAGAAATGGATTACGATTTGAAGATATAGATTACGTTTTTTGTACACACCTTCACATAGATCATTGTGGCTGGAATACGCGTCTTATCGATGGTCGCTGGGTGCCTACTTTTCCAAACGCGAAATATATATTCAGTAAACGGGAATACGAAACTTGGGAGGCGGAAACGAAAAAAGGGTCCAACCCTCCCGGCAATGTGTGGCTCCAAAATTGCCAACCCATCATGGAAGCCGAGCAGGCGATACTGGTAGATGATGATTTTCAACTTGATGACATGGTTTGGATCACCTCAACCCCGGGCCATTCTCCGGGACATGTTTGTATTAACTTACAGTCCGGTCATCGGCGTGCAGTATTTTCCGGAGATGTTATGCATCACGCCTTACAATGTATCGAACCGGATTGGTCGTCATGTTTTTGCTGGGATGCTCACCAGTCTGCATTGACAAGGCGAAAGTTGCTAGCGTCGGTTGCAGATACAGACACTCTAGTTATGCCCGCACATTTCCCTAGCCCGACTGCCGGTCGGGTCATTAGTAAAGGCGAGGCCTATCAATTTAACTTTATAAAAGACTAGGGATATTGAAAAGTTTCTTAAATAGCGTTATAGGCACCGTCAACAAAGCAATCATTACCAGACATAAAGCTTGATTCGTCGCTTCCCAAAAATACTGCAGTTTTAGCAATTTCCTCTGGGTGTCCCAACCTTGCCGCAGGTAAATGCGGCTTATGTCGTTCTACTACGTCCTCCATGTTTTTATTTGCGACCAGCAGTCTTGGTGTTTCAACAGGGCCAGGCAAAATAGAATTTGCACGTATGTTATTTTTTGCATAGTCCACGGCTACAGACTTTGATAGCATCCTCACAGCGCCCTTTGATGAACAATAGGCTGGCCGGTTCCTTGCTGCGCGTGCCCCGTATATAGAGGAAATGTTGATAAAAGAGCCTCCACCGGCATGCAGCATATGAGGGATCGAAAATTTGGTGACTATGAACATACCGGTGATGTTTACATCAAAGGTTTTTTGCCAAAGGTTTAAATCCAACTGGTGCAGTGGAAGTAGGGGGTCTGCAAAGGCCGCTGCGTTAAGTACAACGTTTAGTTTAAGAAATGTCTTTACTGTTTTATCAATAGCTGCTTTTACAGCTGATTCATCGGTTACATCGCAAACAATGGGAATGGCTTGTCCACCGGCAGCTACTATATCGGCGGCAGTTTTACTGACACTTTCTCGATTGATGTCAACGCAAGCAACCGCGGCGCCCTCTTTACCAAACAGCCTTGCTGTAGAGCCCGCGATAGCTCCGCCAGCGGCAGTCACAAATGCGACTTTACCTTTTAAGCGTAACATGAAGACTTCTCCTGTTTAAAAAGCTGTATAGGCGGCGTCGACAACCATATCGGCGCCGGAGGTAAAACTCGAGTCATCACTTGCCAAAAATAAAGCGGTTTGCGCTATTTCTTCTGGTTTTCCAAGACGTTTCTGATGTAAGCGCGTTCCGTGCCGTTCCACAACTGCTTCAATAGATGGGTTTCTGGCCAGCAGACGCGGGGTTTCAATAGGTCCAGGCATTATCGAGTTGGCTCTAATATTATCAACCGCATAGTCGACGGCGATAGACTTAGATAGCATACGAACACCACCCTTAGCAGCACAATATGCGGGACGTTCTTTAGCACCTACGACGCCGTATATTGAGGAAACATTTATAATTGATCCACCTTTTGCAGCCTGCATTTTTGGAATTACGTGTCTTGCAACAATAAACATGCCCGTAAGATTTACAGCAATAACGGACTTCCACATCTCCAGCGGCATCTCGGCTAGTCGGTGCCGTTTCTCAGAATAAGCGGCTGCATTAAAGCACACATTTAGCTTGCCGAATTCGGTAACACACTGTTCCACAGCATTTTTGACCGCATCATCATCTGTCACGTCACAGGTTAAGGCTATAGCCTTTCCACCACCCGCTTTTATATCTTCAGCCGTTTGGTTTACATTTTTTTCAACAATATCCACACAACATACTGCGGCCCCTTCAGCACCAAAAAGGCGAGCCGTGGCTCCTGCAATTGCGCCGCCAGATGCAGTAACGAATGCAACCCTTCCATCAAGCCTTCCCATTAAAACCTCCTTTATTAATTTGCTGATAAAATTAAATGGCGGTAAATCCACCATCTACAAAGACATCTGATCCTGTCATAAAGCTTGATTGTTCACTGGCGAAGAAAACCGCTGTATTTGCAATGTCTTCCGGTTTGCCTAACCTACCGATAGGGTGCAAGGGGACCATTTGTTCCCGTACTTGTTCTTTAATATCAGTGACTGTCTGGTTAACCGTCTCTTTATTGATATCGACACAGCATACGCTCGCGCCCTCGGCTGCAAATCTTCTGGCAATGGCCCCTGCTATACCCCCGCCGGCTGCTGTTACTATGGCAACTCTGTCATCAAGCATTCCCATTAAATTTTTCTTTCCTCCGAGGTTAGAATTATTTATTGTTTATCCCCTGAATTCTATTGATTCACCATCTGGTTCAGAGAAGACGACGCGTCGCCACCCTTTCTCCCTTTCTTCACGCGCGTCGGTACTATGAGGTTCTGTCAAAATTTTAACCCCTGCTTTCTTCAATCTTTCTACCTCGATATCAAACTGATCTGTCTCAAAACAAAAATGAAATCCATTCATTCCGCCGGCATCTCTATTAACGAGCTCCAGCACTGTGTCGCCAGATCGGAGATAAGCAATCCTTTTTCCATCTCCAGTCAAATGTTCGTAGTAGAGTTTGCAATCAAAATATTCCTCGTAAAAGGTAACAGAGCGGTCAATATCTGATACATCTAAAGCGACGTGATCTATCCTTTTAAACATATATTTTCCTTTACTCCGATTATGGTAAATCATTTTAATTTTCATTCTGAGTATCATACTAGCGTTAACAGCATTTGTAATTAGTGTGTTATATAAAACAAGCTAAGAATAAATTCTGGCGCCATTGGTTGGTAGGGTTATAACTAGAAGGCTTAAAACAAACCGCAATTTATTGCTAAGGTTAAAAGGGTGAATTTAAAAACAAACTGGAAAGCATTGTTAAAGAAAGCCTTTCTAGCGTTATTCGCGTTACTTTTTCTAATAATAGTAAGTGGTGGAATTCATTTATATATTAACGCTGAAAAGGTGATTAGGAATACTGTTAAGGAGGTTGGAGCAAAGGCTACAGGTACCAAAGTAACGGTCCGCAAGGTTGAGCTGTCATTCCATGAGGGTGAACTGGTGTTGGCTGGTATCCAAGTAGAAAATGTAAAGCCTTTTAAAAGTAATTCAGCGATTAAAATCGGAAGTATAGGGCTGAAAATGAAACTTGGTTCTCTAACCAGTAATGCAATTGTAATTGATGAAATTATTGTCTCCGGCCTTGATATTGCATTTGAATATATCGGCGGTCGGACTAATTTTAGTATTATTCGTGATCGGGTTATACACTATTGCAATCCCGACAAGAGAGTAGAATTTATAAAAGATGCAGAGGTATATGACCGTGGGTTTAAATTCATCACCAGAACACTTTTTATCCGCGATGGGAGGGTTAATGTTAGTTCGGATAGGTTATCTATGGTAAATGCAAATAATGTCCAACCCAAGTTGCGTTTAAAAAAATTAACTAAGGAGGGCGGTGGGATAACACCACACAGGCTAATATGCGATGTAACGACGGCCATTTTAGATCATGTTTTCAAGACGAGAAAATCCAAATTAGGGTCAGTTACGGAGAAAATAAATTCGGACGATATAGGCCCAGCTAATAACTTGGTGGAAGAGGTTAACAAATAAATGGGTTGTTTGATTTAAAGAAGCTTGGTGAAATAACAAAATTAAGAAAGGCATAAGCCTCATCTCAATTAGACTTAGGCTAAAATTATGGCCAGGGAGGTCTCAATGGCGCCAGACGGCATGCAGTCGATTAATATTCCCTCTCTTCAGGGAAAGGTCAGTGCTGAAGAATGGAAGGCAAGAGTAAATCTTGCTTGCGCATATAGACTAGTCGCTCATTACGGCTGGACACATGTCACTGCTAATCATATTTCTTTACGAGTGCCCGGAGATGAAGAGCATTTCCTTCTTAACCCTTTCGGATTGTTATTTGATGAGGTCACTGCATCTAGCCTAGTGAAAATTGATCTTGATGGTAACAAGGTAATGGACAGTGAGTTTGGCATAAATCAGGCTGGCTATGTAATTCATAGTGCCATCCACGGGGCGAGGCGTGATATCACTTGTGCAATTCATACACACACAGAAGCTGGCATGGCAGTTTCAGCTCATAAAGAAGGTTTACTCCCCTTAAATATGAGTGCCATACGCTTTTACAAAAGAATAGCCTATCACGACTATGAGGGAGTAACTATTGATGTAGAGGAACGTAAAAATATTGTTCAGCACCTTGGCAAACATTTTGCAATGATCCTGCGCAACCATGGCCTTTTGACTTTGGGCCGTAATTTGGGTGAAGCATTTTATCTCATGTATAATTTGGAAAAGGCTTGCAGGGCGCAGGTTGCGGCACTGGCTGGTGGACCAGAACTCGAGGTACCACCTGAGCATATTCTGAAGAAGTCTGCGGAACAAAGTTGGCGGCCTAATAACAATAATCCTGAGGAGCATCCCGCTTGGCCGGCCTTAATGCGAAAAATGGACCGGCTGGATCCTTCCTATAGAGAATAAGGGATTAGAATTTCAATTTAAGATCGTCCTCCAGATTCAATTTTTTTCTCAGTAATCGACATAAACTTCTTACGAGTTTCTAGCATAGCGTTGATGCAATTGGGGTCGAAGTCTTTTTTGGGCACTGGGTCAGCACCCCAAAATCCGTAATTGTCTTCCCCTCTTAATAACATCGCAGTTGCACCCTCAAATCTTGTTTCTCTAACGTGGGGTGCAACATAGTGGATTGAGAAACCTATACGTGGATGATTTGCGGTATTTGGCCCTGAACTATGAACCACACTTTCATGATGAAATACCACCTGTCCCGCTTTTAATTCGGCGTATACCGCTTTTTCTTCTTGCACATTGATTACGTTCTGCCCAAGTGTTGCCAAATTATCTGGATCAGGCTTAATCTCGTGAATTGCAGTTTCTTTGTGGGATCCGGGAATGTAACGAAGGCATCCAGATTCTTTCGTGGAATCGTTGAAGCCAAGCCAAGCCGTCACGGTTTCTGAAGGTTCGAAGCCGTATACGAAACTGTCAGTATGCCAAGATATAAATCGCGGGTCATTGGCCTTTTTTGTAAAAAAAGAGGCTCCCCAACATAAAATATTAGGCCCGATCAAATCTTCGAGTGCATCCAAAAGCTTGGGGTGACTTACGACGTCGCAGAGCCATGGGAAAGGCAATTGTGCTTTAATACGAAATCGATTTTGCGGTTCTTCACCAAGCTCTTTTTCTAAAGAATTGAACTTTTTCCAGAGGTTTCTTGCTTCTTCTGGGGTATACACTTCATATGGAAAAAAAAAGCCATCTTCTTGAAATTTGTTGACCTCTGGTTCTGTAAGACCCTTAGTCATTTATCTGCTCCCCGTTTACTATTTTCTTTTGTAGGTACCCACGCCCGGTCTAAAGGTCTTTTCGTCTAGGAATTGTTTCATACCCTCCTGACGACCCTGCTCTTTATCAACTCTTTGTAGCGCGTCGCTTTTGCAACGTAGATAATCAGCCGCTTGTTCCATGTTCATATCCCGAACTGAACGTATTGCTTCTTTGGTATAACGAATAGCCCAAGGATTTTTTTTCAAAAGCTTTCGCGCAATTTTTAGGGTTTCAGATTTTAATCTGGTATGTGGAACTGAGAAATTTACAAATTTCATTTGTGCAGCTTCTTTTCCATTAAATGTATCCCCTGAAATAGAATACCACATCGCGTCACGGAAACTCATAACTTGATTGACGTTCCAACCAACAAGGCCTCCTGGAATATGCCCCCAGTTAATTTCCGAAATACCAAAAACCGCGTCGTTTGATGCAATGGCAACATCACATGATACGATTGGTGTTAGCCCTCCGCCAAAAACAAAGCCGTTAACCATGGCTATCGTCGGTTTTGGAAAGCCGATTAGCCGATACGACCGCCAGCTTTCCGATGCCGCTGCTGCCCTGCTTCGGGCAACGGGGTCATTTGACAAACCTCTGAAATAAGTTTTCAAATCCTGACCAGCACAAAAAGCTTTTCCTGCTCCGGTCAGAATGACCAATTTGGTGTCGGCGTCGACCGCGAGGTGTTCTAGGGCGTCATCCATCTCATGATGAAGCTCCGGACTCATTGCGTTTCGTTTCTCGGGTCTATTTAAAGTCAAAAAGGTAATCCCATCCTTTCTCTGTTCTACGAGCACATTATTGTATTGGTATTTTGACCCCTTATTTTTAATTGTTCCTTTCTTAGCAGTGGAATTTTTTGCCATGTATTTTTCTCCCATTATTTAGTTATTTTAATATTCGCGCAAAATATTGCGAGCTATCACCATTTTCATGATTTCTGTAGGCCCTTCGGTAATTCGAAAACTACGAGATTGTCGCCATAATTTTTCTATGGGGAGATCCGTAGTTAATCCAATGCCGCCATGAACTTGCAGACAGCGGTCGGCTGCCCTAAAGCCAAGCTCATCAGCATA